>NZ_JBJXCT010000002.1:0-209048 GCF_046159715.1 Pampinifervens navoyensis
ATCTACATGGCGGTAATTTCTTACAATCTCCATAGGCTCTGGAGTGCAGGGATGCTATAACTTGCAACTTGCGTTATTATAACTTAGCTATAAATAGCCTTTCGTGAAGATTACGTGAAGAATTGACAAAATTACTATACCATCATAACCACGTTCCTACTTTTTTAATTTCTTATTTTACTCAACAGTATTTCTTCCAAACCATCCACCCTTACATCAAAATCAAGGTAAAAAAGGTTTTCTGATGGTTTTAGCTTTATGGCATCCTTTAAAGTGGTTATGTAGAATTCATCCTCCTTTAACTTAAAATCCTTGTAAGAGTAATGGTCTGGAAGACTAATCTTTTCTTTTGTTTTTATTCCAAGCCTTTCAAGGCTTTTGAAAAACTGGCTGTTGTCTCCAAGCCCAGCAAAGGCTATAAAGCTTGTTTCCTTAAAATTTTCAAAAACTTTACCGTCCGAACTCCTTACCACTCTCCAGTTTTCCCTTACCATCTTAAGTGTAGGCTTTGTAGGATGCCTCCAGTCAAAATTTTCAATATCTGCATAAGACAGAATTATTATGTCAGCCCTTTCCATACCACTTAAAGGCTCCCTTAGCCTTCCAAAGGGAAAAAGCCTGTCTGAAAGGTCCTTTTTTTTGAGAAGCAAGATATTTAAGTCTCTATGTATTCTCCTGTGTTGAAAGCCATCATCAAGTATAAATATATCTGGCTTTAGCCTTTCAAGAGCAAAGAAAGCTCCCCTGCATCGGTTCTCGTCCACCACCACGCTTGCCCAAGGCAAAAGCTTTGCCAGCATATAAGGCTCATCCCCAGCATCTTCCCAACTTACTAAAAGCCTTCCCCTCTCGGATGCCAAAATGGTCCCTTTTGTCCTTCTGCCATAGCCCCTTGAAAGTATGCATACATGAAGGTCCTTTAAAAGCCCTCCCATATATCTCACCAAGGAGCTTTTACCAGAGCCGCCCACAGAGAGATTGCCCACGGATAGAACAGGCACAGGAAGCTTACATGGTTTTATGAAGTTTTTGTCATAAAGCCAGTTTCTTATTCTTACCGCATAGGCATAAGGGTTTATTAGGTCAAGCATGGGTAAATCTTCTTGAGTCTTTTATAACAAGGAACAGAAGGAATATACCGCCCAGAAGGGCGCTCATATACTGGGTTATGAACCGCCAAAGTATGGAAAAACCACCAAGTAAGCTTGCCTCAAGGAAGGCATCAAAGACATACAAGGCACCTACCTCTCCTACCCCGCTACCACCCGGCGTAGGACTAAGGAATATGGCATAAAGTAGCATAATTTGGTGTTCTATCAAGGTAAAAAGGTTATATTCTGGATTGAAGCTTTTGACCAAAAAGGCGCCGGAGGATAAAAAGGAAAGATAGAGAAACACACTGCTTATAGATGCCAAAAGTATGCTTAGTTTTTTGTCCCTTAGGAATATTCTTGATACTACAAGGTACCTTTTGAATGTGTATTTTATCTTTTGGATAAATTTTTTGTTTTCACCAAAATTTCTTTTTGAAATAGCTTTTAAAAGAAGGTATAAAAATGAAAACAAAACAAGAAAAAAGAAAAATAAACCTAAAATTCTCAAAGATTGTTTTGGGTTTTTATAGAGATAGGACATAGCATAGGGAAAAGCCAGTATGAAGAAGACCATGCCTGTTATAGTTTTCATGGTGACTATGCTTATTACTTTATGGAGCCTACCACCTTTCCTGGAAAGAGTATATACAGACATAAATTCGCCACCCATGTGTGCTGGAGTTATGGTAGCCCCAAAGGTGTTTATAAAGGATATGATATAGCCATAAAAAAAAGAATACTTTAAATTCATAGCTCTTGAAAGCACAAAAAGCCTAAGGTTATCAAAGGTATGATACAAGAACATAAAAAGAAGCGATAGGATAAGATACCTTTTGTCTATATGGGCAAAGACTCCCAGAAAGTCCTTAGTAAGTGTTTTTTTAACAATGTAAACTAAAGAACCCAACACAAACAAGAGAGTTAAGATTATGCCATAAAAGATTGACCTATACATACCTTAAAGTTATATTTTAATCCCTATGAGAGTTTTGATGATAGATAACTACGATTCTTTTACCTATAACCTTGTGCATTATCTTCAGATGCTTTCCGCAGATGTGGCCGTTCGCAGGAATGATGAGATAAGCCTTGAGGACATAGAAAGGGCAAAACCAGATGCCATAGTTATATCTCCCGGGCCTTGCACTCCAAAAGAGGCTGGCATATCGGTGGATGTTATAAAGAGGTTTTACAAGGAAATACCCATACTGGGTGTGTGCCTTGGCCATCAGTCCATAGGGTATGCCTTCGGTGCCAGTATTGTAAGGGCAAAAAAGCTCATGCACGGCAAAACATCCCAGATATCCCATACGGGAGAGGGTATCTTTGAAGGGCTGAAGAACCCATTTACTGCAGTGCGATACCACTCTCTGGTAATTGACAGAAATACTCTTCCGGACTTTTTGAAAATTACCGCATGGTCTGAGGACGGTGAGATAATGGGCATTCAGCATATTGCATATCCCCTCTTTGGGGTTCAGTTCCATCCGGAGTCTGTGCTTTCAGAAGAAGGTATGAAGCTTCTTGAAAACTTCCTGAGGATAGCAAGGGAAAGAGTTCTGGTATAATAAACATGTGAAGGTTCTCGTAGTCGGAAACGGCGGCAGGGAGCATGCCATAGCATGGAAGCTCTCTCAGAGTCCTCTTGTGAAAGCCCTCTACTGTGCAAGGGGAAATGCAGGAACATCAAGAATAGCTCAGAATATCCCTGTAGAGCCAACTGATATAAAAGCCCTTGCAGACTTCGCCCAGAGGGAAGGTATTGACTTTACGGTGGTTGGACCTGAGGCCCCGCTGGTGGCTGGTATTGTTGATGAGTTTGAGAGGAGGGGTCTTAGAATCTTTGGACCAGATAGTAGGGCTTCCATGCTTGAGGGAAGCAAGGCCTTTGCCAAGGAGTTTATGCAGAAGTATGGCATTCCCACCGCAGAGTTTCACATATTTGAAGACCCTCAGAGGGCAAAGAGCTTTGTAAGGGACTTTGGAGTGCCTGTGGTTATAAAGGTGGATGGTCTCGCCAGTGGTAAGGGGGTGATTGTCTGTAAAAACTATGAGGAAGCCTTTCAGGCTATAGACAGGCTCATGGTAAGGAAAAGTCTCGGAGATGCAGGCTCAAGGGTGGTGGTGGAGGAATATTTAGAAGGTGAGGAGGCTTCCTATATAGTGATGCTCAACGGCGATAGATATGTGCCCCTTCCCACCTCTCAGGACCACAAGAGACTTCTTGACGGTGATATGGGTCCCAATACGGGCGGTATGGGGGCATATTCACCGAATCCTTTCGTTGACGAAGCTATGGAAAAGCTCATAAAGGAACACATAGTGGAAAGGGTAATAAGAGGGCTGAAGGAGGAGGGGATTTATTACAGAGGCTTTCTTTATGTGGGTCTTATGCTCACAGGCAAGGGACCGAAGGTGCTTGAGTTCAACGCAAGGCTTGGAGACCCGGAAGCTCAACCGCTTCTCGTGAGAACAAAGGGAGATCTGCTTCGGATACTTCTTGACTTTTATGAGGGAAGGGAAATACACATTGAGATAGACCAGAGAAACGCACTCTGCGTTGTGCTTGCAAGCAAAGGCTATCCGGAAAAGCCGGAGGATGGTAAGGAGATTATCGGGATTGAGGAAGTTGAGAATATGGAGGATGTGGTTGTCTTTCATGCGGGGACAGAAAGGAGGGACGGAAAGGTATACACAAAGGGAGGAAGAGTTCTCAATGTGTGTGCATGGGGAGCGGACCTATACGAAGCGAGGGAAAGGGCTTACGGGGCAGTTGAGAAGATAAGGTTTGAAGGCATGCACTACAGGAGGGATATAGGTCTGAGGGGTATCAGGATATTAACTGGAAGAACAGGCTCCTGAAAAAATAAGGTGTATACTTCAACCTGGCTCCTTTCTCTGGAAATATTTATTCCTATGTTTGACTATGCAGTAGTTGGCGGTGGTATAGGTGGAGTTCTCGCCTCCGCCCTTCTTTCACACATAGGAAAGGATGTTATCCTTTTTGAAGCCCTTGACTACCTCGGAGGCTGTGCGGGCACCTTCCGCAGAAAGGGTTTTTATTACAATGTGGGTGCTGCCACCTTTGTAGGGGCAGAGGAGAACCTTCCAGTTGGTAAGATAGCAAATTTTCTCAAAGTAGAGCTTCCCATAAAGCCAATAGACCCGGCTATGGTAATATACCTTGGTGATAGGGTTATAAGAAGGTGGAAGGACAGAGACCAGTCCCTTGAAGAGATAAAAAGGGCCTTTCCAGGGCTTGAGCACACCTCCTTCTGGAGGAGAGTCTACAGGGTAAGTGATGCCATGTGGAGCATGTGGTGCGACAGCCTGCCCTATCCAAGCCTTACATCTCCCCTCAGAAGTCTTTCAAGGCATCCTCTGGACTTTTTTTCCACCCTGTTGTGCAACTTCTTCAGTGCAAGAAGTGTAGCTGGCGTCTACCTTGGCAAATTCAACTCCGACTACGAGCTTTTTCTCACACACCACACTCTTATAACCGCTCAGGGCTTTCTGGAGGAAGTGCCCTTTTCCGTGGCATCTCTCGGGCTCACATACCCTAATCTTACCAACTACTACGCAGTGGGAGGTATGGGAAAACTGCTTGATGCCTTTGCCAGCAGTGTAAAAAACATAAGCATGAAGACCAGGGTAAAAGCCATAAAAAGAAAACCCTGGGGCTTTCTCATAGAGACCAACAGGGGAAACTGCGAGGCAAAGCGGGTGGTGCTCAACACCACCATATGGAAGGCGGGAGACCTTGTGGAAGAGCTGAGGGAATTCTCTGAGATTGCAAAAAAAAGGTTCTGGAAGTTGTGGGGTGCCTTTACTATATACATGACGGTAGAGGGAGAGCTCCCGGAGGATTTTGCCCACCACCACTTTATACTTCTGAGAGAGCCCATACCCTATACGGGAAGCAGGTCTCTGTTCGTGTCCATATCAGAGAGGGACGACCCTGTGCTCAGCAAGGAGGGAACAAGAAGCATCACCGTATCTACCCATACAATGCTTGAGCTGTGGGAAGGTCTTTCCAGAGAGGAGTATGAAGACAGGAAAGAGAGGGCTCTTGAATACTGCCTTGAGACCATATACCAGTATCTTCCTCAGCTCAGGAGCTTAAAGAAGGTTTATGTATTTGCAGGCACTCCCAGAACCTTTGAAGTTTACACGGGCAGATACAGAGGTTCGGTAGGCGGTGTGCCCCTCACAAAAGAAAACTTCCCCTTCTCCTACCCCTCACCCGTTACACCGGTGGAGGGTATCTATCTGGTGGGTGATACTGTCTTCCCGGGTCAGGGATGGCCAGGGGTCAGCATGGGTGTCATAAACCTTCTTAAGCTCATAGAGAAGGACTTCAAGCTATGTTGAAGATAAGGCTCAGAGAGTGGCTTTACATACTCCTGCTTGCTTCCCTTCTTGGCTTTTCCATATCGGGCTTTGTGGCATCACTTCATGGCCAGAGGCTAATGCCTGTTATGTTCCTCGGGCTTATAACCTCGCTCTACATATTTGTGCTTTCCTTCATTACCACAGAGATAAACAACCGCTGGCTTGTGAGGATGCTTCCAGATTTTCTCAGAACGCCTTTCAGTCTTTTTCTTGCACTGGTTTCCGGTTTTCTGGGTGCCATGGGTGGATACCTCACCAACGAAGCCCTTGGAATAGTAGACTTGCACCTGCCCATGGGCAAAGCCCTCAGCCTTTCAGTGTTTTTGGGGCTCATGACCGCATCTCTGGGTTATCTCCTCTACAAGCTGGTCTCTCTGCAGAGAAGAGAAGAAGAGAGCAAGAGACTTTTGCTGGAGGAACACATAAGGAACTTGGAGAGCCAGATAAGTCCTCATTTTATGTTCAACACCCTCAACGCACTGGCAGAGCTGGTTCATCAGGACCCGGGCAAGGCGGAAGAGGCCATACTGGCTCTGGCAAGGCTTTTGAGAAGAAGTCTCCACTTTGAGCCTCTTATAAGTCTGGAGGACGAGCTTAACCTGCTCAGAGACTACTGGAAGGTTATAAGCCTGAGGTTTGTGGGGAAGATTGACCTTGTTGTGAAAGTAGATGAAGGTCTTCTTAGCCTCAAGGTGCCCAAGTTTTCCCTTCAGGTGCTTGTTGAGAATGCTCTCAAGCATGGACTCAAGCTAAGGCATGGCAGGGTTGAGGTAAGGGCTTACACCGAAGGCAACAGGAAGATAGTTGAGGTTGTGGACAACGGCGTAGGCTTTGAACATATAAGAGAAGGGACTGGACTGTCCAACCTGAGGAAAAGGCTTGAGCTGTGCGGGGGCAGACTCAGCTACCGTAGGGATAAGGAATTGACTTTTTTCAGAATGGAGTTCAGTGAAGAGTAAAAATTAACCTCTGGAAGGTGGAATAGAAATCTGTCAGAGGAAGGGTGCAGGGTATATTCTCATGAATAGGAAAAACTTGTAAGGAGGTGTAAGCCATGCAACTACCAGAGGCTTTCAGGTTCATGAGAATAGGCTGGTGGATAGTTCACATAATTGGAATAACCCTTGTGTTTCTGCTCGGCAGATGGACAGCCTGAAAAACAGCCACTACGCCCATGCCTTGCCTCCTCCTGAAGGGACCTCCCCCGCCCTTCAGAAAAATTTTAAGACTCTACAGGATGCCTACTTTTTGGGTTATGTGCCAAGACCGGTTGCAGTGGTGTGCGTTGGAGAAAACCCACTGGCGGTCGCCTGGCACATGCCCGCAAACAAAGAGCCCTTTCTGTATGCAGCGGCCATAGCAAGAGAAAACTACAGCCACAGGCTAATCGTAGAGGGCGTGGACTTTACGGTAAACTTCCTGCCAGAAGACTACCTTGAGGATATTCTGACTGCAGGGAGACACCATGGAGACCAGACGGACAAGTGGAAACTTTTTAAGAGGCTCAGACCCTTCAGAGCCCTGAAAGTTAAAGCCCTTGCCATAGAACAATCCCTTCTTTTGTATGAGTGCACCCAGGAGAGGGTTATGGAGCTCCCCGACCACAGCCTTCTTATAGGAAGGGTGGAGCTCATACACTACAGAAAAGGCAGGCTGAAGCCTGAAAAGGTTAAATATCCCCTTCACATGGGCAAGGCTTATTTCTCAAGAAACTCAAAGGCTTATATTTATAAGTGATGAAAAGAGGTGTTTACAGACTTTTTGGCTTTTCTTTCTTCGGGCTCGGCACTCTTGGCATATTCCTTCCCATCTTACCCACAGTCCCCCTGTATCTGCTTGCCATAATAATGCTTTCCAGAGCATCCAAAAGGGACATAGTGAGGCTCAAAAAGTTGCCTTTTATAGGTGAAAGGATATACCCATACATCAGGAAGTCTGTAAAATACCTCAGAAGATGGAATACACGACCGCAAAGTTTATCCATTTAATCGGCATATTCCTCTGGGCAGGTGCATCGTCTTCTCTGGGGCTTTTCATGCTCTATTCTATGAGAAGACCTACAGGCTGTGACCAGCACGTACTCAGGAGTTTCTACCGCTGGATGACAAACCTTGAGATACTGGGCTTTGTCCTCGCTCTGGTTATGGGTCTTTATATGATACATTTGCTGAAATACAGGTTTGATATAAGCTGGCTAAACTACAAGCTACCGCTGGTGCTCGGTGTGCTTTTGCCCCTTGAAGTTCTCAACTTCTGGTTTGTAAACTTCTACATTCCACGCTCAAAGGACAGGATGAAGGCCTACGAGAAATATGACCTTTTTAACTATGTGGTTGCCCTTCCCCTCATAGTGGTGTCTCTTGCGGTCATCTACCTCGCAGTAGTAAAACCATGAGGGCAGTCTACCTCTTTAAAAGAGACCTCAGAGTAAAGGACAACAGAGGGCTAGCCCTTGCGTCAAAAAATCACAGAGAAATAGTGCCTGTGTTTATCTTTGACAGGGACATACTTACCACCCTTAAGGTTGATTACAAGAGGCTGGGATATCTGGTGAGGGCTGTCGCCCTACTTTCCTCCCAGATAAGGCTCTACTGCCTGCAAGCAAGCACAGAAGAAGCCCTGAGAGAGGTCTTCAGAGTCGCAAAGCCCACCCATCTTTACACCACAGTCTCTTACAGCTGGAGCGGTGTGGAAAGAAACAGGGAAATACGGAAGCTCTGCAGGGAATACGGTGTGGAATATGTGGAGGTCTTTGACAACTTTCTTGCAGTGCCCGAGGCAATTCCGCAGAGGAAGGTATACACCCCTTTTTATACAGAGTGGACAAAGAAGGTTGACCTCTCTGAGACATCCCCAGAAAACTTTACCGTTCCCCAACTACCCCTTCCTGCTTTGAAGGACCTCAACCTTGACTACAGCGACCCTTATCCCTTCTACCCAGAAGACTGCGAGAAAAGGCTCAGCACCTTTCCTTTTGAAAAATACGAAGAGCTCAGAAACTACCCTGCGGTTGATGGCTCTTCAAGGCTTTCCCCCTGTATAAGGTTTGGGGTGCTTTCTCTGAGAGAAATCTATAAAAGGGCTCACCTCAGAAGTGAGCAGTTTATCAAGGAGCTTGCCTGGAGAGAGTTCTGGTATCACATAGCCCTTAACTTTCCCCAGTCCAGAGATCTTGAGTTTCAGGTAAAAAGGAGAAACATAAAGTGGGAAAACAGAAAAGAGCACATACGGGCCTTCTTTGAGGCAAGAACTGGCTATCCCATAGTGGACGCAGGCATAAGGCAGCTGGTAGAAGAAAAATGGCTTCACAACAGGATGAGAATGATAGTGGGCAGTTTTCTCACAAAGGTTCTGCTCGTAGACTGGAGGATTGGGGAAAAGTTCTTCATGGAGCATCTTCTGGACTACGACGAGGTGGTAAACACGGGAAACTGGCAGTGGACCGCCTCCGTAGGTGCAGACCCAAAACCCTTCAGGCTCTTTAATCCCATACTTCAGGCTCAGAGGTATGACCCCGACTGTGCGTACATAAAGACATATTTACCGGAGCTTTCAAAAGTGCCCTGCCATATGCTCCACGACCCCCTGAGCCACAGACTTCCCTACCACAGACCCATTGTAAACTACTACGAGAGGATAAAGCTGGCAAAGGAAGCCTACGGGCAAAAAGGCTAAATGTTCAGGTATTCCCTGAGGGCTTTGGCACCCTCCCTGCTGGTCTTGAGGGTTTCGTTTATCTCCTTAAAGACTATCACATACTTACTCTGCTCTACGCTTTTTAGCTCTTTTACCTTGTTGAGGTTTACAAGATAGGACCTGTGGACCCTGAAGAAGTTGTAGGGCCTGAGCTGTTCTTCTATCTCGTAGAGTTTCTTGCTAAGGGGCAAAAGCCCTTCCCTGGTTCTGACGCTTACCTCTCCCATCTCCGCCTGCACGTAGTATATGTCCTCAGGGCTCAGGAATATGACCTTGTTGCCAATCCTTGCTGGTATTATGGGGCGTTCGTTTCTTATAAGGTTTATCACCTGCTGGGTGTTGTTTTTCTTTTCCAGCACTCTGTCTATGGCTTTGCTGAGGTCTTCCTGAGAAAAGGGCTTGAGAAGATAATCCACCGCAGAAACTCTGAAGGCTTCAAGGGCATATTCGCCGTATGCGGTGGTGAAGATGATGTATGGTCTTAGCCCCATAGACAGCAGCTCCTTTGCAAGGTCTATACCAGTTCCGTCGGGCAGTCTTATGTCAAGAAAAAGCACATCGGGCTTCTTTTCCTCTACCACCTTTATAGCCTCTTCGTAGGTGCCAGCCTCTCCCACCACATCCAGCCTGCCGTCGCTTTTTATCATTCTCCTGAGCCTATGAACCGCAAGGGGCTCATCTTCAACTATAACAGCTCTCATGTATTGTATATTCCATCCCTTTCTGTGCATTTTGCAACCAGTTTTTTACATTTCATATAAAAGGAGGGCTCCCCCACGGGAGAAGAGCCTTGGGTATAGCCATGCGGGGCTTTAAAAGTGATAGCTTGCACTTACGTAAAAGCTCCTTCCGGGCTCTGGAACCTTCACTCCTGTGGCAAAGGGATTTCTTACATATGAAAGGTAGCTGTAGTATTTTTTGTCAAAGAGGTTTTCAACTCCGGCGTTTAATGTAAGCCCTCTGTAGCTTAAACCAGCCTTGAGGTTCACTATAGCCCATCCGGAGGTTTTCTGCTCTCTGAGGTCTGAATCTACCCTGTTCTGTGTGGCAGAGGCCACAGCCTCACCCTCCACATACCACATGCCAGTGTCATACCTTAGCCCGAGCCTGCCCCTGAGAGGTGGCACTTCCGCCACATCTCTGTCCGTTATACCAATAGCAGGTTTTCTGTCCTTTCTTCCCTCTACATAACTGGCACCTCCGAGAAGGAAAAGGTTGTTCCAGAGGTTGTATGTGGAGCTGAGCTCAAATCCCCAGAAACGTGCGTCTGTATTGGCGTAAGTCATTGCCCTACCGCCTGCGGGTGCAACCATGGGTATTGGATTTACCACAGGTTTGTTGTTTACAGTTATATAGTCCTGCACATAACTTACAAAGATTGTGGCTTTTGTCAGAGACCTCTGGGTCTGGTGCTTGAGACCCACATCAAGCTCGAGATTTTTTGAGGGTTTTAGCTCAGGATTACCTACCCATGCACAGTATGTATTCTGAGGTGGATTGCACATCATGGCCCTGTTGAGGGCAAAGTATCTTTCCTGCTGGTCTGGCACTCTTACTGCATAGCCAAGGCCAGTGAAAAGCTCAAGCTCCGGCGTAAGGTTGTAAAAGAGCTGAAGGTTTCCTGAGGGATATGTGTCCGTCTTTGAGGTGCTTCTTGTGTTGTGGTAGGCGTAGTAAAGGTTTGTATTCGCCTTTGAAGAGTCTGCCTCGCTTTTGGTGCTGTCAATCCTTAAACCAGCAATGACTCTGAGCTTTGGAGAGAAGGACTTTCTGTATTCTCCATAAACTCCAAAGTTTGTTATGTCAGCATCAGGAATGATAAACTGACGCCCGTAGTTTCCAGCCATCTGGTTCCACATGTAATTAACTGCATCCCAGTTTCTCCTATAGGCTTCCATTCCAAGGGTAAAGTCAGCAACCTTTGCCTCCAGCCTCCCTCCATAGGTTTTTGTCTTTGCATCGGTAGCCATAGAGTAGGGACCAGAAGGAGTTCCCATAAAAGTTCTGTATCTATTGTCCATCCAGTGGTCTACTTTTGTGTAGTAAAACTGGAATTCAAGGGATTTTAGAAGGTCGGATACCTTTCCTATGCTATATTTAAAATTGAACCTGTCAGTTTTGTCGTATATGGCGTCCATCATGAGAGCTGGATACAGCACATGTCTGGCATCCTGCCTTGTGTAGCCAAGTTCAACCTCGTGGTTTTCCAGGGGCTTAAAACCGAACTTTGTCCAGTATGTATTTATCTCAAAGGCTTTGGAGTTTATATACTGAGGTCTGTAGTTGGCATACTCTGTGATTCTCTTGCCATCCCCATCCTTGTAGGGCTTTGAATACCTGTAGGAATATCCTGCAAGACCGTAAAACCTCTCGTCCCTGTAAGAAACCACAGGAGAAAAGCTCCTGAAGTCAAAGGAGCCCAGCGTGGCGTTCAGCCTCAGTCTAAAGCCCATTTCTGGCTTTCTGGTCACTATGTTCACAAGACCCCCAAGGGAGCCCTGATGCCTTATGTCAAAGGGACCCTTTATCACCTCAATCGTTTCCACTTCAGAGAAGTCCACATGGAAGGCTGGCGGGTCCATTCTGTTGGGGCATGCACCGTGAACTTCAGATTCATCAATGAGCACGTTTATGTTGTCTCTCTGGAAGGCTCTTATGACCACATCGTTGGCTATTCCTGCTTTTCTCACCTTGTGGATTCCATCCAGCTTCTGGAGAGCCTCTCCCACATCCTTGGCAAAGGACTCTCTAACCTCCCTTATCTCAAGACTGTCCTTGAAGGTTTCTTTCTTGCCCTTGACCTCAACTTCTTTGAGTAAAAGCTCCTGAGAAAAGGCTGGAAAGCTAAGAATTGCACCAAGCAGAAGTGCTCTCTTCATTTCTATACCTCCTCACCAGGATATGACCCTCACTCTGTCTTCTGAAAGGAGACCAAAGATGGTATCTGGCTTTCCAAATTCTGCGCCCTCTATGAGCTCCCTGACTCCCAGCATCTGAGCACAGTGAGGACATACATAGACTTTCCCGCCCTTTGATATGAAGTCTCTGAGCATCTTCCCTGTCTGAGCGTGTTTTGCCTTGGCATCTGCAAGTCTTACACCTTCCGAGTTGAGCCAGAGAACTGTTTCATTGCCCCTCTGAAGGGATATGGTGGCGAACCTTATAGCCATGAGGGCTGAAGGTGCTTTGTCCCTTGTAAGGTTTACCACCACCTTGATGTTATCCTGAGCCTGCTGTTGCTGATGCTGTTGGTGGGAGTGTGCCAGGCTTTGCTGTGAAAGGGCGGGCATTACACCCAGGATACCTGCCACAAGCAGTGTTCTGATTCTCATGATTTTACCTCCAATTTAATGTTTAATTAACATTGTAATGCACAATATGACCTCTGTCAAGGTTTAAAAGAAGAGTCAAGAGTTACTTATAGACCTTTCTTCTGAAAAGGTCTTTGGGGGATATAAGCCTTTCAAGAAAAACCCTGCCCTCAAGGTGGTCCAGTTCATGTTGAATTACCACAGCCTCAAAGCCCTCCGTTTCAAACTCCACAGGTTCTCCTCTCTGGTCAAGTGCCCTTACCCTTATCCAGTAATGTCTCTTTACATTTCCCGTATAGTCTGGAACGCTCAGACAGCCTTCCCTTACTACCAGTTCACCATCCTGCTGGACTATCTGGGGGTTTATGAGCACCATAAGTCCATGGCTAAGTTTGTTTTCCTTATGTTTTGAGCCAGAAGTGTCCACTACTATTATCCTCTTGTGGACGCCCACCTGTGGGGACGCTATACCCACACAACTTGGAGATGTTTTCATGGTGTAGATGAGGTCCTCAACAAAGTCTTGCAGTTTCTTGTCAAAGGATACCACCTCAAGGGAAGGCACCTTTAACCTTTCATCGGGATAGGTTATTATGGGAAGTCTCCTCACAGCTTTTCTTCCTCTTCCCTCTCTATGCTTATGTCTACGCCCATTGATTCCCTTAATCTTTCAAGCTCAGGCCTGAGAACCTCCTCCATATCTTCCTTCCCCTCAGCCTCTATGACCATCACATAGAGATTTCCCCTCTTTTCTGTCCTAAGGTCGCTGATGTTTAGCCCAAGGTCTGCAAGCGTAGATGTAACTCTGTAGACTATCC
This sequence comes from Pampinifervens navoyensis, assembly GCF_046159715.1. Classification (NCBI taxonomy): domain Bacteria; kingdom Pseudomonadati; phylum Aquificota; class Aquificia; order Aquificales; family Aquificaceae; genus Pampinifervens; species Pampinifervens navoyensis. The sequence continues at coordinate 13,312 of NZ_JBJXCT010000002.1, forward strand.
CCGGCCTGTCAGAACCGAAGACGATTATCCTGTAAATTGCCTCCGTCTGAGGATAGACTACCTCCTCCAGTTCCCTGCACACCATAAAAAGCTCGTAATTCTGTCCAACTTCCTGAAGACTCTGAAGTATATCTTCTGCGGTTGTATCTCTTTCAGAGGCAACTATGAGCATTATGGTAAATTCACCGTTGAGCCTGGTCATGGAAGAGTCCTCAAGGTTCAGACCCATCCTATAAAGAGCCTTTGAAACACCTGCAACTATGCCGGGTCTGTCCTTACCAAATATGGAGAGGATAAAAAACTTCATGCTAAGATTTTAATATGGATGAGCTGGAATTTCACATATCAGAAGTGGCAAGAATCCTCGGTCTTGCAGAGCCCATGGGTTTTATGCTTTCTTACGAATTTGGAGACATATGGATAGATGTCTATATGGAAAAAACCTCTGAGGGTTGGGCTGGCAGGACCTACACCATAAGCGTTCCCAGAGAAAAGGCTGGCAGGCTCCAGAAGCTGGTGGAAAGCATAGGGGGTGCGCCTGAGGATGTAATGTCAGACTCTGAGAGGGCTTATGTGAGCCTCTCTTACGAGGACTGGGAATCTGCAAGTCCTGTTATAATGAGCCTACTATGAGACTGGGTTTTATAGGACTTGGAAGCCTTGGAAGGGCAATAGTAAAGAGGCTTGTGGAGCAGGGTGTTGATGTGCTACTCTGGAACAGGACAAGGGAGAAGGCACTTGAGCTTGGTCTTCCAGTTGTGGAAAGTCCTGCGGACCTCATAAGGCAGGTGGACAGGGTTTTTATCATAGTCTTTGACTCTCAGGCTTCTGAGGAGGTAATATTTGGAAAGGGAGGGCTGGTTGAAGGTGGAGTTAAGGGCAAAACCATAGTGGATATGACCACAAACCACTATGCCTACGCCCGAACCGCCTACGAAGAGCTCAGTAAACTGGGTGCCTTCTACCTTGATGCACCCATACTTGGAAGCGTTATACCTGCCCAGAAGGGTGAGCTCACGGTGCTTGTAGGCGGGGACAGGGAAAGGTTTGAGGAAAACAGGCACATCTTTGAAAAGTTCTGCAAAAACATATTCTACGTGGGAACCGCTGGCAATGCCAGCAAACTCAAACTCATAAACAACATAGTCCTGGGAGGCTTCATGCAGGTTCTCTCTGAGGCAATAGCCCTCGGGGAGCTGGCTGGCTTTAGCAGGGAACTACTTATAAACATACTTGAGAGCGGTGCAGGAAAATCCTACCTTCTTGAGGTTAAGAAAAAGAAACTCCTTGAAAAGGACTATTCGGTTCACTTCTCAGTGGACCTCATACACAAGGACCTCCACTATGCAGAGGACATGATAAAGGACCTCGGAGCCTTTAGTTTCAGCGTGCAGAATGTAAAGAACGCCTACGCCCTCGCTAAATATCTGGGAATGGGGGGTGAGGACTTTTCAGTCCTCGTGGAGCTCTACAGAAGGCTCAGAGCTCAAAATCCTTCAGATACTTAGCCCTTGCAGGGTGCCTGAGCTTTCTTATGGCCTTTGTCTCGAGCTGTCTTATCCTTTCCCTTGTCACGTTAAACATCTTACCTATCTGTTCAAGGGTATACTCTATGCCATCCACAAGACCGTATCTATACATGAGTATCTCCTTCTCCTTTTCTCCAAGGGTGCTGAGCACCTTTATGAGCTGTTCCCTGAGAAGTCTTCTTGAAACCTGTTCTTCGGGGGATGGCACGCTCTTATCCTCTATAAAGTCCCTCAGGTGGGTTTCCTCATCGTCGCCTATAGGGGTCTCAAGGGAGACAGGCTCCTGAGAAACTCTCATTACCTTTCTCGCCTTTTCCGGTGATATGCCCAGATACTTGGCAATTTCCTCGGCGGTGGGCTCCCTGCCCAGCTCCTGAAAGAGCTTTTTGTGTGCCTTTGTTATGTCGTTTATGGTCTCTATCATGTGGACGGGTATGCGTATGGTCCTTGCCTGGTCCGCTATTGCCCTTGTTATCGCCTGACGAATCCACCATGTGGCGTAGGTGGAGAACTTGTAGCCCTTTCTGTAATCGTATTTGTCCACAGCCTTCATAAGACCAATGTTTCCTTCCTGTATGAGGTCAAGGAAGTGAAGCCCTCTGTTTACATACTTTTTGGCTATTGAGACCACAAGCCTCAGGTTGCACTTTACCATAACCTGTTTTGCCTGAGTTACCCTTGTCCTCCCCTCTCTTATTATGTGTATGACCCTCTGAAGCTCCTCGGGAAGGATTCCCATCTCACGCCTCAGTTCCTCTATCTCCCTCCTGAGAGTAAGGTATTCATCCCTTAACATATGAAACCTTGCAAAGCCATAACCTGCCCTTTCAGCCTTTTTTTGCAAGAGGGGGTCTTCATCGTATTTCTGTATGAGTTCCTCTATGTCCGGATGTATGCTCTCCAGCTTCTTTTTTCTGACTTCAAACTCTTTGAGCTTTCTTGTGTATCTGTTGTAGAGGTTCAGAAGCTCGTCCGCAATGCGTTCAAACTTGGAATGCTTGAGCTTCATATCTTTCAGTATCCTGTTCATTCTGGCGTGTCTTCTCAGATATTCCTTCTTGTATTCTGGTGTCGCGTAAAAAAGGTAAGAGTCTCTCCAGTAAAGAGCCTCTTTGTATGCCTTTGCCAGCTCAAAGCCCTTTTCTATGAAGTATCTCTCTAAATGTTCATGGCTTTCTTCATATTCCTCAAGGGTCTTGCTCTCATCCACTGTGTCCATGAGGTCACTGGCTTTTAGCTTGCCGTTGCATACCTCCCCCCAGTCTTTCAGAACCCTGTCTATCAGAAAAGAGGTTCTCAAAAGTCCCCTTCTCATTACCTTTCTTCCAATCTCTATCTGCCTTGCATACATTATCTCCTCTTCCCTCTTGAGAAGGGGTATCTTGCCCATATCTTTGAGATACAGCCTCACCGGGTCTCCATCCTTACCTGTAAGAAGAAGGCTCTCAGTGGAAACAGTAAATGCCTCATCCTTTTCCAGCTCTTCTACAGCCTCCTCTGTTTCCACTATCTTTACGCCCCTCTCCTGAAGGAAGTCCATTATTTCTTCGTAAAGCTCCGTGTCCACAAGCTCAGGTCCAAGAAGGTCGTTAATCTCGTCGTAGGTCACATACCCCTTTTCACTGATATCAATAAGCTTCTTCATGAGCTGCTTGTAAATCATGCAAAACCTCCTTTATGAAGATTTATGCCAGTAAAATCCATCCCTCTGTGCCACAGGTTCTCAGATATCTGATGTCTGCTAAGATAGGGGTTGTTGTATAATTCCTTCTCTTTACCCGTGCTTTTCAATCCCAACTCCATAACTTTCTAAAATATACTCAGGCATACCCTCTCTGGCAACTCAAATTATAGTAAACATATCCTCAAGGCTCCTTCGCGGTGTAGGTGCTGGTTCTTCTGCAGGGTATCCCACAGTGAGTATTGCCACAGGCTTCCACTCTCTGGGAGCAAAAAGACAGGACTTCAGGCCAGCCTCTTCAAAGGCTCCGACCCAGCAAGTTCCAAGCCCAAGGGCTACAGCAGAAAGCTGGGCGTAAGCACAGGCTATGGTGGCATCCTGCACAGAGTATAGTTCCGCCCCCCTCTTGCCATACTTTAAAGCACTCCTTGAGGGGTTTGCAAAGAAGACAAAAACTGCAGGGGCTTCCGCTATGAACCACTGACTCAAAGCCCAGCGTGCCACCTCCATTCTTTTATCTTCATCAAGAACCAGAACAACCTCATATGCCTGAAGGTTTCCCGCAGAAGGAGCGCTTCTTACCGCCTCCATTATTTTCCTCAGCTTTTCTTCTTCAACAGGTCTTTTCTGATAGCTTCTTATGGAATGTCTCTTTTTCAGAACCTCAAAAAACTCCATCTTTCAGAATCTCCTCTACTTCTGAGTCCTCAATCTGTCTGAAGTCCCTGTAAAACATGCCCACCGCAAAGCTGCCACCCTCAGAGGTATGCAGGCAGTAAACCTCATCAGCGTGCTTCTTCAACCTTTCTGCGCTCTCTGCAGGGCAGACTGGCACAGCCACAATAACCTTCTTCGCCCCCTTTCTTCTAAGGTATTCAACTCCGGCAATTACCGTCTGACCCGTGGCAATGCCGTCGTCCACCACGAGAACTCTCCTGTCTTTAACTTCTGGCTGTTTACCACCTAAAAATTTTTTTTCCCTTTCCCTTATCTTTTTCAGTTCCTCCTGTGCAACCCTGTCAATGTCCTCCTGAGAGAGCCTGAAATACTCTACCGTCCATCTGTCTGTGTATATGCGTCCATCGGGGTCTATGGCTCCGAAGGCCAGTTCAGGGTTTGAAGGAACACCCAGCTTTCTCACTATAAGTAGGCTGAGGGGAACGCCGAGGGCTTTTGAGACTTCCTTTGCCACCACCACACCACCCCTTGGAATCCCAAGAACGAGGTCAGCCTGAAAGCCCATGTCCTTAAGATGCTCTCCAAGGATTCTACCCGCCTCTTTTCTGTCTGCAAAGACCATTTTATAATTTTAAACCATGGCAAAACACAGAAAAGCCAAGGTAAAACTTGAGCATCACCTTCTGGAAGGTCTGGAAGAATATCTGGAAAAACTCTCTGGTCTGGATTCTGTCAGTTCAATAATACCGGGCAGGATATCAAGGCAAAATGGGGGAAGGGGTTCAAGGGGACTTTTTTTAAAATACAGGACAAACTCCGGCTACAAGCTCCTCTACAAAATTGGCACCTCCGTTCAGGAAATCTTTGTAGTCTGCAAGGACCCACAGGCCTTTGAAAAAGCCTTTAGAGAGAAGGTGCAACTATGAGATTTTTACCCTTATTCCTTCTTTTCATAAACTTGTTGATGGCTCAGGAGGTCAGGGTTTCTGCCATAGTGCAGGGCAGGGTGGAGAGGGTTTTTGTAAAGGATGGTCAGAGGGTGGAGAGAGGAGACATGCTTGTGCAGATAGACCCAGTTCTTTACACAACTCAGAAGAAGGGTCTGCAGGCTCAGCTCAGCTCTCAGAAGGTTAGCCTTGAGAAGGTGGAGAGGGACTTCAGAAGGCATGAGGAGCTCTTCAACAGGGGACTTCTCTCAAGGAGCGAATATGAGGACTGGAAGAGCAAGTATGAAAAGGAGCTTGCAAACTATGAAGCCCTGAGAGCTCAGCTTGAGAGGACTGAAAAGCTCATAGAATACTGCACAATAAAGTCTCCTGTTAGAGGCGTGGTAAAGAAGCTCTTGGTCAGAGAAGGGCTCTTTGTGAACGGCACGCTGAGCCCAGAGCTTCTTCTGATTATTGAAGAGCGTTAATTATCTCACCACTTCCCACTCGGTGATAAGATGGCTCCCTCTTTTGAAATGGGACCTGAGTCTGAGATGGAGCAAATTCTTCAGGCTTTTGAAGCCTTCACCCCCCACCAGCGTTGGCACGTTTTCTCCGCCCACTATAACGGGCAGATGTATGAGCCTTATCTCGTCCACAAAGCCCCTTCTTATAAACTCCCAGTTTATGGAGGCACCACCCTCCACCATGAGGCTTCTTATCCCCCTTTCATAGAGGATAGGCATGAGCCTCTCAAAGTCCACAAGGTCCTCACCCACCACCAGCACTTCAGCCCCCAATGACCTTATTTTCTGCACCCTCTCCTCTGGTGCCCTGCTTGTGGTGACTATTATGGTGGGTGCATCCTTTGAAAAGATGTTGGCATCCAGCGGCACGTTGGCGGTGGAGCAGGGTATGATTCTGGTGGGGTTTTTGCCCTCCACATATCTTACAGTGAGACTGGGGTTGTCCGTCCTTACCGTTTCACACCCAACCATTATGCCTTCCACCTTGGCCCTTATCTCATGAAGATACCGGTATGCTTCCTGGTCCATGAGGGTCATGAGCTCCTTGCTGGAGGCCCCCCTGTAAAGTGTAAGCTTTCCATCCACACTTACCTCAGAAACTATTATCACATAGGGTCTCATTCGTATTCTCTCCCGTAATGTTTATACAGGTAAAGTATCCTCAGAAGAAGCGAAGCCATGGTAAGCACTGCTATAAGCTTTATTCCAAACTCAAGGCCCAGAGGGGCGTGGAACCTCTCAAAAAGGGTAAAGATTATAAGCGTTATGTGGGTTTCTGGCCTTCCAAAAAAGCCCACCCCTTCAAGTGGGTCCTTTATCTTGCCCTTTGTTCTTTCCTCGTAGCCTATCTCCGCATACACCACGGGTTTTATAAAAGAGTGGAGCATGGAGGCGGTCACTACAGTTATGGCGGTGAGTGGTCCTGCATAAAAGTATCCCACTGTGCCCAGCACAAAACCGTCCACCCATTTGTCTGCAAGCCAGTCAAAAACTGCGCCGAACTTGGAGGCTTTTTCTGAAAGCCTTGCCACCATACCATCCGCAAGGTCAAAGAGCCCAGAAAGAAAAAGCAGGCTTGCGGCAGTAAGAAACTTTCCGTGGTAAAAGGCATAGGCAGAGGCCATTCCGAGGGCAACCGAGAGGAGGGTTATCAGATTTGGAGGCAGATGAAGTCTGTAGAGCGCAACCCCCACAGGGGTATAAACCTTCTTTAGGGCTTCTCTTCTCTTTGTAAGGTTCATTTAAGCTCCTTACCTGTAATCCACGGCATCATACGCCTGAGCTCTTCACCCACCCTTTCTATGAGATGATGTCTGTCTCTTTCAAGAAGGGCGTTAAAGACAGGTCTTCCTGCCTGATTTTCCAGTATCCATTCACGGGCAAACTCAGCTCTCTGTATTTCCTCCAGTATACCCTTCATAAGGGGCTTGACGGCCCTGTAAATCCTATCTCCCCTTGTCACATCCCCATACTTGGCGGTGTCCGATATGGAATACCTCATGCCTGCTATCCCATACTGGTATATCAGGTCTACTATGAGCTTGAGTTCATGAAGGCACTCAAAGTAGGCAACCTCCGGCTGATACCCCGCCTCCACAAGGGTCTCAAAGCCTGCCTTTATGAGCGCAGTAACACCACCACACAGCACGGACTGCTCTCCAAAGAGGTCAGTTTCTGTCTCCTCTCTGAAGGTGGTCTCTATCACGCCTGCCCTTGTGGCACCCAGAGCCTTTGCATAGGCAAGGGCCTTGTCTCTGCATGTGCCCGAGGCATCCTGATATATGGCAAGGAGGGCTGGAACGCCCTTTCCCTCTTCATACATCCATCGCACGAGATGTCCTGGACCCTTCGGCGCCACCATAAAAACGTCCACATCCCTTGGTGGCACTATCTGTCTGAAGTGTATGTTAAAGCCGTGGGCAAAGGCCAGGCTTTTTGAGCTGTCAAGAAAAGGCTCAACGCTCTCTCTGTAGAGCTGTGGCTGGACCGTGTCTGGTGTCAGAAACATTATTATGTCTGCTTCCTGAGTTGCTCTCTCTGGCTGGAGAACAGGAAAACCATCTGCAATAGCCTTCGCCTTTGACCTGCTACCCTCATAAAGACCGATAAGGACCCTCACACCACTGTCTCTCAGGTTAAGTGCGTGTGCATGCCCCTGACTTCCATAGCCCAGTATGGCAACAGTCTTGCCAATCAGGGGTTCAAGACTTGCATCTTGGTCGTAATAAACCTTTGCCATCCTTATCCTCCAGAGCTTTTAAGGAATTATACACTACTTTTCAAACTTGAAAAATACAGAGATGTAATCTCTGCCTATCTTGTATCTGTTTATGAGGAGCTTATCCCTGAACTGTTTTGGTATCTTTTCGTAGGTATCGGTGAGAACAACAGCTGGCATCATATCCATGCCAAGATATTCGCCCTCTAGCATGAAACCACTGAGCCCCTTTATATCCTCAAGCCCATCCCTTGAAAGCAATCTGAAGAGGGCCCACTGCTTTGAGTTTTCCCTGTCCTTCCTTACCCTGCCGTCTGCATCCGAAAGCCTTATCTCCTGAGTTTTACTCAGAAAAAGCACTTTCTTCTTCCGTATTATCCTGAATATTCCATCCCCTATCTCAAAGTCAATACCAGGATATGCCCTGCGAAGCTCCTCCGGAGTTAGCCTAATTTCAAGCTCTGCGTCTATGAGGTTTCCAAAATTCAAAAGGTCTTCAATAAATATGCCCATGAGTATAAAATATATTTTCAAGGGGAAGAAATGAACAGGTGCGAACTTTATTTAAAAATAACGAGGGGGTTGCCTCTCAAGGACGAGGAGGTTAAATTGCTCGGAGAGATAATAAGAGAGGAGCTAAAGTTTCTTGTGAGGAACAACATACTGCCCACGCCAAGAAACTATGAGAAGTGGTTTCTGGTATTTTGCCACCTTCTTGAGAAGGGAAGGCTGCCTTCAGATGCAGAGCTGGTGGAGATATACCAGAGTATGTATAACGGTGAGAAGATAAGCGATGTTAAGTTTGATGTGGAGATGACTCTTGAGGTGCTGAGCAAGCTGGTGGAAGAGTTCCACAGACTCATAAAAGAGCACAGAGAATACGCCGATAAAAAGGAAGAAGAGCTATCAAGTATAGAGAAAAAGGCGATTGAAAGTGAGCTGACCCCACTCATACTGGAGCTTCTCATGCACTTAAGGGACATAAAGGCTCAGAACGAGAGGTTCCTCAAGAGAATAGAAGAGCAACAGCATATGATAGAGGAGCTCAGGGAGAGGCTGGAGCAGGCAGAGGCAGAGGCAAACATAGACTATCTTACCAATACCTTCAACAGGCGGTCCTTTGAAAGGGCGCTCAAGGAAGCCTTTGATGAGTATAAGAAAAGATATGCTCTCTTCTCTCTTGTCCTTATTGACCTTGATGGCTTCAAAAAGATAAACGACCTATATGGTCATTCTGCGGGGGATTTGGTTCTAAGGCGTATAGCACATCTGTTCAGACAGAGTCTGAGGGCCAAGGATATACTGGCAAGATGGGGGGGTGACGAGTTTGCAGTGCTGATGCCGGGGACAAGGAAAGAACAGGCAATAAATGTGGCTGAAAGGCTGAGAAAAGCCGTTGAAGACCTTGAGATAATAGTTGAAGGGCAGAAGATTAGACTCTCCTTCAGCTACGGTGTGGTAGAGTCTGAGGACAGGTTCTCCAGCCTGGAAGATATGATAAAAGAGGCTGATGAGCTCATGTATCAGCAAAAGAAAAACAGGGCTTTATAGGTTTTTCCTTATTTCTCTCCTGTATGCCCAGTAGAAGATGAGAGCCCTCAGGGTAGTTTCAAGGCTCATGAAGACCCAGGGGACTATGGGGTTGGGCAACACCTTTAACACCAGCAGGGAGGGGATAATCCTGAACAGCCAGAAGGATGAAAGGTTAACCACAAGGGGTATGTGGGTTTTCCCCATACCCTTCAGAGAACCTGAGAAGATACTGGCGTAAGCCATCTGAGGCTGAGACAGGGCAACTATTACAAGATAGTAAACCGCATACTCTATCACTTCTCTATCTCGTGTGAATATAAGGGAAAAATACTGTGGAAAAAGGGCTATTAAGAGCCCTATAAAACCCATTACCAGTGCTGTGGTATGGGCACTTACCCTCACCCCATAGTCAAGCCCTCTGAAGTTCCTTGCACCGTAGTTCTGACCTGCAAGGGTGGTTGAGGCAATCATCATGCCAAAGCCTATCATGAAGGAAAGGCTCTCCACCCTCAGTCCCACCTGATGGGCCGCCAGTGCCTTGTCTCCAAACTGGGCTACAAGTCCCACGAAGATGTTGAAGGAAAGGCTCGTAAAGGCCCTCTCTACAGCTGTGGGCGTTCCAATGCGGAGCATCTGGAGCAGGATGTCCCCTCTCAGGCTCATCCTGACGGGGAAGGGCTTTCTGTGTCTTGCATACAGGTATGCGTAGAATACAAGCCCCACAAGCTCTGAGAGGGCTATGCCCCAGCCTGCTCCTGCCACCTCAAGCCTTGGAAAGCCAAACTTTCCGTATATGAGAAGATAGGCAGAGCCTATGTTGACCACGTTCATGAGAAGGGCAACTTTGAAGGGAGTTTTTGTATCTCCATATCCGTTGTATGCTGCATATAGGGCGTTTGTGGCAAAGCCCACTGTTATGAAGAGAAAAACGGGCTCTAAATATTCTCTCGCAAGGCTAACCACCTTCTGGGAAGCACCAAAGGTCAGCATAAGGTATGACACGAGCTCCTCGCCCCAGAAGGTGAGTGGAAGGGCTATCAGGAAGGAAAGGGCAATTCCCCACAGAAGTGCAGGAGATGGGTCTTTACCCGCACCCACCCTCTGAGCGACGAGCACGGAAGTGCCCGTGTAGGCAAGTGCCATCAGGGAGTATATAAACCAGAGCATACTGGCAGAGTATCCCACCGCCGCCACCGCAGAGGCAGAAAGCCCTGAGACAAGGATTATGGAAAAGGCACTTTCTATTGTGTAGAGCAGGTTTGAAAGGATTATGGGAAGTGCCAGCTTAAGGACTCTTCTGGCAACCCTCAGTTTTCCCTCTGAGGGGTCTATGAGAATTCTGTTATCGGGCATAGGACCTCATTACCTGCATGGTTTTCTCATAGCCAAGTCTGTATATTTCTTCCGCTTTGAGGAGACTGAGGGGCGAATAGGCGTATAGCTCTGGCTCTATGACCACATGGCAGAGCTCTTTTCTCTTTTCCACGTTGGACCGGACCGCCAGCAGAAAACTTCTCACAAGTATCTGAAATATATTCCCAACTTTTTCTATTGGTGCGTTCGGGTTTACATCCACACCTACGAGAAGGCCTTCCATGTCTATTAGAGGTTCAACGGGTAAGTTGTTGGTTATTCCTCCATCCATCAGGAGATGGCTTCTGTATCTTACAGGTTCAAATATGCCCGGCAGGGCACAGCTACCTAAAAGGATGGGGAAAAGACTTCCACTGTCAAAGTAATGGGTCTTGCCGCTTTTCAGGTCCACCGCACCTATGAAAAGCCTTTTCTTTAACTCCTCTATCCTGTCCACAGATAGCATGCCTCTGAGGTAAACTTCTGCACCTTTCAGGGACACAAGCCCAAGCCTCGGCACAGTGGGTCTGAGATACCTGAGCCAGTCCCTTGACTTTACCACTCTGAGCATCTCCTCCGGACTGTAGCCGTCGCAGTAAAAGGCTCCAACAAGAGCCCCTGCACTTACACCACTGACAGCTGATATCTCAAAACCCAGCTCCTCAAGAGCTTTTATGACGCCTATATGGGCTATGCCACGGGATGCTCCACCTGAGAGGGCAAGGTTAACCTTCATGCATTAAAAGGATAGTGCAAAAACAGGCAATGCCTTCTTCTGTGCAAAAGCCTTCTCTGCTCTTTCCCTTTATTGAGATGTTTTCCTGGGCTGTCTCAAGGAGCTCCGAGAGTTTTTTCTCTATAAGACCCTTGTAGGGTGCTATTCTGGGTTGGTCTGCGATGAAAAGGCAGTCAAGGTTGACTATCCTGTAGCCCCTTGCCTTCATCCTGCGCAGGGCTTCCTGAAGGAAGAGCACCGAGTCTGCATCCTTCCACCTGGGGTCCGTGTCGGGGAAAAGCTGTCCTATGTCTGGCTCCCCAAGGGCTCCCAGTATGGCGTCAGTTATGGCATGAAGAAGCACATCTCCGTCAGAATGTCCTTTGAGCCCCTTTGGAAATTCTATACGCACACCACCCAGTTTTAGAGGTTTACCCTCCTCAAACCCGTGGGAGTCAAAGCCAAGCCCTATTCTTATGTTCATCTGTTGAGAAACTGCATGAAGTAAAAGATAAGCCAGCCGGTTACGGCCACATAAATCCAGACGAAGGCGGTTATGGGTGCTATTTTTCTGTGCTTTTCAAAAAGGCCTTTGAGGGCATACCTGAGAGTTATGACCGCAAGGGGGAAGTTCACTATGGCAAGGGCGGTATGCGACCAGAGAATGAAAAGAAAAAGCCCCCTATAGGGTCCTTCATACTTCCCCACCGGCACAAGCCCCTGAGCCTGAAGGACGTTCCTCAAAATGTAGAGGAAAACGAAGATGAGCGCAAACACGGAGGCGGTTATCATGGCCTTTTTGTGGGCTTCCCTTTTCCCTGCCCTGATAAGGAATACACCCAGAACTATCGCCAACCCGCTTATGGATATGGTGAGCATACTCAGTATGGTTACAAAGGTTGTGAGCATACGCTCTATTATACAACCAGAAGTCTACCGATGGTTTAACGAATTTTTAACAATTAACACCCATATTGGCTTAAAAGGAGGTGGGCTATGATAGTTCAGGTTAGGGTGAAGTTACACAGAGGGGATGTGGAAGGTATCATCAGAAGAGTTTTTATATGCCCCGCAACATCCAGTCGTAAAAAGGGCAGGGCTGCGATGTCACATATCAATTCTAAAAAATACAAAGCGTAAAAATTACTGATTGAAACATAGAAATGAACACTTTCAAAGACCTGTGGTATTCATGAAGATTTTTTTAATTAAAACCATCAGGAGGTGTAGTCATGCTAAGAACTGTTTTCTTCAAAAAGGCCCTTCTTGGCACTGCAGTTTTTTCCTTTGCCCTTGGGCTGGCTGTAGCCGGTATGCACGAAAAGGGCGGTCAAAAGGCAGCGGCAAAGCCTAACATAGTCCAGACTGCCCAGCAGGCAGGTCAGTTCAAGACCTTGCTCACAGCCCTCAAAGAGGCCGGTCTTGAGGAAACTCTGGCAACCAAGTGCTGTTTTACCGTCTTTGCACCCACCGACGAAGCCTTTGCTAAGGTGCCAAAGGACAAACTGGACGCCCTTCTCAAAGACAAGGAAGCTCTCAAAAAGGTCCTTCTCTATCATGTAGTTGAAGGCAAGGTCTACTCGAAAGACCTCAAAGACGGACAGAAGGTAAAGACCCTTCAGGGTCAGCAGGCAACCATAAGCCTTAAGGGCGGTCCAAAGATTGACAATGCCAACATAGTAAAGCCAGACATAGAAGCCTCCAACGGCGTCATTCATGTCATAGATACGGTCATAATGCCCAGGTGAGCCACTTGCCCCTTCGGGGGCTCTCATATAAAATGCTCTATGTGAGAGCCTTTCCGAGACCAAGGGTAGTAGTCAGTGCATGCCTTAACCTCAAGCCCGTCAGGTATAACGGTCAGGAGGTCAGAGACGAGTTTGTGCTCAGGCTTCTTCCATACTGCGAAGTGATAGAGGTCTGTCCTGAGGTTTCCATAGGTCTTGGCGTTCCAAGGGACAGGATAATAGTTTATAAAAAGGATGAGGGTTTTGGTCTCTCTCAGCCATCAACGGGGCTTGAGCTCACCGACAAGATGGAAAGCTTTACGGGGGAGTTTCTCAGGAGTCTCAGAGATATTGATGGCTTTATACTCAAGAGCAAATCCCCATCCTGCGGTGTTTCCAACACAAAGGTATACAGAAACCCAGAGGGGAAGGAGTTTTACTCAAAGGGAAAGGGGTTTTTTGCCATGAGGGTGCTGGAAAACTTTCAAGACCTTCCCGTAGAGGATGAAGGCAGGCTAAAGAGCCCAGAGCTCAGAGAGCATTTTCTAACAAGGCTTTTTGCCCTTGCGGACCTGAGAGAAAGCACAGGGAGAATGCAGGAGGTAAGTGAGCTTATGGAGTTTCATCAGAGATACAAGTATCTCTTAATGGCCCACTCTCAGGTGAAGTTAAAGGCTATGGGGAGGCTGGTGGCTAACGCGAAAATGGAAAACTTCAGAGAAACTCTGGAGGAATACAGAAGGCTTTTCATAGAAGCTCTCAAGAGAAGGCCCTCGGTGGGTCAGCATGTGAACACCATAATCCACATCTTCGGACATCTCTCAAAAAACTTCAACCCACAGGAAAAGGCCCACTTTATGAGGCTTGTAGAAAACAACAGGGGAGGAAAGATAGACAGGAAGATACTTTTGGAGTTTCTAAGGAGCTACGCCTACAGGTTTGAAAACCAGTATCTTATGACTCAGACCTACCTTCAGCCCTACCCGGAGGATCTCCAGAATTAGTCTTCGTCCAGAAGCTCTCCGTCTTCCAGCGTGTAGTAGGGTCTTTCGTAGCTTGAGTAGTAGTAGGGAGTATATGCAATAAACTCGCCGGCGCATGTGTCCACGCCCTTGAAGGCAGGGAAGACGTTCCACCTCACCCTGAGGCTTCTTACCTCCTCTTCTGAGACCCCTCGCAGTCTTGATATCTCTCTGTCAGAGTATCCCATCTCTTTGGCAAGCCTAAGAAGGTCCAGAGTAAGCTCCTGCTCTCTCAAAACCCTTTCAAAGTCCACAATCTGTTTCATGTTTTCTAAGAACCATGGGTCAATCTTTGAAAGCTCGTATACCTCTTGCACCCTGTAGCCCCTTCTGAAGGCAGCAGATATATACCATAGTCTGTCGGGATTTGGCACTCTGAGCCCTCTTCTGAGTTCCTCCTCCTCAAGGTCTGAGTAGTCTGGAAAGGCAAGACCGTAAACATCCTGCTCAAGGCTTCTTATGGCTTTGCCAAGAGCCTCCTTGAAGGTTCTGCCTATTGCCATAACCTCACCCACAGACTTCATCATGGTGCCGAGGGTTCTCTCCGTTCTTGGAAACTTGGCGAAGTCAAAGCGTGGTATTTTTACCACCACATAGTCTATGGAGGGTTCAAAGGAAGCAGGCGTATGCTTTGTTATGTCGTTCTTGAGCTCATCAAGAGTGTAGCCCACCGCCAGCTTCGCAGCAACCTTTGCTATGGGAAAGCCCGTTGCCTTTGAAGCGAGGGCGGAGGAGCGAGAAACCCTGGGGTTCATCTCTATCACATAAAAGTCTCCGTTCTCCGGGCTCACTGCAAACTGTATGTTGGAGCCACCCGTGTCCACCCCTATCTCCCTCATAACCTCAATGCAGGCATCCCTCAAGATTTGATACTCCTTGTCTGTCAAAGTCTGTGCCGGTGCTACAGTGATGGAGTCTCCCGTATGGACACCCATAGGGTCAAAGTTCTCAATGCTGCAGACTATTATCACGTTGTCCTTTGAATCCCTTATCACTTCAAACTCAAACTCCTTCCATCCAATAAGAGACCTGTCTATTAGCACCTGACCTATGGGGGAAGTTTTGAGGGCTACTTCTACTTTCTCTTTAAACTCCTCCATGTTATAGGCAATAGAGCCCCCTGTGCCTCCAAGGGTGAAGGCAGGTCTCAGGATTGCTGGAAAGCCGACCTCTCTCACCCTTTCAAGGGCCTCCTGAAGGGAAGATACCACCACGCTTGGGGGGACCTTCAGACCTATCTTCTCCATAGACTTTCTGAATAGGTCTCTATCCTCTCCTTTTTTTATGGCTTCATAATTGGCACCTATGAGCCTGACACCGTATCTTTCAAGAATTCCCTCCTCGTAGAGTTTTACCGCGAGGTTGAGGGCTGTCTGCCCCCCAAGGGTTGGCAGAAGGGCGTCGGGTCTCTCAACCCTTATGATTTCTTCCAGCACCTCCACCGTGAGGGGCTCAATGTATGTCCTGTGGGCAAACTGAGGGTCTGTCATAATGGTGGCAGGGTTTGAATTAACCAGCACCACCTCGTAGCCTTCTGAAATTAGAGCCTTGCACGCCTGAGTGCCCGAGTAATCAAACTCTGCCGCCTGACCTATTACTATGGGCCCCGAGCCTATGATGAGTATCTTTTTTATGTCGGTGCGTCTGGGCATTAAGGTTTATATTTTATACTATTCTGCAAGGGATGTTTGACCACATACTCATCCGCGGTGCCCGCCAGCACAACCTCAAAAACATAAACCTTGATATACCAAAAAACAGGCTTGTAGTTATAACAGGCCCCTCAGGTTCTGGCAAATCCTCTCTCGCCTTTGATACTATATACGCAGAAGGGCAGAGGAGGTATGTGGAGTCCCTTTCCTCTTACGCAAGGCAGTTTCTTGGAGTGATGGAAAAGCCCGAAGTGGACATAATAGAGGGTCTGTCTCCCGCCATTGCCATAGACCAGAAGACCACCTCCAGAAACCCACGCTCCACGGTGGGAACGGTCACAGAGATTTACGACTACATGAGGGTGCTCTGGGCAAACGTGGGAAAGCCCCACTGTCCTGAGTGCGGGAGGCTCCTTGAAGGGCTTTCTGCCCACGAGATTCTGGAAAAGGTCTGGGAAAGATACAGGGGAAGACGCATAGCTGTGCTTTCCCCACTTGTGAGGGGTAAGAAGGGAGAGTTCAGGGAGCTCTTTAAAGAGCTTGACCGCATGGGCTTTTCAAGGGTAAAGGTGGACGGTGAATACATGCGTATTCTGGAAGTGCCACCTCTTGACAAAAATAGAAAGCACCACATAGACCTTGTGGTAGACAGGCTGACCCTTGAAGAAGAGGAAAGAGCAAGGCTTCTGACCGCAATGGAAAGAGCTCTGGAGCTCTCAAAGGGACTCCTGAAGGTGGAAGATGTGGAAAGCCAGAGGGAGGAGGTCTTCAGTGAGCGCCTCACCTGTCCGGACCATGGCTTTTCCATACAGGAGCTATCTCCAAGGCTCTTTTCCTTCAACTCTCCATACGGTGCCTGCCCTGCCTGCAAGGGACTGGGCGTAAAGTGGGAGGTGGATGTAAGGCTACTTGTAGATGAGAAAGAGCCGGCGGTGGATGCCTTCAGAATAACGGACTCTTCCTTCTTTGACTACCTGAGATATCCTGTGATGAACCTTCTGAGAAAGCTGGGCTACGACCCGAGGATACCCTTCAAGGAACTCCCTCAGAGCGTAAGGAGCCTTCTTCTGTATGGGGGCTCTGTGGAGGGTGGAAGTTTTGAGGGTATTGTCAAGCACCTTGAGAGGAGGTTTCTTGAGGAGGAGTCTGAGAGGCTCAGAGAAGAGATTGCAGAGTTCATAAGAGAAAAGCCATGTCCCGAGTGTGGTGGTGCCAGACTTAAACCCGAAGCCCTTTCTGTGCTGATAGAGGGCAAAAGTATATGGGATTTGGTGCGGATGCCCATAAGGGAGGCAAGGGAATTCTTTGATAACCTTATATACAGGCTCGGTGGTAAGGACCTCCTGGTGGCGGAAAGACTCATAAAAGAGATATCGGACAGGCTCGGCTTTCTGCTCAATGTGGGGCTGGATTATCTTGACCTGGCGCGCAGTGCCACCACCCTCTCTGGTGGAGAGATGCAACGCATAAGACTTGCCACCCAGATAGGCTCAAAGCTCACTGGCGTTCTGTATGTGTTGGACGAGCCTTCCATAGGACTACATCCCAGAGATACAGACAAGCTCATAAACACCCTCAAAGACCTCAGAGACCTTGGAAACACGGTCATAGTAGTGGAGCATGACCCAGAGACCATCCTCAGTGCTGACTGGGTCATAGACATGGGTCCGGGGGCTGGAAAGAAGGGGGGTGAGGTGGTCTTTCAGGGAAGGGTGGAGGAGATGTTCTATGACGAAAGGTCTCTTACGGGGGCATATCTCTCTGGCAGGCTCTCCATAGAAGTGCCCTCTGTGAGGCGAAAGCCAAATGGCAGATGGCTCAGGATAGCGGGAGCAAGAAAGCATAACCTCAAGAACATTACCGTGGAAATACCCGTGGGTCTTCTGGTGTGTATCACTGGAGTTTCTGGAAGTGGTAAATCCACGCTAATATACGATATCCTGTGGGAGTATGCGAGAGCGGTCTTTTACGGTGGCACGCCGCAGCTGGAGGGCTTTGACCGCATAGAGGGACTTGAGCACTTTGACAGGGTCATAAACATAGACCAGTCCCCCATTGGCAGAACGCCAAGGTCAAACCCTGCCACCTACACCAAAGTCTTTGACCACATAAGGGAGCTCTTTGCCCAGACACCGGAGGCAAGGGCAAGGGGCTACAACGCAGGAAGGTTCTCTTTTAATGTCAAAGGTGGAAGGTGCGAAGCCTGTCAGGGAGAGGGAGTCATAAAAGTGGAGATGCACTTCCTGCCCCCCGTGTATGTGCCCTGCGATGTGTGTAAGGGCAAAAGATACAACAGAGAGACCCTTGACATCCTATACAAGGGCAAGAGTATAGCCGATGTGCTGGACATGACGGTGGACGAGGCCTACGAGTTTTTTGAAAACATTCCCCCAGTGAGGAGAAAGCTACAGCTTCTTAGAGATATAGGGCTTGGCTACATAAGGCTGGGACAGCCAGCAACCACCCTCTCCGGGGGTGAAGCCCAGAGGATAAAGCTCTCAAGGGAGCTATCTAAAAAGGAAGCTGGCAGAACCCTGTATCTGCTGGATGAACCCACCACAGGGCTCCACATGGATGATGTGAAAAGGCTCATAGACATACTACAGAGGCTTGTGGAGAAAGGCAACACGGTGGTGGTCATAGAGCACAACCTTGATGTAGTCAAGTGTGCAGACTGGGTTATAGACCTGGGACCAGAGGGAGGGGACAGGGGAGGTTATCTGGTGGCTGTGGGCACTCCGGAAGAGGTGGCGGAAAACCCACACTCTTACACTGGATATTATCTGAAAAAGGTGCTACAGGGTGTTAAGGCTTGAAGACAGGCTTATAATTTAAAACGTGATGTTGAACTATGAAGTATAGAGAATGCTTGAAGAGGAGCTGGGTAAAGAAAAGGCAGATAGAGTGGCAAAAGTGCTGGAGGAGAGCCTGAAGGTCATAGAGGAGAAGGCAAGGGAGCAAAAGCCCATTCTCAAAGCTGAAATAAAAGAGGAATTAACAAAGGAACTTGTGACCAAGGAGGAGCTTCAGATAGTCAAGCTGGAACTGGAAAGGAGAATTGACGTCCTTGAGGCTAAGCTGGAAGGAAGAATTGACAGGCTTGAGCTTTACCTGAAAATCCTCATAGGTCTTGTGGTGCTTGGGCTTACCTTGCTTAATCCTGTCTTTGTGGAGTTTGTAAAAACCATCTTTGGTCTGAAATGAGGCAGGTTGCAGTTATTGGCTCATCCACGGCGGAGCCTGAAAGCGAAGAATACCAGCTGGCATACCAGCTCGGAAGAGAGATAGCTAAGAGAGGCTTGATAGTGGTCTGCGGGGGGCGTGGGGGCGTGATGGAGGCGGTATGCAGAGGAGCTAAGGAAGAAGGAGGTCTTACAGTAGGGATACTGCCCTCCTACACCGGCGAGGAGGCGAACCCTTATGTGGACATAAAGATAAGAACTGGCATGAACTGGAACAGAAATCCTCTTGTGGTTGCCAGTGGGGATGTGGTTGTCGCCATAGGAGGAAACTGGGGAACCCTCTCTGAGATTGCCTACGCCCTGATACTTGGAAAGCCCATAATAGGCTGCAGAACTCACCGAGTTGAAGGAATAATTCAGGCGGAGCACCTTGAGGAAATCCTCCTTTTTCTTGACAGACTCCTCAGTTGAAAATTCCTCTCAACAGACCATATTTATAGTGGAGGGTTGAAAGATGGACCAGGAACTATTCTTTCTTGAAGACCTGCTCTTTAAAAGCACCGCTCAGGAGATAGAAGAAAGATATGAGGAGGTGGTCCAGCTCTATGCCCACGACCCGGAAATTCTCAACATTGCCAAAAGCATAAAGGGTATGTGCGACTACATAATGCAGACCTACAGGGAGATTCCAAACCCCGAGAAAAAGCTTGAAGAGAGCCTCTACACAACCCTCTATCAGGTGCTGAGAGACCTGAATATCACACTCTACGACCTTTCCATAGCGGAGGGCGAACAGATATACTACGTTCTATCCTCCGCCTACCAGAAGCTCAACGGAGCCAACAACCTCTTAGAGAGGCTCGTCTAATCTCCTGATAAAGCATACACCCAGAAGAAGGCAGAAAAAGGAGTAATAAAGCCACACAAGAAAAAGAAGTGGTGAGCCTATAACGCTATAAAGAGGGCTTGCACTTAGCAGTTTTACCACGATAAGTGAAAAGAGTTTATTCAGAAGCAAAAGCAAAAAGGCAACAAAGGCAGAAGCAAGGAAAACTTGCCTTCTGGGGCGAAAGTATGAAGAGTAAAGCATGCCGAGTATGGAGAAAAGAAGCATAAAGTTGAGTAGCTCTGTAAGCCTCTGATATAGGCTGCCAAGGTATGACTTGCTCAGGGCAAGCAGGGCTACTGCAAGGGATAGGACTGCTGTGTAGAGAACAAGCAGAAAAGGCATGTATACCCAGAAGAAGACCTCACTCTCTAAGGGCTTTTTCCGGTAAACAAAGCCAAAGGATATGTTGAGAGTCTTGGCAAAAGAGAGGGAAAAGTAATATGCAAGAGCAAGGGACAGAAGCGAACCAGAGGCTCTTTTTTCGTAAATGGGCAGGAGCTTGTCAAAGACCAGCTCCGCATGAGAAGGGAAAAGACCCTTCGCATACTCATAAACCCTTACAGGTTCAAGAAGAGGCAGATACATGGACACAAAGCCAAGAAGCATTATCACAGAGCCCACAACGGTAAGAAATTGATAGGTGAGCGAGGCACTGTGATAGCCAAGGTTTTCTCTGAAGGAATCCAGGAGGGAGAAAAGGAGAGCCCTAAAAAACCTTCGCATCTTCTATGGTGTATTTCACGTAACCGTTAATTGGGCTTTTGAAGGTGTAGGTGTTTCCCTCCCTGTGCAGTATGTAGCTGGGGCTTATGGGAACCTTTCCCTTACCGCCGGGGAGGTCTACCGCATAGGTGGGTATTCCCATGCCCGATATTCTGCCTCTGAGAAACTCCATTATTTCAAGACCCTTCTCAAGGCTCGTTCTGAAGTGCACAGCCCCCTTGACAGGGTCACAGTGAAAGAGATACACTGGACGCACCTTTATTCTCAGAAGCTTTCTCATTAGCTCAAGCATAACCTCAGGCTTATCATTCACACCCTTTAAAAGAACTGTCTGATTGTTAACTGGCACTCCGTGTTTCAGAAGGTTCTCAACAGCCTCTGCGGACTCTTCTGTAATCTCTGCAGGATGGTTGAAGTGTGTGTTTATCCATACAGGAGAGTGCCTTTCAAGAAGCTTCAGAAGTTCTTTATCAAAAAACCTCTGGGGTGCAAGCACGGGAAGCCTTGTGCCAATCCTTATGACTTCCACATGGGGAATTTCTCTTATTTTTGAGAGCACATAGCTCAGCTTTTCGTTGCTCACCGAAAGAGGCTCACCGCCGGAGAGGAGCACTTCCCTTACCTCTTGGTTAGCCCTCACATACTCTATAAACTTGTCAATTTCCTCCCTTGTCCTTGACCTTTCACCCTCCTGAAAAATCCTCTTTCTCATGCAGTGCCTGCAGTAGACTGCGCAGAAGGTGGTGAGGGTAAAAAGCACCCTGTCAGGGTATCTGTGCGTAAGCCCCGGGATGTCTCCCTCTTCCCTGAAGGGGTCCGGCTCTCCCATGCTCTGAACCCTTTCCTCCACCTCCACCACCCTTGGAATTGCCTGAAGCCTTATCGGGTCGCTTGGGTCGCTTGGGTTTATAAGAGAAAGGTAATAGGGCGTTATAGCCATGGGATAGAGCCCTTCAGTGCGGTCTATGCCCTCTTCCTCTTCTGGTGTTAAATCTATGTATCTTCTTAACTCCTCCTTTGTCCTTATCCTGTTTTGCACCTGCCAGTGGTAGCTATGCCAGAGCTCCTCGGGAACATGGGAAAAAAACCTTCTCATGGCAGAGATATAATTATCTCACATATGAAACTTGCTGTCCTCACTGGTGCAGGCATATCTGCAGAAAGCGGTATTCCCACCTTCAGAGGAAAAGATGGTCTCTGGAGAAATTTCAGACCTGAGGAACTGGCAACTCCGGAGGCTTTTGCAAGAAATCCTGTGCTTGTGTGGGAGTGGTATCTTTGGAGAAGGAGTATAATCGCAAAAGCGGAGCCAAATGAAGGACACATGGTCCTTGTAGAGCTTGAAAGAAGGCTTGGCGATGGCTTTTTGCTCATAACCCAGAATGTGGATGGGCTTCATCAAAAGGCGGGCTCACAGAGGATTGTGGAACTGCATGGAAACATATGGAAAGTCAGATGTCTTGCCTGCGGGCTTGTGTATTACGATTACAGAACCTCTTATGAGGACCTTCCACCCAAGTGCAGAGGATGTGGTGGTCTTATCCGTCCTCACGTGGTCTGGTTTGGAGAAAGCCTCCCAGAGAATGCTCTCAGCACCGCTTACCTGTGGGCTCAATCATGCCAGGTATTTGTATCCATAGGCACATCTGCAGTGGTATATCCCGCGGCAGAGCTTCCCTTCATAGCCAAGAGGTATGGCGCAAAGGTCATAGAAATAAACCCAGAAAGCACGCCCCTTTCTTCCATAGCGGATGTTATAATTAGAGAGCCAGCCAGCACAGGCGTAAAAAAACTTCTGGAGGTCTTATGAAGATTCACCTGATGGGTTCTGACCAAAGGATTGTTAGGTGTGCACGTGTTTCTTTTGGTAAAGATGAAGAGGTTGACAGGGAAAGAGACACAAGGCTCATAAAATACCTTCTTCAGCACAGGCATGCTTCGCCCTTTGAACATGTGGTTATTGCCTTTGAGGGCAGCAGGGAACTATGGCTCAGCATACTCAATAAACTTCCAAGCCCTGCGGTGCAGGTTTATTATTCTGGAGGATACCTGTGGGTAAACCTCAGAAACTACATAAATGCTGTGGAGCTATTCCCGCCAGAGGTTGAAGGTCTCCTCTGCGAAAGATTGCCGGCAACAACTGCAATCATGAGGGGTAAAGAACCGGATGGCTACTCCACAGATACAGCCTACATGAAGGAAAGAAGAGAAACCTCCTCCGGCTGGGTAGGTCTTGTGGACAGCCTTGAGCTGGGGACGGATATGGACTACTATGCCTTTGTGGTGGAGTGTCCCCTCTTTGTTGCCCGCCAGTGGCACAGGCACAGGTTTGGCTCCTACAACGAGGTTAGCAGAAGGTATGTGAGCTACGAGCCTGAATTTTACGTTCCTGAGTATCTGAGAAAACAGGCAAAGAGCAACAAACAGGCTTCCCTTGAAGAACCTGTGGAGGAGCCATGGAACTCCCTTTTCCTCAAAAAGATAAGGTGGTATATACAGGACCTTCAAGAGCTATACAGGGCAATGACAGAAAAGGGAATTGCAAGGGAGCTGGCAAGGGGCATACTGCCCCAGTTTATGAAGACAAGGTTTTACTGGACCGTTCCCAGAGTATCTCTTGACAACTTTATAAGCCTGAGAACCCATGAGGGTGCGCAGAAGGAGATAAGAGAGTTTGCAATGGCTATAAAGGAGCTCGTGGGTTACAGAGGAAGCGATAAAAGCCTCAGACTGTAGCAGCCTCCAGAGGAAGGACGCTTACTACCTTTTTATTTCTTCTGCTTTCAAACTTAACAACGCCATCAACCAGAGCAAAGAGGGTGAAGTCCGAACCCATACCCACATTTACGCCGGGATAAACCTTTGTCCCTCTCTGTCTTATGAGAATATTTCCTGCCCTGACAAGCTGACCATCATGCCTCTTTACGCCAAGCCTTTTGGAATGACTGTCCCTTCCGTTTCTTGTTGAACCTCCACTTGCCTTGGATGCCATATCAGACCTCCTTTATATCCTTTATCAGTATCTCTGTGTAAGGCTGTCTGTGTCCTCTCCAGCGTTTGTAGTTCTTTTTTGCCCTGAACTTGAAGACGGTGACTTTCCTTTGTCTGTCGTGGGAAAGAACCTCAGCCACAACCCTACCCTTACCAAGCTCTACAGAGCCGTCTTCTTTTCTCAAAAGTATGGGGGTTAACTCGATGGTTGAGCCAGCATCGTAGGGCAACCTCTCTACCCTCAATTTCAGACCCTTTTCAACCTTATACTGTTTTCCACCTGTTTCTATAATTGCGTACATCCTACCTCTCCGAAAGAAAAAGCTAAAAAAACGCAAGGGGGGCAATGCCCCCAGGTTTTTATTTCTTCTGCTCTCCTGCGGGCTGCTGCTGTTCTGCAGGCTTCTGCTCTGCAGGTTGCTGCTGTTGCTGCTGTTGCTCCGCAGGCTGTGCAGGCTGAGCTGGCTGTGCAGGCTGCTCCTGTGCAGGCTGAGCTGGCTGTGCAGGCTGTTCAGCAGGCTTTTGCTGGCAGGATGCTGCCAGGAGTGCAAGGCTTGCAACTCCGAGTGCTATGAACTTCCTCATTTTAGCTACCTCCTTTATAGGTTATATAAGCTAACATTATACAGCCTGTCAAGTTAGACTGTCAAGTTCCTTGAGAAGGGACCCTACGTGCCCCTTTGCCTTTACATTGTAGAGAGCCTTTAATATCTTACCCTCTGGAGCTATCACAAAAGTGCTCCTGATAACACCCTCTGTTTCCTTCCCATACATCTTCTTTTTGCCATAAGCTCCATAAGCCCTCAAGACCTCTTTTTTAGGGTCGCTGAGAAGGGTAAAGTTCAGTCCGTATTTTTCCCTGAACTTTCTATGGGACTGAACACTGTCTGGGCTTATACCTACCACCCTGAAACCTTTTGACTTCAGGCTGTTGAGGTTATCTCTGAAATCACATGCCTCCTGAGTGCAACCCGGAGTGTCATCCTTTGGGTAAAAGTAAAGTATGAGTGGCGAAGAAAGAAGGTCTTTAAGGCAAAACCTTCCTTCCCTTCCTTCTTCATCTATTCCTTCAAGACAGAACTCTGGAGCAAGGTCTCCTTCTTTCAGCATGCTAATATTATACGACAGGTGGGGGGACCTGCCCCCACCATTCTCATCCGTATGTGTCACCTTCGGGTTTAACTGCCTCTATCCTCAGGAGAGCATCATCGGGAGTTACATTGTCCCCGGGCTTTACGAATATCTTCTTGACCACGCCCGTTATGGGAGCATGTATTTCATTTTCCATCTTCATGGCTTCCACTATGGCTACCGTCTGTCCTTCAGAAACTGGCTGACCTTCCTGCACGAGAACCCTGACCACCCTTCCGGGCATGGGTGCAGTGGCGTCTCCGGGCTGGGTTGCTTTTGGTATGCCCTTTTCCTCCGCCTGAGCCACAGCCTGAGGCACACCTCCAGAGGGTATGGCTTCAAGCTGAGGAGTTAGCTGGACTTCCTCCAGTCTTCCGTCAACCCTCACATAGTATTTTCTTGGTTTTCCTGGTTCAGCGTGGGCGCTCACGCCCTCAACTTTAACTTTGAACTTCTCACCATGGTATATAACCTCAAACTCCACAGGGGCTGCGCCGGGGACAGTGCCGGGTTTTACCTCTGTGGCTTCTGCAAGCTCTTCCATAGGCTCTGCCACCAGTTCTCCCTTCTCCCTTGCCGCAAGAAAGTCCTTTGCCTGCATGGGGAAAAGGGCATACAGAAGCACCTCTTCATCTGTGGGCTCCTTTCCAAGAAGGGCCCTTGTCTCCTCGTAGGCCCTGTCCCAGTCAGTGGGGTCTGCAAGGTCTGCAGCCCTTATGGAAAAGTCTGGCTCTTTTCCTGGTC
Organism: Pampinifervens navoyensis; assembly: GCF_046159715.1. Lineage (NCBI taxonomy): Bacteria > Pseudomonadati > Aquificota > Aquificia > Aquificales > Aquificaceae > Pampinifervens > Pampinifervens navoyensis. The sequence continues at coordinate 38,533 of NZ_JBJXCT010000002.1, forward strand.
CCAGTATTTTCTCAGCCAGTTCTCTGGAAATTGGACCCGGTGGCTTTCCGTATTTGCCCTCCACGTAGTCTCTGACTTCCTTGGTTATTACCTTGTATCTTTCACCGGATATTACATTCAGAACTGCCTGAACACCCACTATCTGAGAAGAGGGAGTCAGCAGCGGCGGATATCCAAGGTCTCTTTCCACGTTTGGAACCTCTTCAAGAGCCTCCTCTATCTTATCTATGGCGTTTGCTTCTATGAGCTGAGCTACCATGTTGGATATCATTCCACCCGGTATCTTGTGTATAAGCACCTTGGCGTTCACGCCTGCGTATTCCGTCTCATACTTTTTGTATTTTTTGCGTATCTGCTTCGTAATCTCGGCACATTCTTCTATTTTCTTTAGGTCCAGTCCCGTGTCAAAGGGTGTGCCCTCCAGCATGGCAACAACGGACTCCGTTGCGGGGTGGGATGAACCAAAGGCGAGGGGTGAAAGGACTGTGTCCACCATGTCCACGCCAGCCAGTATGGCCATCATGTGGTTTACTATGGCTGTTCCGCTCATGTCGTGGTTGTGAAGAAGAACTGGGAGCCTTCCACCAGTAGCTTCTTTTATCCTCTTTATGATGGTGTAGGTCTCAAGGGGCATGATTATGCCCGTTGCATCCTTAAAAGACAGCCAGTCCGCACCCATCTCCGCAATCTCGAGGGCATACTCCACCCACTTTTCTATGGTATGAACTGGGCTCCTTGTGTAGCTTATCTCTGCGTGGGCTTCCCCGCCCAGCTCCTTTATTGCCCTCACTGCAGTCTGTATATTTCTGTTGTCGTTGAGGGCATCAAAGACCCTGAAGACGGTTATACCGTTGGCAATAGACCTTTCCACAAACTTGTAGACCAGTTTGTCAGACTTGGGCCTGTATCCCACGATATTCTGACCCCTGAAAAGCATCTGCAGTTTAGTGTTTGGCATGACCTCCTTTATGCGCCTGAGCCTTTCCCATGGGTCCTCTTTCAGGTATCTCAGGCAAACGTCATAAGTGGCACCGCCCCACACCTCAACCGCATAGAAGCCCACCTTGTCCAGCTTTTCACACAGGGGAAGAAGGTCATCGGTTCGCACGCGCGTTGCCAGCTTGCACTGCTGTCCGTCTCTTGGTGTGAGGTCTGTGATAAGTATCTTTTTCTTGAAGCCAGACCTTTCCAGCTCCTTGAGCTGTGCCTGAATCTCTTCCATTATCTCCACAGCCTGCATGCCTTACCTCCTTTAGAGTCCATGGTATGCGGCTATAGCCGCAGATATAAAGGCTACAAAATCTTCCTTGTTTCTCACCTCCTCATACTCAAAGAGATGAGGATGTGTTTCAAGATATTTTGTGTTAAATCTGCCTGCCCTGAAATCTGGGTCTTTCATGATTTCTATGAGAAGTGGTATGGTGGTTTTTATGCCCGTTATCTCATAGGTCTCAAGGGCCGCCTTCATTCTGTCTATGGCAACTTCCCACTGGGGTGCCCAGACTATGAGCTTGGCTATCATGGAATCATAATAGGGTGAAATCTCATATCCCCTTGATGCGGCGTGCTCTACTCTTATGCCAAAGCCACCGGGAGCATAGTATCTCTCTATGGTCCCTATGCTGGGGGCAAAGTTCTTCTTGGGGTCTTCTGCGTTTATCCTGACCTCTATGGAGTAACCGTTGAACTTTATATCCTCCTGTCGGTATCTAAGTGGCTCACCCGCTGCAATCCTGAGCTGCCACTTAACTATGTCCACTCCTGTTATCATCTCGGAGACAGGATGCTCCACCTGAATACGGGTGTTCATCTCAATAAAGTATATGTTGCCCTTCTCATCCGCCACAAACTCCATAGTGCCGGCGCTGTAATAACCAATCTCTTTTGCCGCCTGTGCCACAAGCTCACCGTAATAAGCCCTCTTGCCGGGTGTTAAGAGGAGCGAGGGTGCGATTTCCACCAGCTTCTGGTTCCTCCTCTGTATAGAGCAGTCCCTTTCTCCAAGGTGTATCACATTTCCATATTTGTCTCCCAGCACCTGAAACTCTATGTGGTGTGGGTTTTCTATGTATTTTTCAAGAAGAAGGTCTCCCCTTCCAAAGGCCTTCAGAGCTTCGTTGTAAGCACTTTCGTAGTTTTTCAGAAGCTCTTCTTCATTCCTGCATATCCTTATACCTCTTCCACCTCCACCTGCAGAGGCCTTCAGAAGCACGGGATAGCCTATCTCCCTGGCGATGTGCCTTGCCTCCTGTTCATCTTTGAGTATTCCATCGCTCCCCGGCACAGTGGGAAGCCCGGCCTTTTTGGCTATTTCCTTTGACCTTGCCTTGTCTCCCATAAGCTCTATGACCTTCCAGTGAGGACCTATGAAGTTTATGCCCTTCTCCTCGCAGAGCCTTGCAAAGTTTTCATTCTCTGCAAGAAAGCCGTATCCGGGGTGGATGGCGTCCGCACCCACTTCAAGGGCAAGGTCCACGATACGCTCTGCGTTCAGGTAGGTGTCCAGCGGGTTGACCCCTATCATGTAGGCTTCGTCCGCCATCTTCACATGCCTTGCGGTAGACTCTATTTCGTTGTATATGGCGACGGTGCGTATACCCAGCTCCTTGCAGGCTCTTATGACCCTGCAGGCTATCTCACCCCTGTTGGCGATAAGAACCTTATTAAACATGCCCTGCCTCCTAAAGAAGCTCTATCCTGTATTCAATGGGTGCTACCCTGTTTATCATGTAAGCTATGGAGCATGTGCCGGGGTTGTATATGGTCTTATCAAGAGCCTTCCTCACGTCCTCTTCAGAAACTTCACCTTTAACTTTTACAAAAAGGTATATCTTTGTGAAAACCTTTGGGTAGCCCTCGGTGATTCTCTCGGCATCCGTTTCTATCTCTATGTGTTCAGTATGCTTGCCCTCCTTGTGAAGGGCTTCGTAAAGGTGTATGCCCACACAGCCCGCTATGGAGTGGAAAAGAAGCTCAGGAGGTCTTATACCCCTGCCCTTACCACCCACGTAACCCGCTGCGTCTATGGGCACTTCCCTGCCAGACTCGCCCGTGCCCACAAAGTGAAAATCCTCCTTCTGAACCACCTTCACCTTCATGCCTGCCTCCTGAAAATAGTGGGTAAAAATTATAAGCAAATTTTTCAAAAAGTGGTGGTTTTGGTCATAAAAAAATAAAGAGCCCCCTGCCGGGGGCGGTGGATGTATGCGTGGACCTTTCAGGCAAAAATGTCCCTTCCGTCCTTCCTCCAAACTGCTATGACAGAAGGCCTTGGAACCTGCACATTGTCCCCGTAAGGCCATCTAGAGGAAGGCTGGTTGGGATTACTGCCACCCTCCGCCTCTCCCGGATGCTGTATTGCACAGAAGAAGGTCTTCCAGTCATCGGAAAACTCTGGACCACATATTTCACAGCCCGGAACCCCTGAGAGGAACATCTTAAATTCCTTGTTTATAGGATTAAGCACGTAAACGCCATCGTTTTTCCTTAGCCTCACTGAGCTTGGGTTTCCATCTGTGGCAATCCATACATTGCCAAGTCTATCTATAACAAAGTTGTCTGGTGCAGATATTGCAGGTGTTGAGGAGCTTGCAGGCTGACCGTATATCACAAGCCTGTTGTTCTGGTCGGAGGCGTTGGGGTCACCACACAGAACTGGTATATTCCATGTAAAGGTGACCGAGGCAGGATTGCCGTTTGCTTCCCTTATTTCCAGTATGTGTCCCATTACGTTGTTGGCTCTGGGGTTTGCCCTATCAACCCCTGGTTGCCCGCTTGCTCCTCTCCTTTCGTTGTATGTGAGCGCTACCCATGCACTTCTGGTCACTGGATTCCATTCTATGTCTTCTGGCCTGTCCATTTTCGTAGCTCCAAGGGCATCTGCAGCTGCTCTTGTATTTATGAAACACAGAACTGGGTCATTTTTGAAAGCGTCCGGCAGGCTTGAATTTGGAGTTATTCTAAAGCTCCCGTCAGCATTTCTTTCCACTCTGGCTATGAGAAGCCACTGCCCGCTCAGGTCGTCGTTGAATTTTGCCGCATATAAATCTCCTTCATCAAGTAATCCAAAGTTTGCTTCCCTGTTGTTTGGGTTAAAAGCACCCTTTGTTATGAACTTGTATATATACTCAAAGCGTTCATCATCACCCATGTAAAAAACCACCCTACCATCAGGTGCAATAGCGTAAGTAGCGGCTTCGTGTTTCATCCTGCCCAGGGCTGTTCTTTTTATCGGTGCTCTATTAGGATTAAAGGGGTCAACTTCTACAACCCATCCGAACCTGAAGGCCTCCCTGGGTTCTCTTTCTATGTTGAACCTTTCATGTCCATTCTTATAAAAGCCGTAGTAATCCGCGAAGGTGGATGGAACACCATATCTCCTATGTATGCTCTTTATGAGGTCTGCATCCTCGCCAGTTATGTTGTCTCTATTTCCTCCAAAATAGCTGTGAAAGTTTTCTTCACAGGTCAGCACCGTTCCCCAGGGAGTTTTACCTGCGGCGCAGTTGTTCAGGGTTCCGAGGACGAAGGTTCCCTGGCTGTCATAAGAAGTTCTCATCAACCTGTGTCCTCTGGCGGGTCCGGATATATCGCACCTTGTAGAACCAGTTATTCTTCTGTTGTAGGGGGAACCCTTTACATACTCCCAGCTGCCATCGCTTTTCCTTCTTATCTCCACAACCGACAGCCCGTGGGCTTCCAGCATAAGGTTTGATTCCTCTCTGGTAGGTCTTCCTGCAGAGGGTGCGTTGTTGGTTATGAAGGGTTCGGGAAACATGAGTTCTGGATTGCAGTATTCATGATTTACCACAAGTATGTGCCTTCCATCTTGGGTTTTCAAATAGCCAACAAAGTCGCAGTTATAGCCAAAACAATTTCTCTGACGCTCCACGTCCTGTGCAGTTGGTCCACTCTGTCTTATCCTGTTCCAGTCAAGATTTGGCCCGCTATCCAGGGCATCTCCCCATCTTATAACCACATTATGGTTGAAGTCCTCAGGGAGAGTTATTCTGTCTTCGGTATTAGGCTGAATAGTTCTAAAGGTGAGAGGTTGGGTATCTCCACTACCTCCGCCACAGGAGAGTAGGGCAATGCCGGCACTACCATAAAGGGCACCTTTCAAAAGGTCCCTTCTGCTCATTGCTCTTGAAAGCACATCACCAAAGTATTCACTCATCTCAATACCTCCGGATACTTTTGAATAAATAGATTAGGGAAGAATTGTTAAAAAACCTTTAAGGTTCTGTTAAGATTTTGTTAAGAGAATCTATTTGGTGAAAACACACCTGTGAAATGTAAAACCCTGCCTCCTATGTATTCCTTGACGATGTTTGCAGTCAGAGGTGCATGAAGTATGCCGTTCCTGTGGTGCCCTGTGGCTACGAAATAGCTCTCTCCAGCTTCAAATATTGGCTTTTCATCTGGTGTTGCTGGTCTGTAGCCATAGTGCATGTTCATAATCTGTGCCTGTGAGAGGGAAGGTGCCACACGCACAGCACCTTCGGAAAGTCTGTTTAAGCCCTCAAGCGTGTTTCCACCCAGAAAGCCCACATCCTCTGAGGTGGCGCCCACATAGAGGTATCTTTTCCTGGGAATGAGGTAGGATATGGAGGAGTAGAGGACTTTTGGCAGCCCTGAACTTTTCAGTTTCATTCCCTGCCCCTTTATGGGATAGACTGGAAGGTCAAAAAGCTCTCTTGTCCAGGCACCCGTGGAGAACACGTAGAAGTCTCCCGTGTAATCGGATTTAAGACCCCTGAGCCTTTTAACTTCTCCCCCCTCTTTTATAACTTCTGTAATTTCATCTATAACAAAATCAACCCCAAGCCTTCCCATGGCAGAGAGGAGGGCATCCATCAACATCTCCGCATCTACCCAAGCCTCCTCAGTGTAATTAATAAGAGTAATAACCTCTGTGGAGAGTTGGCTGGCTTCAGAAGGCTCTACAAACTCAACTCCATAGCCTGCTTCCCTGTATCCTTCAGCTAACTCCAGAAGTCCCTCTTCACCCTTCAGCACAACTCTGTATATACCTTCCTGCCAGAAGTCTACACTTTGTCCTGAGACTTCCTTCACGAGCCTGAGGAACTCGGGATATTCCTTCAGACTACCGTAAGAGAAATCAAAGAGGTCTCCCCGCAATCCTTCAGAAAAAGGTGCCAGCATGCCACCTGCCACCCAGGAGGCTGCCTCCTCTGGGTTTCTTGTTATGACCTGAACCTTGTGTCCCTCAAGGGCAAGAAGGAGGGCAGAGCTAAGACCTATCACGCCACTTCCAACCACGATGATTTTTCTCATGGTATATAATTTACCTATTATGGGTGAACTTAAAAGAAAACTTGATACAGATTATGTTTACTTTGCGGAAGTTGAATTGCTTTTTAACTACGGGGTGGGTTATCCCGACCTTATAATCAAGCTAAGGGAGAAGGTTTACCAGGAGGGTCTGGAAGACAGTGTGTATGTGAAAAAAGCGGACAGAAAGCTCTTTCAGAATGTGCACAGGTTTCTTGAACTTCTTGAGGGTTCTGATGAGCCCATGCAGGATGACGACAGCCAGCCCATACAGAAGTGGTGGTGGCACCTTCACAAGATAGCAAAGGGAAGATATCCCAGCCTTATGCTCAGGGAATATCTGAGAGAGGTTTACAGGAAAAGAAGGAAATACTGGAAAGTAAAGGAGAAGGGTCTTTATTCTGTAAGGCATTCAACCAGTGAGGCGCTTGAAGGTTTGCACTTTGCCCGTAAATAATGGATGACCTAAAGAATTTAAGAAAAAAGATAGATAGCATTGACGAAGAGATTTTACGCTTGCTTAATGAAAGGGCAAAACTTGCAAAGAAAGCCGGTGAAATAAAGAAGAGAATGGGGCTTGAGGTTCACGCACCAGAGAGGGAAAGGGAGATAATAAACCGGATAATAATGCTCAACAGGGAACTTTACGGAGAAGAATTTCCGGCAGAGGCGGTAGTGCACATATACAGGGAAATAATCTCCGCCTGTCTTTCTCTTGAGAAGGAACTCAGGATTGCTTACCTCGGTCCAAAGGCAACCTTTACCCATCAGGCTGCCCTTGAATACTTCGGCTTTTCGGCCCATTACGTGCCAGTGAGCACCATAGGGGATGTCTTCAGGGAGGCGGAAGTGGGCAGGGTTGATTATGGCGTGGTTCCCGTAGAGAACACAACAGAAGGGGTGGTCAACTATACTCTTGACATGTTTCTAGAGTCTGACCTCAAAATTGTGGGGGAGATAGTGATACCCATAAGGCTCAACCTGCTTTCCACTGCCAGCAGTTTAGAGGACATAAAAACCATATACTCCCACAGGCATGCCCTTGCCCAATGCAAAGAATGGCTTAGGAGACATCTTCCTGAGGCAAACCTCATGGAAACTGAAAGCACTGCCAAAGCCTGTGAGCTTGTAATGGAGCTTGAAGATGCTGGAGCAATAGCAAGCGAGGTGGCTGCCTACACATACCATCTGAACATACTGGCAGAGAGCATACAGGACAATCTCAACAACTATACGAGGTTTCTGGTCATAGGTAAAAGGGGCATGAAGCCCACTGGCAAGGATAAAACGAGCCTCATATTCGCCATAAAGGATGAAGCTGGAGCTCTCTACAGAGCCCTTGAGAGCTTCTACAGATATGGTGTGAACCTTACCAAGATAGTTTCAAGACCTTCAAGAAAAAAGCTATGGGACTATGTGTTTTTTGTGGACCTGGAGGGTCATGCAGAAGAAGAGAGTGTGAGAGGTGCTCTGGAGCTACTAAAGGAAAGAGCCCAGCTGGTCAAGGTTCTTGGTTCATACCCAAAAGCTCTTCTACAGGAGGGCTAGTTCGGTAAGGAGCCTTTTCCTGTGAGAATTGCCCGTTGAAGGCTCTATTGTTCTGTTGGCAAGCCTGAGTCCTACAGCCTTCCCCTCTGAGGTAAGCTTTATTATTAAATGGGTGAGCTTTGAGATACGCTCTTCCAGACTGCCATCTACTATATCCAGACTGAGCATGACCGGTGGTGCTGACTCCTCTACCATCTCCTTCACATACAGATTTCCAGTTTTGGCAGAGAGCTTCCAGTGTATGAGCTTGATGGGTTCGCTGGAATACTCTCTTACCCCATGCAGTTCTTCATAACCCCGTTTTCTGCTCTGGAGGTTTGAATGCCCTCTTTCTCTTAGAGGGACGCTCAGAAACTTTTCCCTTGCAGGGACTGGATGCGGGAACACTATAAGGTTCAGGGGAATTTCAAGCCTGTAGAACCTTTCAAAAAGGCCCACCGGGAAAGTAGAGCTCACCTCAATGTCAAGGATAGGATGTAGCCCTCTTTTTTCAAAAACTACGGGCAGGTTGCCTTCAACCTCCCCCTGGACAAGGGGAAATACGCAATCACTTCCTTCTTTTCTTATTACTATGAGAAAGGAGGGTAATCTTTTTCTGTTTTTGACCACAACCTTGAAGGATGCCCTTGAGCCTGCATAGACTTCATCTGGAGGGATAAGGACCACTTCAAGCCCTCTCAGGTTATAGAGAGAGATAATCCCGGAAAGTAGCATAAAAGACAGCATGTAAGAGACCACGAGGTATAGCAGATTGTTGGCGGTGTTTACCGCCGCCACCCCAAGGAATATAGTTATACCAATAAATATTAGACCAGCTCTGTTAACCCTGACCCTGTATCTTACCTTCACCAAAGAATACCCTGAAAAGCTCCGTGGGTATAGGAACAAGAACGGTGTTTCCGGGCTTGTTGGCCACGTTCTGAATGGTCTCAAGATATCTGAGCTGTATGGCTATGGGCTGGGTTGCCAGTATCTGTGCCGCTTCTGCCAGCTTCTGAGCTGCCTGATATTCGGCCTCTGCGGTTATTATCTTTGCTCTTCTTTCCCTTTCGGCTTCTGCCTGTCTTGCCATTGCTCTACGAAGCTCTTCTGGCAGGTCTATTCTTTTCAGCTCAACGGCCACCACCTTTACTCCCCAGGGGTCTGTCTGTCGGTCAATTATCTCCTGTAATTGCAAGTTTAGCTTTTCCCTCTCTGAAAGCAGCTCGTCAAGCTCTGCAGCACCGCATACGCTCCTGAGGGTTGTCTGGGCTATCTGGGATGTGGCATAGAGATAGTTTTCTACCTGAACTATAGCCCTGACAGGGTCAACTACCCTGAAGTAAACCACCGCATCCACGCTCACGGACACGTTGTCTCTGGTTATTATGTCCTGAGTTGGCACATCAAGGGTGACCGTTCTCAGGTCCACCTTAACCATTCTGTCAATTACGGGGATAAGGATGAAGAGTCCCGGTCCCTTTGCACCAATTACCCTTCCAAGCCTGAAGATAACAGCCCTCTGATACTCTGGAACTATCTTTACCGCAACCGCAATAAAGATAACTACCGCTATAGCTATCACTATAAGGGGTGAAAAACCCATGGCTAATCCTCCTATGAATTTAAGTATGTCTCCTCCCGCTATGCTGGCAAGCACCACGAGGACAAAAAGCAAAAAGGGCAGAAGGTCAAGTATGGGCTTCATGGGCTAAATTATATCATGCCTCCAGCACCGCACCTCTTGATGCAGAGGCCACGAACCTTACATACCTCCTCAGCCATGGGCTTCTTATATCCTTCTGCTTTGGAATAAAGTTTTCCATCCTTCTTCTGAACTCCTCCTCCGGTATGAGAAGCTCAAGCCTCCTGCCAGGAATGTCTACGAGTATTTCGTCTCCATCCTGCACTATGCCTATGGGTCCCCCTGCGGCCGCCTCTGGGGCTATGTGTCCTACGCAGGCACCCCTCGTGCCCCCAGAGAACCTTCCGTCTGTGATGAGAGCCACCTTATCTCCCAGACCCATACCCATTATGGCAGAGGTAGGCGAGAGCATCTCCCTCATACCCGGACCGCCCTTTGGTCCCTCATAGCGTATTACCACCACATGCCCGGACTTTACCTTCCCTCCAAGAATACCCTCTATGGCCTCCTCTTCTGAATCAAAGCATATGGCCTTTCCTCTGAAGACAAGCATTCTGGGGTCCACACCTGCGGTCTTTACCACAGAGCCTTCTGGTGCAAGGTTTCCAAAGAGTATGGCTATGCCTCCTTCTTTAGAATATGGCTCTTCTACTCTTCTTATGACCTCTCCATCCGCATCTGGGGCTTCTTCTGCGATTTCTCTGAGGGTTTTCAGGCTGACTGTTAGTCTGTCTGGATGAGGCAGGTATCCGCCCTTTATAAGTTCTTTTACTATGGCAGGCATGCCACCTACGTTGTCAAGGTCCTGTATGTGGTAGTGGGAAGCGGGGGAAATCTTGCATATGTTGGGCGTTCTTTTTGATATGTCATTTATCCTGGCAAGGTCGTATTCCACACCTGCCTCACGGGCTATGGCAAGGAGATGAAGAATCGTGTTGGAAGAACCTCCCATGGCAATGTCTACCGCAAAGGCATTGTCAAAGGTTTCCTGTGTGAGAATGTCTCTGGGTCTTATGTTTCTTCTTATAAGCTCCATTATCTGCCTTGCTGCCCTGCGGGCAAGGAGCTCTCTTCTGGGGTCCACTGCAGGTATAGTGCCGTTGCCCGGCAGACCAAGACCAAGCACCTCGGTGATACAGTTCATGGAGTTGGCAGTAAACATACCAGAACAACTCCCACAGGTGGGGCAGGCATGCTCTTCTATGACCTTTAGCTCTCTTTCTGTGATTTTCCCAGCCTGAAGCTGACCTATTCCTTCAAAGACACTTATGAGGTCCACCTTTCTGCCGTTTACCTCCCCCGCAAGCATTGGACCACCGCTTATAAAAATCGTGGGAATGTTTAGCCTTGCGGTAGCCATGAGCATACCGGGCACTATCTTGTCGCAGTTGGGTATGCATATGAGGGCGTCCAGCTGGTGGGCTTCCACCACCGTCTCTATGGAGTCTGCAATGAGCTCCCTTGAGGGCAGGGAGTAATGCATGCCATAGTGCCCCATGGCTATGCCGTCATCCACGCCGATGACGTTGAACTCTATGGGAACACCGCCAGCCTTTCGCACCTCGTCCTTTATGGGCTGAACAAACTCCCTGAGATGCACATGTCCGGGGATTATGTCTATGTATGAGTTGGCAATGCCTATGAGGGGCTTGTCAAAATCCTCATCTTTTAGCCCGCAGGCTCTCAGTAATGCCCTGTGTGGAGACCTCTCTATGCCCTTCTTAACTCTGTCGCTCCTGAGCATTTTGCACCTCCTCAAAGTTCAGTATGTCCATGTATTCCCACTCTCTGTAAGCCATGGCGTATATGCCGGCCTTAGACAGTAGCTTTACAAAATCCTCGTTTAAGTTCAAACTTCCCATGATTAGGGTCAGCCTTTTGTCTGCATACTCTGGAAAGTATTGTAAAAACCTTCTTGCCTTTTCTTTGAACTCCTCTATGTGCTTCTCCCTTGGCGTGGACTTGACCTCAAGGAGAAAGACCCTGTCCTGACAGACCGCTATGGCGTCAAACTCCTCGTATATACCCCTTTTCCTGTCTGTGTATTCAAGCCTGAGGGCTGTCTTTTCTGGTTCACAATTGAAGTATTTTCTTATCACTGGCCTGAGTGCAGGAAACACAATATCCTCAACCACAGTCCCCAGCTTGTTGGCTATCTCACCCCAGCGTTTGTTATTTTCTCTTCTGTTTTCTTCTATCCTGCGGTCTGTCTCTGCCCTGTATTCGGCGATCTTGCGATCCGTGTCAGCTCTATATTCTTCTATCTTTCTATCAGTATCTGCAGAATATCTCATGACCCACTTTTTAAAGTCAGCCATTTCCTCTATAAACCACTCAAACTTTCTCTCCAGCCTGTCTACCCTCTCTTCAACCCTTTCCATTACTGTAGAATATAGGCAAGGACTGCAGTGAATACTACGTTAACTATGGATATGGGTAGCATTATCTTCCAACCTATTTCGGTAATATCCTTTGCCTGAAACCTGGGAAGCGTCCAGTGAAGCCAGAGAACAAAGAAAACAAGGGCAAACATCTTTATAAGAAACCACAGATAGGGAGAGAGAGGACCGAATATGTGCGGACCAGACCATCCCCCAAAGAAGAGCACCACCGCAATGGCAGAAAGAGCCATCACATTGAGATACCACTCAGCCAGAGGAAAGACCCCAAACCTCATACCTCCATACTCCACGTTATAGCCAGTAACCAGCTCTGCCTCAGCCTCCTGAATGTCAAAAGGCACCCTTCCAGACTCTGCCAGCATACAGAAAAGGTAGAGTATGAAAGCAACAGGCTGATACACTATAAACCACACACCCCTCTCTATCTGTGCCTGAACGATGCCCGTGGTGCTCATAGTGCCCGCAAGCAGAATAACCCCAAGCACCGAAAAGCCAAGCACCACCTCGTAAGAGATTATGACCGCCGCCTTCCTGAGAGAGCCTATAAAGGCATACTTGGAGTTAGAAGCCCATCCGGAAAATATGGTGCCATACACCGCCAGAGAGCCAAAGGCAAAGACCAGAAGTAGAGCGATGTTTACGTCCGCAATTATGGGCTTTATCTCGTAGCCAAAGAGCGTAAAGCCCGGACCAAAGGGTATTACAGAAAACAAGAGAATGGCGGGAGCCACTGCCATAACTACCGCAAGGTAGTAAACCACCTTGTCCGCATTCTGGGGAATAATAGACTCCTTTGTAAGGAGCTTTATTCCGTCCGCCAGAGGCTGGAGCAGTCCAAAGGGACCCACCAGCTTTGGACCCATCCTTGCCTGAATGTGCCCCGCCAGCTTCCTCTCAAACCATGTGAGATAGGCACCTATACCAAGGAATACACCAAGGACTACGAGGATTTTAACAAGAGTTATCACAATAGAAAGCCAGAGCTCCATCACATGCCCTCCACTATTTGAGAAACTTTCCATCTCACTCCCCCAAAGAACTCCACCTCCTCCTCAAAAGTGTAAACTGCAATCCTTCTTTCCTCATCCACCACCAGCACAAGCCTTTTGAGAAGGTCCACAAACACTATCCTGCCTACCCCAAAGCTCATGTAGTCTCTCAACTTTTCTTCAAAGTATTCCATTGAGGTCTCCTCTGCGATAACTTCCACCACAAGGTCAGGTGGCTCGTGCAGAAGCCCTCTGGGAATCTCTCTGAGCCTTTCCTTTGAGTAAAAGGCTATATCAGATGCCCTGAGTGTAAGAGGCTCTCTGTTTATCACAAGTCCCACCTCCCCAGAAAGCACATAGCCCCTGCCTCTCAACTTTTCTCTGAGCACTGCACTTATCTCCGCCACCGCATACCCATGCCATCCACCTGCTGGGGACATCTCTACGAGCCTCCCTTCTACAACTTCATACCTGCCCTCCTTAGGCAGTAGAGGTATATCCTCGTAGGTTAGCAATTCCTTTACAGTCATCTGTCCGTTTCTCCCACCACTGGGTCAAGGCTTCCAAGAAGGGCTATGGCGTCAGCAATCGTGCCGTCCTGTATGAGCTTTGGGAAGATGGAAAGATTATAAAGAGCCCCTGACCTTATTCTGAGCCTATAAGGTTTGGAGCCACCGACCGAATATATGTAAAAGCCCAGCTCGCCTCTGGGGTTTTCTCCGCTGGCGTAGACTTCCCCTGGGGGTGCGGACTCCCCGTGAACCACTATGCGGAAGTTCTTTACCATATCCTCAAGGTCCATGAAAACATCTTCCTTTGGTGCCATCACTGCAGGATGTTCCTTGTTTACATAAGGTGCGGACTTCGGCATTTTTTCCAGCCTTGCTACACACTGCTCTATGATTCTGAGGCTCTGCACCATCTCCTCCATACGCACCAGATAGCGGTCGTAAACATCTCCTACCTCTCCAACGGGGATGTCAAAGTCCACCTCGTCGTAAGCTGCATAGGGCTCAAGTTTTCTCATGTCGTAAGGCACTCCAGAGCCTCTGGCAACGGGTCCAGTAAGGCCGTAGTTGAAAACATCCTCCCTGCTGATAACTCCTATATCCTTTGTCCTTCTGAGCCATATGCGGTTTCTGGTAAGGAGGTTGTGGTATTCTTTGAGCCTGTTGGGAAAGTCCTTTACAAAGGCCTTTACCACGTCAAGAGTGCCTTCCGCAAGGTCGTAATGCACTCCTCCAATTCTTAAAAAGGCAGAGGTGAGCCTGAAGCCTGCGTTGCCCTCTATGATGTCCATTATCTTTTCCCTTTCTCTAAAGGCATACAGAAACACAGTAAGAGCCCCAAGGTCAAGGGCACCCGTGCCAAGCCACAGAAGGTGGGAGTTTATCCTCTGAAGCTCTGCAAACATGGTCCTTATGTATCTTGCCTTTTCTGGCACTTCCACCCCAAGGAGCTTTTCAACTGCGGTCACGTAAGATAGCTCGTTGCATATGGCGGATATGTAGTCCATACGGTCTGTGTAAGGCAGGAACTGGAAGTAGTAAACATTCTCTGCAATCTTTTCCATGCCCCTGTGAAGTTGTCCCAGTATAACATCTGACTGAACAACCCTCTCCCCATCAAGGTCAAAGAGAAACCATATGGTGCCGTGAGTTCCCGGGTGGAGTGGTCCCCAGTTGAGCACAAGCTGAGCCTTTTTCTGAAGCCTTGATTTTTCAGTCCTTTCCAGGTCTTCAAGGGTTGCAACCCTCGTGTGCATAAGCTCATAGTCATGACTGGGTGGGTCAGTCCTGCCAGCATAGAGCTCCGTCAACGATGGAAGCTCAACCTCTGGAATACCCTCCATTGGGAAATCTTTTCTGAGGGGATAATATGGATAGCCTTCCCACATGAACATCCTTCTGAGATTCTCATGCCCCTCGTAGACTACGCCAAACATGTCGTAGGCTTCCCTCTCTGCCCACCTTGCACAGGGCCAGAGCCTTTCAAGAGAGGGAAGTTTTCCCTCCTTTGCCCATGTCTTTACTATTACCCTTTCGTTGGTGTCCGGGTTGTAAAGTATGTATATGCCCTGAAATCTTTCTCTTCTATCGGGGAAGTCTATACATGTGTGGTCTATAAAGAGCCTGTAGCCCTCTTTTTCTCTCAAGTGTCTTAGCAGTTCTAAAAGTCTTTCCTGCCGGACATGCAGGTTTGTGGTGTGCTTTGTAAACTCCAGCTCCACATCCTTGAACTCAAACTTGACTCTGTCTGCAGCAGCTCTGTTCATCCAGGGCATGTTTCACCTCATACGGTTATTTCTCTTGGAATGAGTCCCTGACGCTCTATATCTTTCTTAAACTCCTCTAAG
Source organism: Pampinifervens navoyensis (assembly GCF_046159715.1). Taxonomy (NCBI): domain Bacteria; kingdom Pseudomonadati; phylum Aquificota; class Aquificia; order Aquificales; family Aquificaceae; genus Pampinifervens; species Pampinifervens navoyensis. The sequence goes on from NZ_JBJXCT010000002.1 coordinate 53,746, forward strand.
GCCCTGTCGTATTTTTTAACACCCTTTTCCTTTATTTTTTTCTGAAGCTGGAGTATGCCATACAGAAGTCCCTGAGGGTGTGGTGGGCAACCGGGAATGTATACGTCAACGGGTATTATCCTATCCATGCCCTGAAGGGTTGAGTAGGTAGGGAAAGGACCACCCGCCGAGGCACAACCTCCCATGGTAATGCACCACTTGGGGTCTGGCATCTGTTCCCATAGAAGCTTGAGCATGGGAGCGACCTTGTTGACCACCGTGCCTGCCACTATGAGAAGGTCTGCCTGTCTGGGAGAGGCCCTGAAGATAACCCCCAGCCTGTCAAGGTCAAACCTTGATGCTGCAGCGTGCATCATCTCTATAGCACAACAGGCAAGCCCTATGGTAAGCGGCCACAGAGCGTTACGCCTGCCCCAGCTCAAAAGCTCATCCACAGTGGTAAGCACAAAGCCGTTAGAATTGAGCATAGCCATGGTAAAACCTCCTTACCTTAAAAGTTTAAAACTATTTCTAAGATAATTCCCAGTGCATCCCTGTTAAAGACCGCCACCAGTAATGTCAGAATTATGAGCCACACCCTGATGAGCTTAAACTCCTCAGTAAACTTTGCCTGCAGCACCTTGACCTCCGCCCTTACTTTCTCTACCTCGGCCATAACCCCTGCGATTTCTGCCCTTACTTCTGCGATGTCCGCCTTCGTTACGAGTTCTTTGGTCAGTTCATCTCTCAACTCAGCCTTCAAGATAGGCTTTTGTTCATAGGCTCTTCTCTCTATGGCGGTGAGCGTCTCTTCAATAACTCTGCCAATCTTCTCCGCCTTCTCCTTTCCCAGTTCCTCTTCAAGAGTTTTGTAAACTTCATAGGGCGGGACTGCCATGGCTTCTTAAATTATATGCCCTGCTTTCAGAACTGCCACTTGAAGGCTCCCTTTCTCCATTCGTAGGCAAGACCAAGTGTGAGGATAAAGATAAAAAGGAGAGCTCCCACAAGTCCATAAAGTCCAACCTCTTCAAAGACAACTACCCATGGAAAGAGAAATGCCACTTCAATGTCAAAGAGTATTAGGGATATACCCAGAAGGTAGTAGCCCTGCTTGAAGACGCCCCTCGCCTCGGGGTCATACAGAGGCACACCGCATTCGTAAGGATAGTCCTCCATCTTTTCCTTAGTCTTTGGACCCAGAAGGTCATTGAGGAAGCTAAAGGCAAGGCCAACAAATACTGCGATCAGGAAAAAGAGAAGAATACCTAAGTATTCCATGGCTTTAATTCTACCACCTTTGCTACATAATTTCAAAAGTTTATGAGCTATCTCAGGCTACCGGATATAGCCCCTCTACAAAGCCCTTCCATACATCGGGCATCCTTTCCAGCTCCTCCTGTGCTATCTTCTTCACCAGCGGCTCCAGCATGCTCAGGTCTTTCTTGCTCCTTACGCTCACATCCAGCACTTGAGGCTCGTTTATGGGCTTTCCTATCTGTGAAACTATGTAGCAGTATGATTCTTCAACCTCCTCTATCTCCTTTACCACCCTCTGGGCTATGAGGTTTGCCACCCTGTTGTATATCTTTCCTATGTGGGATATGGGGTTTTTGCCTGCTGCTGCTTCGAGGCTCATGGGTCTGTAGGGAGTTATGAGACCGTTCACCCTGTTGCCACGACCCACCTGACCATCATCCCCCTGTTCTGCAGATGTGCCTGTAACGGTAATGTATACGGAGCTATTCTCCCTGCTGTCTGCAGTGTTTATAAAAACTTCAACTTCTTTACCCACGGCTTCCTCCACCCTTTTCTTGACCTTTCTGTGCACTTCTTCTTTCTTCTGAAAGTAATCCTCTATATCCTTTATATACTTTCCTACAAAGGCAAGGGCTATGGTGAGTCTGAACTTGTTCCTTATGCGCACGCCCATAACCTTTATGTCTTCCCCTATTTCTGGATGTTCCCTTTTGATTTCTTCAGAGTTGAGAAACCTCTCTGCCTCAAAGACTGCCTTCTCGAGGCTGTCAAGGGGTGCATAGCCTACACCAAAGGATGTGTCGTTTGCCAGAGGCACCTCACCCCTTTTCTGAAACCTTTCAAAGAGCTCCACCAGGTCCTTGCTTCCAGGCTTTATCTTGGTATGGATTACCACATGCCTTTCCACATCAAGGTTCTTTATATTTTCACTCAGCCACTTTTTTGCACTCTCAACCGCAAGCTCGTGGGCATCAAGCCTTTTGCTGTCCTTTTCCAGTATGGCTCTTCCCACAAGGTATATTTCTATGGGCTCTATAACCTCACCACCGCCAAACTCCGCCTTCGCCACTCCACCCACGAGAAGAGCCTTGTCCACGTTGTGATGCATGACAGCACCGTATTCCTTCATATACCACAGACAGAGCTCTCTTGAGAGATTCTCTGCAAGGTAGTCGCATATGGTATCAGGGTGTCCGGTGCCCTTACGCTCCACTATTTCTGCATCAAGCTCATAAACGGGTTTAAAAGTCATGGGTGTTATCACTATGTTTGCCACCTGTTACCTCCTTGGGAAGTTCTGAATAGAGAAAGTATAACACAGACCTTTACTGCAGTCTTCTTGCGGTATAGTCTTGACAGACTATTAGAATATGCTTATAATTGAATATATGATAAAAATCATCAAAGGAGGTGAATCATGAAAAAGGCGGTGCTTGCCCTTGCAATTGGTGCTCTCACATTTGGTGGAACGGTATTTTCCTACGACAAGGAGCTTGCCAGACGCTTTAACGGTATGTTTTCTCAGATGACTCCAGAAGTTATAAAGCAGAGACCCTGCCAGATAACCACACAGCAACTCCTCCAGATGATACAGAAAGGTGAAGACTTTGTGATTCTTGACGTGAGGACGCCTGCGGAGATGGCGGTCGTTGGTCCAACTTGGAAAAATACCCTCTACATACCAATGCATGAACTCTTCAAGGAAGAGAACCTCAACAGGCTTCCAAAAGACAAAAAGATAGTGGTGGTGTGCCACACCGGAGACAGGGCTGCAGCGGTTGTTACCGCTCTGAGAGCCCTTGGCTTTGACAAAGCCTTTCAGTTCAGAGGCGGCATGACAGAGCTTGCAAAGGAAGTGGGAAGAGCGGCTACTGAATACGTGAAGTAATCTCCTCTGGGGGCTACGCCCCCTTCTGAAAACAGACTATATTTATCTTCTATGAAAACCATCTTTAACGAAGCTCTCATAAGGAAGTATGACAGACCCGGTCCAAGATACACAAGCTATCCACCTGCCACCGAATTTCACGAGGGAGTCACTGAAGAAGACTACAGGAGAATGCTCCTGCAAAGCAATCTTTCTAAAAGACCTCTGTCCCTCTACTTTCACATACCCTTCTGTGAAAGCGCCTGCTGGTTCTGTGGATGCAACGTGATAATATCCCACAGAAAGGATGTGACCAGAAGGTATCTGGATTATCTCTACAGAGAAATGGACATGCTTAAGGGTTATCTTGACTCCTCAAGGCCGGTAGTTCAGCTTCACTGGGGCGGAGGGACTCCAAACTTTCTGAGCAACGAAGAGATAAGGGAGTTTTTTGGAAAGATAAGGGAAGTTTTTAACATATCTGTAGATGCAGAAATAAGCGTGGAAATAGACCCCAGATACCTCTCCCATGGTCAGCTGGAGACTCTGAGAGATGTAGGATTTAACCGCATAAGCATGGGCCTTCAGGACCTTGACCCTGATGTTCAGAAAGCCATAAACCGCATACAGCCTTACGAACTCATGGAAAGGGTAATGAGAGACCTCAGAAGCCTTGGCTTCAAGAGCATCAACATAGACCTCATATACGGGCTTCCCTATCAGACCCCAGAAAAGTTCAGAAAAACCATAGAACAGACCATAGCCCTTGACCCTGACAGGGTTGCAGTCTTTAACTTTGCCTACGTGCCATGGCTCAAGCCTCTTCAGAGGAAAATTGACCCATCAACCCTCCCCCCACCGGAGGACAAGCTCACCATACTGGAGATGACCATAGATATGTTTCAGAGGGCGGGCTATGTCTTCATAGGTATGGACCACTTTGCCAAGCCAGAGGACGAGCTTGCTCAGGCTCAGAGAGAAGGAAGCCTCTGGAGAAACTTTCAGGGCTATACCACAAAAAAGGGTGTGGACCTTATAGGCATAGGTGCCACCTCTATAGGCATGCTTCACGAGGGTTATTTCCAGAATTACAAGACCATAAGGGAATACTACCTTGCCCTTGATGCTGAAAAACTTCCCATCATGAGGGGCTGCCTTCTCACTCAGGAGGATATGATAAGGCGTGAGGTTATAATGGACCTTATGTGCAACTTCCAGTGCAGTTTTGAAAGGATAGAGTCCATCTTTGGCATAGACTTTGAACAGCACTTCTCCTCAGAGCTTGAGGAGCTGCAGGACATGGAGAGAGATGGTCTTCTAAAGGTAGAAGACAGAAATATAAAAGTTCTGCCAGAGGGCAGACTTCTCATAAGGAACATAGCCATGGTCTTTGACCAGTATGTGAAGGCAAAGAAGGAGCAGAGATTTTCAAGAACCATATGAGGGGTGAGCTTCTTAGCGTAGAGAGAGTTTCAAAAGCCTTTACCACTGGCCTTTTTTCCAGGAGGTCTGTATGGGCTGTGAGAGAGGTGAGCTTCTATGTGAAGGCAGGGGAGATATTTTCCCTTGTGGGAGAATCTGGTTCTGGCAAGAGCACCATAGGTAAGATAATCCTAAGGTTGGAAAAGCCAAGCTCTGGAAGAGTCCTCTTTGAAGGTCAGGACCCCTTTAGTATGGGTAAGAAATACACAAGGTTTGTATCCGTGGTATTTCAGGACCCGAGAAGCTCTCTTAACCCACGCATGAAGGTCAGAGACATTGTAGAAGAACCTCTGCTGGTGCATGGCGAAAGGGACAGAAAGGAAAGGGTCCTGGAGGCTCTGAGGATGGCAGGGCTTGAGGAGGGTTTTATGAATAGAAAGCCTGAGGAGCTCTCCGGGGGTCAGAGGCAGAGGGTTGCCATAGCAAGGGCAATAGTCCTCAAACCCAGATTAATTGTTGCAGATGAGCCCACTTCATCCCTTGATATGAGCTACAGGGCAGGCATACTGGAGCTCTTCCTCAGGCTAAGAGAAGAAGGGATAAGCACACTGCTCATAACCCACGACATAAGGGCAGTTGAGGCAGTATCCGACAGGGTTGGTGTTCTTTACAAGGGAAAGCTGATGGAGGTTGGTCCCTCAAGAGAAGTTCTCAAAGCTCCTCTACACCCCTATACGCAATACCTTATAAGCACCATGCCTGTTAGACATCCCTCTGAGAGAAGGGAGAAAACTGAGGACCTTTCCTCTGATGATTTTGAAGCACTGTGCCCTTTCTTTCCTCAGTGCAGGCACAGGTTAAAGGAGTGTGAGGATGGGGTCAAGGAGGTAAGCCTGAATGGACGCATCGTCTCCTGCAATCTATACTGAAATTCTCATATTCCTGTCTTTGCTCTTAATGTCAGGTTTTTTCAGCTCTTCCGAGGTTGTTTTCTTTGGGGCAAACAGATACCTGCTCAAATTGAGGGAAAGGAGGAGAATATACAGGGCTCTTCTCAGGCTGCTTTCAAAGCCCAGAGAAGTCCTGCTTACCATACTGCTGGGGAACGAGCTTGTGAACATACTTATCTCTTCTTACGGGACAAAGCTCTTTGTGGATTTCATGGGTCCCAAGGGTGCAGGATTTGCCGTTGTCTTTTCGAGCCTGCTCATATTCGTGTTTGGTGAGGTGATTCCAAAAAACACAGTTCTTCCCTTCACCACAAGGCTCGCACCCTTCTATTACATACCCTTTGTTTTAATCCACGGACTGATGCGGCCAGTTCGTATGGCTTTTACAGGACCAGTGAGCAGGCTTACGGGGCTTTTTGATGTGGAAGAGAAAAGCAAGGAGGCAGGGGAGATTTTTATGGAAATACTTGAAACTGGGGTTTCCCTTGGCTATTTTGATAAAAAGGACGTGGAAACAGTGGAAAGAGCGATGAGCCTCAAAGACACTACAGTAAAAGAAATAATGACGCCCAAACCAGATATATTCATGCTGCCTGAAGAAGTTACCCTGGAGGAGGTTCTTGATGAAATAATTCAGAAAAAACACAGCAAAATACCCCTTTTCTCAAAGAGCCCTGATAATATGGTGGGAATACTATACATTAAAGACATAGTGCCCCTGTCTAAAAATCTTAAGAGGCCTCTCGGGGATTTTAAAAGGGATGCTCTCTTTGTGCCGGAGATACTCAGCATAACAGACCTGATAAAAGAGATGAGAAGTCAGGGAACGCAGACCGCCCTGGTGGTGGGAGAGCACGGAGAAATCTCCGGTCTTGTGAGCGTCTACGATATCATGAAATACCTTTTTGGTGATGTGCCAGAGAGCTGGGAGGAAGACATAGTCAGGGTTTCAAAGGATACTTACATAGTAAGCGGTTGGGTTGATGTGGAGACAGCTGCGAGAAGGATAGGCTTTAGCCTTCCAGAAGATTACGAATACGATACAATAGGTGGTTTTGTGATGGCAAGGCTTTCAAAGGTGCCTGAGGAAGGAGACCAGTTCTTTCACGATGGTTTCAAGTTTGTTGTGGATAAAATGGAGGGCAACAGGATACTGAGCCTTTTTATTACGGCAAAGGCGGAGGAAAAATCGTGAAGGAAAAGGCTATCAGGGTCATAACCCAGCCAAAGACAAGCCTGCTTCTGAAGATAGAAAACAGCCTTGACCTGCTTTTAAAGACGTCAGAGGAGCTTCTGCAGGAGCTGGAGTTAAAGCAGGAAGAGTTGCCCCACATAAAGCTCACCCTCAGAACAAAGCCAAGATGGTTCTACAGGGAATACACGGAGCCCCAGCCCACTCTTACCCAGAGTGAAATAAGCAGGGTTGAGCAGCAGGTCCGATACGAGTTTGACGGCACTGACCTTGAGATAGCCCTTGAGATACTGTCTGGTTTGAACCACAAGGGCTTTTTCTCCGGAAAGATTGAGGAAATAGCCGGGTTCTATGGCGTGAGCCCTGATTATGTGGAGGATATAAGAGAGTTCATCATGAGAGAAATAGAGCCTCTGGGAGTTGCCAGCAAGAATCTTGAGGAGTTTATTCTGTTGCAGCTTGAAGAGCTGTATCCTGGCGAAGACAGTCTTCACAGGGAAGTTATACAGGTTTTCAGGGGAGGGAGCAAAGATACAAGAGCAAGGGAGGTGCTGTCCAGGCTGAAACTGAGTCCCTTTGAGGGTGGTGAGGCTGTATACAGAGGTGGTAGCGTAGATGTAGTATTTGAGCATGATGGAAGCCAGTGGTATGTTTTCCTTATGGAGGATTTCTGGGACGTGGAGGCAACGGGGAGCCTGAAGCCTTTGGCCTTTATACTGGAGGTTAGAAGAAGGGTGCTTCGCACAGCAGGCGAGCTTATTCTGGAAAGGCAGGCAGGCTTCATGCTGGGTAAGGAGCCACTAAAAAGTCTTACCCTGAGCGAGGTGGCCGGCAAGGCAGAGGTGAGCCTGTCAACGGTGAGCAGGGTTGTAAGCAGAAAATATGCAAGAACACCCGTGGGCATATTTCCCTTAAGGTCCTTTTTCCTCAGGGAAACGAAGGAAGGTCTGAGCAGGGAAGAGATACTCAGGGCACTCAAAGAAATTCTGCAGTCTGAAAAAAGCCATCTTTCTGATGAAGAATTGTCAAAAATCCTCAGAGAGCGGGGCATAAAGATAGCAAGAAGGACAGTAAACAAATACAGAAGAATGCTTGAGGGAAAAGCATGAAGAGAATACAGAGGGTTCAGGAGCTCCTCAAAAAATACAGGCTTGACGCCTTTCTCTTTAGCTCACAGCCCAGCGTCTTTTATCTGTCTGGCTTCAGGTCCAGCCACGCCTACATAATAGTCACGAGAGACTCCCACCATCTTCTTACTGATGGAAGATACTATGAAAAGGCCAGGTCTGCTCTGAAGGGCTGGGATGTGGTGCTCATAAGAGAAAATGCCATAAAAGTCATAAAGGGCTTTCTGAAAAAGCTTGGTGTCTTCAGAGTTGGCTATGAAGAGGACAGGGTAAGCTGTGAATTCAGAAAGAGCCTGAAGGGTAGCTTTGCATGGGTTGGAATCGCCAGCTTTCTGAAAGATTTGAGGATGATAAAGGATGAGGAGGAGCTGAGCACCATGAGAGAGGGTGTGAGGATAAGCGACAGGGTTTATAAAAGGCTTCTTGAGAATATACAGGAAGGCATGACTGAGCTTGAGCTCAGGTCTTATCTTGTGGAGCAGTTTTTCAGGGAAGGTGCCAGTGGTGAAAGCTTTCCTGCCATAGTAGCGAGCGGAGAAGGCTCAGCCATACCTCACTATGAGACATCTCAGAGGTCTATAAAATACGGTGAACCTCTTCTGATAGATATGGGCCTCGTGTGGAAAGGCTATTGCACTGATTTTACCAGAACTGTTTTCCTGGGAAAGGCAAACAGTGAATTCAGAAGAGTTTATCAGATCGTGCGAGATGCTCACCTTTTTGCCCTTGATAAAGTAAGGGTAGGGAAGAAGCTGGGTGAGGTTGATAGAGTCGCAAGAGAATACATAAGAAAGAAGGGTTTTGGTAAGTTTTTCAACCATTCGCTTGGTCATGGTGTGGGTGTAGAAATACATGAGTTTCCCAGAGTTTACTATAAAGGCAAGGATAAGGATGTAACAATAAAAGAAGGTATGGTATTCACCATAGAGCCAGGTATATACCTTCCCGGAAGATTTGGAGTCAGACTTGAAAACATAGTGGTAGTCAACAGAGGTGTGGGAGAACCCCTTTCAAAAATCTCCCTTGACTTAGTGGAATTGTAAAGTTATAATTATACATCTGCTACGCGGGGTGGAGCAGCTTGGTAGCTCGTCGGGCTCATAACCCGAAGGTCGGAGGTTCAAATCCTCCCCCCGCAAGTTAAAACTGTCTTAGGGGAAAGTCTTTAAGTCTTTTGTCCCTTTTCTCCTTGAGGAGTCTGAGCAGGACAAGGGCTGTCATGTAGGCATCTTCAAGGGCATTGTGCTGGGTTGATAGGGGCAATCTGTATTCTCTGAGGAGCTCCTCAAGGCTCGGCACCTTGCCTCTGTGTTCCACCATGTCCAGCAGGTCAAGGGCATAGACTTTCAGGGAGGCTTTGCATTCTTCTCTGACCAGCTTTTTGAGCATGGCCATATCAATATTTACAAAGTACCCCGCCAGGACACAGCCTCTGGCATATTCCAGAAATTCCATACACACTTCTCTCCTTTCCCTTGCCTTGCTCAGGCTATCCGGCGTTATGCCATGCACCCTTATTGAGTCCTCATATTCCCTTGTGGGTTTCAAAAGGGCATAAAAGCTCCTGCTCAGGTCAATTTTGAGATTCTCTATCTTCACAGCACCAAGGCTTATTGCCTCATCCTTTCTCAGGTCAAGACCAGTGGTTTCTGTATCAAAAACCGCAAAACATGTGTTTTCAGGCTTAGCCTCTTTGTCTATATGCCAGCCCAGCTCTTCTCGCCTTATTTTTTCTGAGAGTCCATCTATGAGCCACCTAATCATTCAAAATACCTCAGGCTGTATCTTTCGTACAGGAACTCCTGAAATTCCTTTATTATTCTGAATACATCCTTCAGAGTTCCTTTTTCGGCCTTTGAAAGTCTGTCTGGATTTATGTAGTTGTCCGGGTCTTTACCTTCCTTCATCTTCTGTGCCTGAGACCTGAACCTGAGGGCAAGCAAGAACCTGTAGGCTTCTTTTAGGTCTTTTGCATAGTCCTCTGAGATTGCTCCTGCCTTACTCAGCTCTTCTATGCGTTCAAAGGTGTTCTGCTGAGCTATTCCCTTTTCAAGGGCAAGGGCTCTAACTCCCTGAGTTATGGGGAATATGCCACCCTTTTTTATGTCTATTTCTCCCCTGTGTTCACCACTTCTTTCCACCACAAAGTCCCTGAAAAAGCCTATAGGTGGCTTGAACCTTACCGCATCCACGGCAAGAAAGGGAATAAAGCCCGGGTTTTTCTCTATGCTCTTTCTTACATGCTCCCAGAGCTTCTGAACCAGTGTCTGGTCTCCAAAGACGTTCCTGAAGTCAAAGAAAATGGCTATGTTAAGTATGTTTTCTGGCTTTGGTTTTTCAATCCAGTCTGACACAGCCTGTTCCCACTCCTTTGAAGACCTTCTCCAGAAGGGGTTTGAGACCATAACGTTGCCAGGACAGGGAGGAAAACCTATTTCAAGAAGCACCTTTATGTATTCCTTTGAAAATCTTTCAAAGTATACCTTTGGCTCAAAGTCAAGAAGAGGATAATCCTGGTAAATGAGGGCGTTATCCTGGTCTGTCTTGAGGCTTTGCTCTCTTCTTCCTTCACTTCCCAGAACCATTATGCTGAAGGGCACCACAGGCTCTTCACCCAGTCTGCTCAGGGCTACATAAACTGCCCTTTTCATAAAGCGGTCGTTTATCTCCGATATGTATTCCCCCAGTCTTTCAGGGTCAGTGCCATGAAATACAAGCTCCAGCACCTGTTCCTTTACGAGACCATAAAGGTATCTGAGGTCTTCTACCGTCTTTGCCTTGTCTATCTCCTTTATCAGAAGAACTGCGTTCTTGCTTTCGTAGGCTATTATGTCCCTGTCTTCAAGAAGCCCTACAGGCTTGTTTTCTCTCGTTATGAGCAGCTTCCTTATGCCGTGCCTTGCCATAAGCACCATAGCATCATAAAGGGTTTTGTTGCTCTCTAAAGAAATCACAGGAAAGGTGGCCACATCCCTGAGTTTTACCTCCTCAGGTCTTAGTCCCTTAGCCAGAACCCTTTTGAGCACATCCCTTTCGGTCAGAATACCAAAAGCCTCAGGCAGCCTTACCAGGACACAGGTGCTGTCCCTCGCAACCATTTCCTTTACCGCATCTTCAACGGTCAGGGAGCCATCAAGCACCAGCAGTGGTCTGAGATTTATATCCTCAAGTCGCACCTCCATGTGCCTCTCTACGGTGGAAGTAGCCTTTTTTGAACTGGTCAGTAGTCTTTTTGCCAGCTTCTGAGTAAAGTATTCTCTGAAACCTTCATGGTCCCCCATGAGAGAGTTGAAGAGTTTTCTATTCAGCAAGAATACCACGCTGTCTTCTACAGCCTTTGCAGTAGAACTTGGCGGTGATTTGCTCATAAGTGATATGTAGCCAAAGGTTTCCCCCTCATGCAGGTATTCCACTGGCTGTCCTTCTCTTTCAAGAAGCACGCTGCCGCTCCTTAGTATGTGGAGAAATTCAAGAGGTTTTGAGCCCTCCTCAAAGATAACTTCACCCTTTCTAAAATACTCTACCAGCAGGTTGTGGGCAACGGTTCTTATTTGCTTTTCACTCAGAAGATTAAAGGGTTCTACCTCTGACAGAAATCTCTCCGCATCCAGCATCAGAATAATTTTACGACCGCATACCTGAGAATAAATAGAGTCAGAACTATCGCAAGCGTATGACAGCAAGGCAGAAACCTTCTGTATAGCCTATAGGCTGGCTCGGTAGGAAGGTATAGCATGTTGTAGAAAAAGTTTTTTCTGTCAGTGGTAAAGAAGGAAAGGGCGGCCCGCCCCAGGACGAGCCACATGTAAAAGGCAAGGCTGTAATTTAGAAAGCTCTCTATCATTCCTCAGCGCCAGCCTTGACCGCACCCTTTGGATAGCGTATGCTGTCCACAAACTCCTGAAGTTTTTGGGGTGGCGGTGGCGTGAGCCTTGAAACCACAAGGGCAACAAGGAAGTTAAGGGGCATGCCAAAGATACCCGAGGCTATGGGCTTTATGCCATAAATCTCAAAGCCCTTGAACCTGCTAAGATAAAGATAGATTATGGTCACTATAAGACCCACAATCATGCCAGCTATGGCCCCCTGCTTGTTCATTCTTTTGTCCCATATGCCGAGCACGAGGGCGGGGAATAGGGATGCGGCCGCAAGGGAGAAAGCCCATGCCACAAGCTCAACGATTATAGCAAGCCTGAAGCTGGCCACATAGGCACCTATTAGAGCTACCACGAGAAGAAGAGCTTTCCCTATTTTGACCCTCGTGGAGGGTGAAAGGTTGGGGTTTATCATCTTGTAATAAAGGTCGTGGGATATGGCGTTGGAGATGGTGATAAGCAGTCCGTCGGCGGTGGACAGGGCTGCCGCAAGACCACCCGCTGCCACAAAGCCCGCTATCACATAGGGAAGTCCGGCTATCTCGGGAGTGGCGAGCACCACCATGTCTGGGTGTATGGAAATCTCCGCAAACTGAACGATACCATCACCGTTTAGGTCCTTTATGGTTATAAGGTTTACCTTTGCCCATTTCTGCACCCAGTCGGGAAGCTCGCTGAAGGCTTTGCCCACAAGGTTCAGTATCTCATACCTTCCAAAGGCTGCATAGGCAGGTGCGGTTATATAGAGAAGAAGTATGAAAAAGAGCGCCCATCCTGCAGATGTTCTCGCCTCCCTCACGGTGGGTGTAGTGTAGAACCTCATTATGACGTGGGGAAGTCCTGCGGTTCCAAGCATGAGCATAAGGGTGAGTGCGAGGAAGTTTGCCATGCCCTTGGCGTCAGAGGGGGGTGCCACATAGGATTTGGGAGGCTTGGAGGCTTCCTGAGCCTTTTTCATGGCATCGGTCCACTTTTCCTTTGCTTCCTCTGGGGACTTGGGGTATTCTTTGAGCTGTTTCTCTACTTCAGCCCTCTTGGGGTCATCCGCCGGCATGGCTTTCAGCTTTTCCTCAAGCTCCTTTTTACCCTGCTCCCAGCTCTGAGGCAGTGCCGCTATCTTTGCCTTTAGGTCTTCTGCCCTCTTTTTGTGTATATCCCTTACTTCCTGCTCTTTTGGGTCATCCTTGAGCTGTGCAAACCTCTGCTCTATGCCCTGAAGGGCAAAGCCGTAAGAGACCTGAGATATGGGATTGCCCGTGTATTTGTAAGAGAGCACTGTAACGGGTATAAGGTATGCGATTATGAGCACTATATACTGAGCAACCTGCGTCCAGGTTACCGCCTTCATACCTCCCAGGAAAGAACATACCAGTATGCCCGCAAGACCCACAAAGACGCCTACTTCAAAGGGAAGTCCAAGAAGCCTGCTGGCTATTATACCCACGCCCGTTATCTGAGCCACAAGGTATGTAAAGGACACTATTAGGGTTGCCACTATCCCTACAAACCTTGGAAACTTCCCACCATATCTGGCATCAAGAAAGTCTGGTATGGTGTAGGCACCGAACTTTCTCAAATAAGGTGCGATGAGAACCCCGAGGAGCACATAACCACCCGTCCATCCCATTATGAAGGCAAGTCCGTTATAACCCTGAAGGGCAAGAGCACCGGCCATGCCTATAAAGGATGCTGCGGACATCCAGTCGGCCGCCGTTGCCATTCCGTTAAAGATCGCAGGAACCCTCCTTCCTGCTACGTAGTATTCGGCCACCTGTCCCGTTCTTGATATGATTCCGATGGCCGCATAGACCGCTATGGTTCCAAAAAGGAACACATAACCTATGAAGGTAGGAGAAAGTCCAAGGGTCTTTTCTCCTATGTAGAGGAGAATAAGGAGAGCTATAAGACCGCCCGTATAAATGGCGTAGACTTTTCTCAACCTCTCTGCAAAGCTCCTGTCCACCATCTTACTCCTCCTCTACTCCGTATTTTCTGTCCACCTTATCCATGCTTTTTGCATAAAAAATGATAAGAAGAAGAAAAACGATGAGTGCACCCTGAGAACCCATGTAATAGCCCAGTGGAAAGCCAAAGATAACCACCTTGTTGAGCCAGCCCGATATCAGGGCAGCACCGTAAGAGACAAGAGCCCATATGAGGAGAACCAGAATCATAAGGTTTCGATTCTCCCGCCAGTAGCTTTCCAGCTGCTCTTTTGACAGCATGGTTTTACCTCCTTCCAAAAGTTTGTGATTTATTTTACAAGTTTTTTATTTTGTGTCAAGAGTATGGTGTTTTTAGCATATATTTATGTCTCTTTTTCAAAAACATATGATAAAAGTCGTAAGATTTTGACCGGATTGATAAATAATTTAAACTACAAGTGCAGGTTTTAAATCCATGTTTTCCGTAATACAATCTGGGTTATACTTTTTTAAACAAATCAGCCGAGGAGGTTTTAACATGGAAGTAAGAGAAGAGGTTCACCTGAAGGTAGAGGAGAAATACAGCCCACCAGCCCATGTGGTTGAGAAGGCATGGGTAAAAGACTACGAAGGCCTCTATCAGGAATCTATCAGGGACAGGGAAGGCTTCTGGGCAAAGATGGCTGAAGAACTCCACTGGTTCAAAAAGTGGGACAGGGTCCTTGAGTGGAACTACCCCTATGCCAAGTGGTTCGTAGGCGGGAAGACCAACATAACCTACAACTGTCTTGACAGACATGTGCAGAATGGAAAGAGAAACAAGGTGGCATACATCTTCGTGGACGAGGACGGCAGAGAAAAGAAGATTACATACGGTGAACTCCTTGAGCTTGTGAACCGCATAGCGAATGGTCTAAAGTCTCTTGGGGTTAAAAAGGGAGACAGGGTCTCCATCTACATGCCCAACACCATAGAGGCCATAGCCTGCATGCTTGCCTGCGCCAGAATTGGGGCCATACACAGTGTGGTCTTTGCTGGCTTCAGTGAGGGGGCTCTCAGGCTCAGGATTGAGGATGCCAAGGCAAAGGTGGTCCTGACCGCAAGCTACACGAAAAGAAGAGGCAAAAAGATAGACCTCTTTGCCACCGTCCAGAGGGCAATAGACGGTCTTGGGTTCGTGGACAGGGTTGTAGTGTGGGACAGGGATGGAGATGTGCTTAACGGCTCTGGTGGTCTCTTTGTCAGCTTTGATGAGCTTGTCAAAAACGGCGCACCCGATTGTGAGCCCGTGCAGATGGACGCAGAGGACCCCCTCTTTATTCTCTACACCTCTGGAACTACAGGAAAGCCCAAGGGTGTCCTTCACACAACGGGTGGCTACATGGTGGGAACCTACTTCACCACCAAGATTACCTTTGACCTTCATTACGATGACATTTACTGGTGCACTGCAGACATAGGCTGGATAACAGGACACAGCTACATAGTCTACGGTCCTCTTGCATGCGGAGCTACGTCTGTTATTACAGAGGGTGCACCCGACTACCCTGACCCGGGAAGGTGGTGGAGCTATGTGGAAAAATACAGAGTGAACATCTTCTACACGGCTCCCACCGCCATAAGGATGTTTATGAGATACGGAGAGCAGTGGCCGGCAAAGTATGACCTTTCCTCTCTGAGAATTCTTGGCTCTGTGGGAGAACCCATAAACCCAGAGGCGTGGCACTGGTATTACAAGCACATAGGCAGGGAAAACTGTGCCATAGTGGACACCTGGTGGCAGACCGAGACTGGAATGCACATGATAACCACCATACCCTCATATCCTGCAAAGCCCGGAAAGGCTGGAAAGCCCTACTTTGGCATAGAAGTGGCCGTGGTGGACAGCCAGGGTAATGAGCTCCCTCCGAACACAGTCGGAAACCTTGTAATAAAGACCCCATGGCCCTCCATGCTGAGAACCTGCTGGGGAGAGCCAGAGAGGTATGAGAAATACTGGAACACCATACCCGGCTACTATCTGGCAGGAGACCTTGCCACTTATGATGAAGAGGGTTATGTGATGATACTGGGTCGTGCGGATGATGTTCTCAACGTGGCGGGACACAGGATAGGAACTATGGAAGTAGAAAGTGCCCTCGTGGACCACCCCTCTGTGGCAGAGGCTGCAGTAATAGGAAAGCCGCATGAGATAAAGGGTGAGTCCATAAAGGCCTTTGTCATTCTGAAAAAGGGCGTGGAGCCTTCAGACCACCTAAAAGAGGAAATAAAACAGCACGTGAGGCAGATTCTGGGCGCCATAGCAGTTCCTGACGAGATAGAGTTTGTGGAAAAGCTGCCAAAGACGAGGAGCGGGAAAATCATGAGGAGGGTTCTCAAGGCTCAGGAACTCGGGCTTCCAGTGGGGGACGTCTCAACGCTGGAGGACTGAAAACTGGGGGCTTTGCCCCCTTCCATCCAAAAACAACCCTGACCCTGCAAAATCTCATATTGAAATAGTCCTTTTCTGGAATATCTTTTTAACACCAATCTTATAAGGAGGTATCTCATGCTCAGAGCGGAGTGGATAGAGAGCAGAAAAAGCTATAAGAATAAAACCCAGATGCACCTTGCCCGTCAGGGCATCATAACAGAAGAAATGCGTTATGTGGCAAAGAGAGAAGGGCTTCATCCTGAGTTTGTCCGTCAGGAGGTTGCCAGGGGCAGGATGATAATACCTGCCAACATAAACCACCTTCACCTTGAGCCCATGTGTATTGGTATAAATTCAAAGGTAAAGGTAAACGCCAACATAGGCAACTCCGGGCTTGCCAGCGACATACCCACAGAGATTGAAAAGGCAAAGGTTGCCATAAAATACGGTGCAGACACCATAATGGACCTCTCCACCGGTGAAGCCATAAGGGAAACAAGGGAGGCCATAATAGGTGTAAGCACCGTTCCGGTAGGAACTGTCCCCATATACGAAGCCCTGAGAAGGGCAAAGGGCAATGTGAAGAACATGACGGTGGACCTCATACTGGACGTTATAGAAGAACAGGCTCAGCAAGGAGTCTCCTACATGACCATACACGCAGGGGTGCTGAGGGAGTTTCTGCCCCTCGTTCAGCACAGGGTTATGGGCATAGTCTCTCGCGGTGGTGCCATTATGGCCCAGTGGATGGTGGAGCACGGAAAGCAGAACCCCCTCTACGAGCACTTTGACAAAATATGTGAGATATTCAAGAAATACGATGTGAGCTTCTCACTGGGAGATGGTCTCAGACCAGGTGCCATTGCAGATGCCAGCGACGAGGCTCAGCTTTCTGAGCTTAAAGTCCTCGGGGAGCTCACCGAAAGAGCGTGGAGACACGATGTGCAGGTTATGGTGGAAGGTCCAGGACATGTGCCCATGGACCAAATAGAGTTCAACATGAAGATTCAGCAGAAAGTCTGCCACGAGGCACCCTTTTATGTGCTGGGGCCTCTGGTGATAGACGTGGCACCAGGATACGACCACATTGCGTCAGCGATAGGCGCCGCCATGGCAGGCTGGTATGGCGCAGCCATGCTCTGCTACGTGACTCCCAAAGAGCACCTTGGGCTTCCAAACCTTGAGGATGTGAAACAAGGGGTCATAGCCTACAAGATTGCCGCTCATGCCGCAGACGTTGCCAAAAACTGGCCCGGTGCAAGGGAGTGGGACCTTGAGATGTCAAAGGCTCGCTTTGCCTTTGACTGGAACAGGCAGTTTGAGCTCGCCCTTGACCCAGATACCGCAAGAGCCTACCACGACGAGACCCTTCCTCAGGAGGGCTACAAGACTGCCAAGTTCTGCTCCATGTGCGGACCAGAGTTCTGCGCCTACAAGATATCCCAGAACGTCTCCTCCAAGATGGAAGAAGCTCTGCAGCTTGAAAACTGGCTCGCTCCATAAAATCCCTGGGGGCTTTGCCCCCTCTTAACCAAATCTTAACCAAACCTTAAAGAAATCTTAACCTTTCTGCCCTATCCTTTTACCCATGAAGCTCGCCATAGTGGAACTGCACGATGTGAGCCCCTACTACAGGGCTGAGTTTTTAGCCTCTCTTGAGCTTCTGGAGGAGGTGGGATTGCATAGATTTTCCCTCCTGGTGGTGCCCTACTTCTGGGAATGTGCACCTCTGGGAGGGGATATGGGCTTTTTAAGCCTTCTCAAAGGTCTTGATGCAGAGCTTTTGCTTCATGGCTATACGCACAGGGGCAGAAAGAGGCTTCAGCACATGCTCTGGACGGACGGGGAGGGAGAGTTTGGAGGGCTGGGACTGTCAGAAACCTATGAGAGGGTTCATGCAGGCCTGGAACTTATGGAACACTTTGGGCTAAAGACAAGGTTTTTCGTTCCGCCCGCTTGGATAGGAAACCCATATCTTGAGGACGTGCTCTATTCTCTTGGCTTTATGGGTGTGGCTTACCGCTGGCACATAAAAGACCTGAAGGCAGAAAGGGCCATAAGGTCCCCGGTCCTCACCTTCAGCAACAGGCACCTTTTTTCCTGGCTCAGCCTGAAGGTTGTCCCAAACATTGAAAAGATTTACAGCAATCATGACCTTCTCAGGCTTGCACTCCATATGGCAGATTTTAGAGATGAAAGAAAGGTAAGACTGTGGAGGGATATACTCTGCAGGATAAAAAACAGCAGGAGGTTAACCAGCTATGGGGAAATACTTGGCAAAGGCGGACCTTCACCTTCACTCAAAGGCCTCCAACCTGCCGGGGGGCTGGTTTAGCAGGCTCGTAGGATGCCCAGAGAGCTTTACAGAGCCTCTTGAGATATACAGAAGGCTAAAAGAGAGAGGCATGAGCTTTGTAACCATAACGGACCACAATACCGTAAGCGGAGTTCTTGAGATAGCTCACATGCCCGAGGTTTTCATAAGTTGCGAATATACGGTGGAGATACCTGAAGAAAGGGGTAAGGTGCACGTGCTGGTGTATGGCATTACAGAATCACAGCATCAGGACCTTCTCAGGCTCAGAGAAAACATCTACGACTTTGTCCCTTATCTCAAGTCTTATAGAATAGCCCATTCACTTGCCCATCCCCTCTACTCTGTTCAGGGCACAAGGGTGAGCAGGAGTCTTGTGGAAAAGCTTGTGCTTCTCTTTGATAACTGGGAGGTGATAAACGGAACAAGGGGTGACGGAGTCAGATACATAGAGGAGACCATAGCCCGTGCTTACGATGGATGGGACAGAATACACTATCTGGCCGAAAGGCACAGAATTGAACCTCAGAGGACAAGAGAAAGAATAGCCTTTACCGCAGGCTCTGACGACCACGGTGGTATGGATGTGGGCAGAACATGGACAGGGGTTGAGGGGGCAACCACCAGAGAAGATTTCCTGAAAGGCCTATGGGAGGGTAGAACGCAGGTGGGCACAGAAGAACTTGGCGATAAGAGGCTTCTAAATATGGTGTGTAGAGTTGGTTATGACTTTCTGAGGAGCAAAAACCATATACCCTCTGAAGTAAAGCCTATTACCGACTACCTTTTTATGCATTCAGACAATCCAGTGGTAGGTATGCTTCTGAGGAATTTTTTAAGTATAAAGGCAGAAAGGGTGGACCTCCTGAGGGAGATAGCAAAAAAGCTGCCCTCTTTTACCTTAGAGAGATTTTTGAAAAGCCCCTCACCGCAAACCATCGGGGAGCTGTGCCTGTCCCTCATGGCTCATGGCTTCCCCGCCTTTTTAAAATACGCCCAGAGAAAAGAAGAGCAGAAGATAAAGGCTCTTGGAAAGGAGTTTGGAATAGTCAACGGAAAAACACCAAAGGTTGCCTACCTTACAGATACATACCACCACATAAACGGCGTTGCAAGAAGCAATAAGCTAATAAGAGAGATAGCTCTTGAAGAAGAACTGCCCTTTACTGTGGTTATATCCAGCTCGCAGGTTATGGAGGAGGAGAACCTGGTAAACCTCCAGCCCCTTTTTGAACTGCCCACGCCCTTCTATGAAGAGTTAAGGATGGGAGTGCCCAACCTCATAGAGTTCATGGACTTTCTTGAGAGGGAGGGCTTTACTCAGGTTCACATAGCCACACCCGGACCTCTGGGTCTTATGGGCCTTCTTCTGGGTAAGCTTCTTGGTCTAAGAGTAACCTTTGCCTTCCATACGGACATACCATCTTACGCAAAAACCTACACAGGAGACTCAGAGTTGGAAGAAATGCTCTGGAAAGCCTTCCTTTTCCTCGGCAACATATCCGACAGGTTCTTTGTTCCCTCAGAACACTACAGAAAGATTTTTGTAAGCAGGGGGCTAAACTACGGCAAGATAAGCACCTTCAGGCGTGGCGTTGATACTGAGTTATTCTCCCCTGACAAGAAAAGCGACGACTTCTGGACCGAAAGGCTTGGAGTCAAAAGGCATCAGAAAGTTATCCTCTATGTAGGAAGAGTCTCAAAGGAAAAGGGTCTGGACAAATTCCTTTACGCAGCAAGATGCTTCCCTGAGGATGTTTTTGTGGTGGTGGGAGATGGTCCCTACAGGAAGGAGCTCGAAAACAAAAAGCCAAAAAACATGCACCTGGTGGGCTATATGGTGGGGGAAGAGCTTGCAAAAGCCTACGCAAGCTCTCATGTCTTTCTCTTCCCCTCTGAGACGGAGACCTATGGACAGGTGGTTCTGGAAGCGATGGCAAGCGGACTTCCAGTAATAGTTAGCTCAAGAGGTGCTTCTCACGAGCATGTGCAGGAAGGAGTGAACGGTTTTATAGCCACAAGGACAGAAGAATTCGTGGAAAAGCTCTCCCTTCTCATATCCAAAGAAGAAATGAGAAGAAACATGTCGCAGGAAGCCCTCTACTATGCAAAAAGCCTTGACATGAGAAAAACCTACATAGATTACATGTTAGCCATAGCAGGTCTCGGGAGGCTTGTCCATGAAGCTTGTTGATATAACACCTTATTTTCACAGCAGGAGCGGAGGCATAAGGAGGTATCTGCTTGAAAAAACAAAATATCTGCAGCAAAGGGGTGTGGAGCATGTGCTCATAGTTCCCGGCAGGGAGAGAAGAACATACTGCATAAATGCTACGAGAGTTTACGAACTTCCCTCCTTCCCCCTCCCCCTCACTGGAGGTTACAGGTTCTTCTCCTCTTTCTCAGAGATAAGGGAGATACTGCAGAGGGAGGAGCCTGATGTGGTGGAGCTGGGCGGAACCTACCAGCCAGTAAACCATCTCAAGTCTGAAAGATACCTGCTGAGCGTTTTCTATCACTCTGACATAAGGACTGACCTGTCCCTGCTCCCTGCTCCGGAAAGGCTCAGAAAAGCCCTTCTGGAACATACCATAAAGAAGAAGCTCTCCAGGGCAGATATGATAATTACACCCTCAAGAGTGCAGGAAGAGTTTCTTAAGGCTTCGGGGCTTGAAAATGTGGTTACGGTAAACCTTGGAGTGGACACGGATGTGTTCAACCCGTCAAAGAGAGACCCATACTTTGACAGAGCTCTGGGCATAGGTGCGGGCAAGTTTAAACTACTATACTCTGGGAGGCTTTCACCGGACAAAAACGTAGACCTTCTTCTTGAAGTTTTCCAGCACCTTGACCCTACACTTTTCCACCTTGTTGTGGCGGGGGATGGTCCTGCAAGAAAAAAGGTGGAAAAACTCACCCAGAAGCTTCCTAACCTCACTTACTTGGGATACCTTCACAGGGAGGAGGAACTTGCCAGGGTATATGCGAGCTGTGATGTTTTTGTGAGCACATCCTGCGGTGAAACCTATGGACTTGCCTTCCTTGAGGCTCAGGCATGTGGCTGTCTTCTGGTTGCCTTTGATATGGGTCTTGAAACCCAGCCCTTCAAAGAGTTTCTTGTGAGAGAGCCGACCCTGGAAGCCTTTTACGACGCAATAATTCATGCATGCAATGCCTTAAGCCTTTCCAACAGAGAAAGGCTAAGCTCCTATGTTCAGAGGCACTTTTCATGGGAATCCACCTTTGACAGGCTTCTCGGGGTTTACCGTGGAGTCCTTGCTCAGGTATAGCCAGATAGTCAACCCCTCACTTGTGCTCTACTACAGCATAAGAGTTCTCACATACGGTGTTATATTCCTCGGGCTTTTTCTGCTTCTTGTGGAAATCTTCTCCATGGAGCTCAGCTTTGAAAATCTTGTCAAGAAACTCACAATAAGGATTCTTGAACTCGTCATTCTTTATGAAATATTCAGGGCAGTGCTCGGCATATTTGAGTATCACAGGGTAAAACTTACTTTCCTTGTGGATGCCTCCATATCCTTCATGCTCAGAGAGCTTATCATAACGGTATACTCAGGAAAGCTTGATATTCATATGTCCATATCGATAGGTATCATAATGTTCATTCTGGCTCTTCTGAGGATAGTGGTAGTCAAATTTTCCCCCTCTTCAGAGACAAGGCAGGAAATACAAAAACCCTTAACAGAATCTTAACAATTCTCGGTTAAACTATTCAGCATGAAGGAGAGGATTGATAGCCTCATTCAGGAGATTGAGAGGGAGAAGGACTGCTACAGAAGGTTTCTGAGGAAAGGGGAGAGGCTCAGGAAGCGAGAAAGAGACACCTTCCTCACCGAAAAGGATAGAACCATACTGATAGAGTCCTTTGTGGTGGGTGGGCTTCTGGAAAACCTTATAACAAAGGCAGTAAACAGACTCTTTTAGAGGAGCCTCTGAAGAGTGGACAGAACCTTCTGATAGTCCCCCCTTATCCTCACTCTACCTTCAAAGATGTAGCGTAATATTCTTGAGGGTTTTTCCACGAGCCTGAGCAGGTCTCTGTAGCTAATGCTTATCACATGTCTTGCCTCTGATATTCCAGAGCTATAACGTATGCCCTCAGAGCTTATCAGAAAGTTAGCCTTTCCCGCTTCTGGGAGCTCAACTTCAAGTAAGAGTGGCTCCTGTATGTTTTTTAAAAATTCCCCGTGTGTTTCTTGAATATGATGGGCAAGGAGCTTGAGCTCCCTTACATAATCCTCAGTATTCGCTTTCAATGTGTATGACCCTTTCATCCTGAGAGAGCCTCCTGATGATATCCTCAAGAATGTCAAAAGCCCTTTCCTCTGTGGAGTATATGCCAAGAACGGCGGGGAGGAGAGGCTGGCTCATGTAAGCAACCACCTTGTAAACCAGCCTCTTCTTACCCTCTATCTCTATCTTTGCCTCCTCCACCGAAAGGGAAATGACATGGAGGGTGTTCAGATACCTTCCACTTCTTGTCCTTATAAAGTTCATCCTTCCTCTTTTTTCTCCTCTTCTTTTAGGGCTTTTTTGGCTCCTTCCACGGCACCCTCAACGGAATACCTCACAACCTTGAGAGCCTTTTCTCCTATCTCCGCCGTGGTTTTGACTATTTCCTTGCTGATATCCATAACCTTTGATAGAGCTTCAGCAGGAAGGTCTTTGAGGCTCTTTTCTTCCTCTGCCACTCCCATTTTCTTCTTGAGCTCTTCAAGCTCTGCCTTGATTCTCTCAAGCTCCTGAGCAAGGTCCCTCTTTTCTTCCATGGCTTTTCACCTCCTTTGGGGTTTTTGTAATGAATATATACCCAACAGCACGGTAGTGCCGTTGTTTATGAGGGTTGAAACAGATGGCCCGATAAGCCCCAGGGCTGAGCCTATCAGACCTATAGTATTTATAAGGCCGTTAAGCCTGTATGTGGTTTTGAGCTTCTTTACGGTGTGCTCCGCAATGTCCACCACATCCACCAGGTGCCAGAGGCTATCCCCGATGACGATGTCCGCCACCTCTATGGCTATGTCGGTTCCGCTCCTGAGGGAAATGCCCACGTCTGAGGAGGAAAGGGCTGGTGAATCGTTTACACCATCACCAACAAAGGCCACCACCCTTCCCTGTTTTTTAAGCTTTTCCACAACCTTTGCCTTCTCTGCAGGGAAAACCCTTGCGTAAAATTCTTCCAGACCAAGCTCCTTTGCCATATATCTGGCTATACCTTCGTTGTCCCCAGTGCAAAGTATGACCTTCTTACCCCTCTTTCTGAGCTCAGCAACCACATCCTTTGCCTCTTCTCTGAGTGGGTCTCTGAAGGTGAGAAGACCAACTATTTTCCTTTCCCTCACAAGATAGAGAACGGACTTCGCCTCGGAGTGAAACTTATCCACAAGGTCTCTAACTTCCTGACTTATCCTTATCCTCTTCCTTTGCATAAAACGGGTGCTTCCCAGCATGAACTTTGTTCCATTCAGCTCACCCTCTATACCCAGTCCTATGTGATACTGGGAGTTTTCTCTTGGGACAAGTTCCAGCCCCCTATCCTCTGCCAGCTTCACTATCGCCCTTGCCACCGGATGGGTTATCCTCTGTTCAAGGGAGGCGGCGTATCTGAGGGTTTCTTCTTCAGAAATCTCAAGCCCCACCACATCCTCAACCACTGGATGCCCCACCGTTAGTGTTCCCGTCTTGTCCATGACAAAGGTGTCAACCCTTGAGAGGGCTTCCAGCTTTCCACCGCTCTTTATGAGTATGCCGTAAGTGGAGGCCTGTGCCACACTGGATAGCACCGTAAGAGGCGTTGTAAGATGAATACCCGTGTGGTAGTCTATGATAAGTGTGGAGGTGAGCCTTCCCACCTGACCGCTGAGAAGGTAAGACAGCGTGCCAAGGCCAACGGTCGGCATCACAAGCCTGTTGGCGGTCTCTTCTGCCATCTTCTGTATGTTTATGGGCTCTTTTATGCTCTCCTCCACGATTTTTGCGATTTTTGCCACCACCGTTTCTTCTCCCACCTCTTCTACCCTTACGTAAAGTTTACCATCTTCAACGAAGGTGCCCGCAAAAACCTTATCGCCCACCTTTTTGTGAACCGGGTTTGACTCTCCCGTCAGGGATGCCTGGTTTACGAGAGCATCCCCTTCCTCCACTACACCGTCTGCAGGAATCTTTTCCCCGGCGTAGACAGCTATCAGGTCGCCCTTTTTAAGGTCAAGGGCCTTTATCTTTATAACCTGACCATTGCCTATAAGGAGCCATGCAGTATCCTCCTTGTAGGAGAAGAGCTTTTCAATCTTTTCATAAGCCTTTTTCTCTACCCTTTCGGAGAGGTAATCGCCAAGAGCCAGCAGGAATACCATGGTATGTGCAGAAAGTGGGTTCCCTGTGAGGCTTGCCAGCACTATGGCTGAGGAATCAAGAAAGTGAACATCAAGCTTTCTTCCTCTGAGGGAGCTTATAGCCTTTTCAAATATGGGCTTTGAGAGGAGCAGGGTCATGCCTGCGAGAAGTGGACCGGGAATTACGCCCCTCAGGAGGTATGGCAGAAAACCAGCGGTGCTCAGCATTAGCCAGCGAGATGTCCCCGTATCTTTCTTGTGAACACTCGCCCTTTCCCTTGAGAGGTCTTCAAGGAAAACATCCCTTGGTGTGTTCTCAATGTGGCTGAGAAACTCTATGAGGTCAAAGCTCTGAGGGTCATATTCAAGAATTAGTCTTCCTGAAGTTCTTGAGTAGCTTACCTTCCTTACGCCCCCAAACCTTGAAAAATAAGACTTGAGCGTTTCATCTGGATGGTGTAAATACTGAAAGAGGTATGATGTGAGCCTGAGCCTTCCAGGAGAGAGCCTTTCTACCCTGTAGGTCATTCTGTTTTGCTCTCCTGCTGAAGCTTGAGCTCAAGGGCTTTCACCATTGCCTCAATCTCTCTCTGGGTCTCTTCCAGCCTTCTCTTTTCCTTTGCCCTGTCAAGCATGTAGAAGGCAAGCACCCCAAGACCAAAGCCAAGGGCAAAACTGAAAGGACCTGAACATACTGCCTTTCCAAGTAGTGAAGTTATGTTGTTCATGTTTTCACCTCCTCACAGTCTTTCCTTTATTCTCTGCAGAATTTCTTGCTGTTTCTGGAGAACTTCAAGCTTTTTCTCCACCTCAAGCCTGTAGAGGTGCTTAGCTTCAGATACCACATCTTCCCAGAACTCCTTTCCTTCCTCAAGATTTCCCGTGAGCCACTGCTGGAAGGCTATGACCTCCTTGGTGGTGGATACAAGGAAAGGTCTTGCGTCTCTCATGAGCCTACTGAGGACCACAAGCCCTGCAATGGCACCAAAGCCATAAAGCATCATGTTGGTTGAAAGGCACCCACCTATGGTGCTTGGAATGCTGACGTTAAACATGCCTTACCTCCTTATAGCTTATTCTTTAAATATGGTATAAGAAACATACTGCAGACTGCAAAGGAAATAAGCCCCACATTCCACCCAAGAAGAGCCATGCTAAAGCCCAGCTTTACTGCAGGATGTTTCAAAAAGGGCTGAATATAAAAATGCAGGTCTTCCCTTTCCAGCTTCTGGGGTGCTCTGCCACCCTTGAGGTTTTCAATGATGTAGTGGAAAAAACTCCCTTCTCTGAACTTCACAAGAAGCGTTCTTGTGTTTTCTTTGTATTCAACCCCCTCAACCCCCTCCACCCCGTTCATGCCACGCAGAAACAGGTCCCTCTCTGCAACACTTGAGAAGTAAAGCCTTGCTTCACCTCTTCTGAGGGACACATATTCTATCATTAGGGAAGATTATAAAGTAGGATTGTTAAGATTTGGTTAAGGATAGCGGACCTCTTCGAGACCTTTTAGCATACGCTCCAGTTTCATCAGGAGATGATAAAGGGTCAGGGATGTATCCTGCATCTGCTTTACAAGGTTTTCATCGGGTTCCTTCGTGTTTATGTTCTTCCCTATCTCGTGAAACCTGCAGTGAACCTCTTCTATCTGAAGCAGCACATCCCTTATATGTTGGGGAAATTCATCTATTCTAGGCATTACGTCTCTGTAGAAGGTCTGCCCAAAGGCACAGCAGTTCTCTTTTGTATCCCTGCAACACTCCTTATGGTTAAAGTCTTTTCTATTTTCTATGGCCCTCTTAAGCCTCTTCAGATAAAGCTCATGCTGTGCCAGATAAAACCTCACATCTATCACAGTGCTCGCTCCAGCCCGCATTAAATTATAACAAACAAGCAGTGTTAAAATTTTCTGCATGTTTAAAATCGTAGTTCCCGCCAGCACCAGCAACTTTGGCTCTGGCTTTGATACCTTTGGGCTTGCACTAAGCCTCTATAACGACTTCATGGTGGAATTTTCAGAGGAATACTCGGTTGAAATTGAGAGCGAAGGTGGCCATCTGCCGAGGGACAGAAACAATCTCTTTATAAAGGCATACGCAAGGGCATGTCAGCTGTCAGGAATACCAGAAAAACCCATAAGGCTCAAACAGTTAAACAGGGTGCCCACCGCAAGGGGTCTTGGTTCATCAGCCACCGCCATAGTAGGAGGCATTTCTGCCTTTGAAGTTCTCCACCATGTAAAGTTAAGCCTTGAGGATAAACTCAGGATTGCCTTTGAGTTTGAGCCTCATCCTGATAACCTGCTTCCTGCTCTTCTTGGGGGCTTCGTGGTGTGTGCAGGCTCTGAGGAAGGGGTGAAGTTTCTCAGGCTTGACTTTCCTGAGGAGCTAAAGGTTGTGGTCTGCATTCCCCATTTTGAGCTCTCCACTCAGAAGGCAAGGGAGGTGTTAAAGAGGGAGGTTTCTCTGAAAGATGCAGTCTTTAACCTTCAGAGGTCTGCCCTCTTTGTGGGGGCGTTGCTTTCTGGCAGGTTTGACCTCCTGAGGGAAGCGGTAAAAGACAGGCTTCATCAACCCCACAGGGCTGAGCTCATACCCGGGTTCTGGAAAGTCATGGAAAGTGCCTATTCTGCAGGTGCGGTGGCCCTTTTCCTGAGCGGTGCAGGACCCTCCATAGCGGGTCTATGTCTTAAAAACTGCGATGGGGTGGGAAAAGCTATGGTGGAAGCCTTCAGAGAAAGGGGAATAAGCTCAACATACATGGTGCTCTCTTCATCTCGGGAGGGTGTAAGGGTTGAAAATCCTGACCCTTGATGTGGGGAACACATCGGTGGACGCCTGCCTTTTTGAGGGCACTCTCTCCTACCTTGGAAAGTTTAGACATACAGACCTTCCCAGAGTTGAAGCGGACATGGTGCTCGTGTCCTCTGTCAGACCTTCTGCCAATGCCCTTGTGAAAGAAGTCTATCCGGAGGCAAAGTTCATAAAGGCGGAGCATGTGCCCGTCAGGACTGCCTTTGAGGGAAAGGAAAGGGTGGGCGTTGACAGGCTTCTCAACCTCTTTGGTGCTGTAAGGCTATACGGTGAAAACGTGGTGGTCGCCAGCCTTGGGACTGCTCTTGTGGTTGACCTTGCGGTGGATGGCGTCTTTCAGGGTGGCTTTATAACCCTCGGGATTGGCTCTGGGCTTGAGTGCCTGTCCCAAAGGGCAGAGCTAATACCACCTCTGACCTTCAAAAGGGTTCACCCAGACATAGGCACGGATACGGAAAGCGCCATCCTTGGAGGCTTCATAAAGCAGAGCATGCACTTTTTGAGGGGATGCCTCAGCGAATGGCAGGAGCTTTATGGCAGAAGCCTCAGGCTGGTGATAACGGGTGGCGATGGCTGGCTTTTTGAGGAAGTGGGCGTTTACGACCCCCTTCTCATTCACAGGGCTATGCTTCTTCTCTATAGCCCTTTACAAACTCTATAGCCTCCTCCTTTGTCCTTACCCTCCCATCCAGCTGTGCCTCCTCGAGAGCCTTCTTTATCCTCCCGACCTGTGGTCCCGGCTCAATGCCCAGAAGCTCCATTATCTCCCTGCCGTCAAGGAGAGCTTTTACTGGCATCCTTGAGAGTCTGACTCTTCTGAAGCTTACAAGGTCATGGATTGTCTCAAGAAGTCTCTTTATTTCCACCTCCTCATCACCGCTCCCGAGGGCGTCCGCAATGGCGTGAAGGAAAAGGTGGGGTGCTATATCTCCACACTCTCTCCAGAAGTTTGCCCTTCCTCTATCGGTGAGCTGACCCTTAAAGAGAGACTCTCTTAGGTAGAAGGGTCTGAGGTGTTCCCTTACAAGCTTTGCTACAAACTCTGTGGCATGTTCCCCCCACCTGTAGGTTTTCCCGTATTCTCTTACCATGTCCGCACCCAGCTTATCGTGGTTGTAGAAGGTGACCTTGCCCTCTCTCACCTCAAAGGTATGGGGCTTTGCAAGGTCATGAAAGAGGGCTGAAAGCTTGAGAAGCTCAAGGTCAGAAAACTCACCGAGCACCTCCATCCTTCCAAAGTCCTCAAGAAGCTCTGCAGGCAGATACCTGTCCCGTTCTTCTATAACCCTCTCCAAGAACTCCAGCACCTTAAAGACATGCTCCTCAAGGGGATAAACATGATGCTCACCCTGGTCCTTTACCTCCTTCCAGCGGGCTGTGTCTGGAAAAAGCGTCTGCAGGACGCCGTGCGCGTATAGCTCCCTGAGAACTCTGTAGCTGCCGGAAGCTCTCAGAACCTTAAAGAGCTCAAGGGTAATCCTCTCCGCCGGAGCCCTCCTGAGCAGATGCCCCTTTTCCCTCACAAAGCGGTAAAAATCCTCCGTGAGCTCCAGCCCTTTTTCTACCGCAAGGCGAAAGCCCCTGAGGATCCTGACCGGGTCTTCTTCGAGGTTTTTCAGAAATACGGGTCTCAAAAGCCCTCGCTCCAGGTCCTCCACGCCATGGGCGGGGTCGTAAATCAGAGTTTGCTTTGCTCCAATGCTGAGCACATCGTCAATACTCACTGCCATGGCGTTGGCGGTAAAGTCCCTCGAGAGCAGGTCTTCCACCAGAGCCTTCTCCACATCTCTACCCTTTATCTGGGCAAAGTCAAACCTGTATTTGTAGGGACCAAGCCTGAGAACCACAGTCGCTATGGTGGGTCTCTTTATGAAGAGCCCCTTCTTCTCAAACTCAAAGTAAGAACCGCCTATTCTCTCCGCCAGCCTTTTTGCGGTCTCTCTGGGGTCGCAGGTCACAAGAAGGTCCACATCTATATGGTATCCCACAGACTCTCCCAGAAGCCTGTCTCTAACCCACCCACCCACTATAAAACAGAGTGCTTCCCTTGGAAGAACCCTTGCAATATCGTCAAAGTAAGTCATGTAAAAGTTGAGCCCGTGGGCTGTGTGTTTTATGCCCTTCTCAAAGAGGACATCCATGGGACTTAAATATATGCAGTCTTCTTCTTAACGAAAACTTAACACTCTGGGGGTAAACTCATAGACAAAGGAGGAAAGCCATGGAGCTTTTCAAAAATCCTCAGGGACTTCTGGAAATTGTGACGGAGCAGGTGGGTCTTATCGGTGGGGAGATGGCCGGAAAAACCTTCCGCAGGCTTGTGGAAGAGCTCAATGGGACAGACCCGCTCGTAGCCATAGAGAGAAGCATCTCATACATCTTTGACCGGGCTGGAAGCGTGCTTATGGGACATATAGGCAGGAGGGTTGCCCTTGAATCTCAGGCTCTTCACAACTTCTTCGGGCTTCCTACCAATGACTACAGGCTCAGCATGGAACTGAAATATCCCATAATTGACACTTTGAAAAACAATGGTATAGAGCCCACGAGAGGAATGCTGTGCTCTCTCTGCAAAGGTTACATGCAGGGGACTGCAGAAAGGATAAACCTTGGCAATCTCAGGGAGGTAGTTCACAGGGAGGGCGTATGCCAGTTTTTCTTTGGAGGTGAAGAAAATGGACCTGCTGGACTACAGCCTGAGCCAGCAAGAGCTGGAGGAAATAACTAATAGGCTTCAGGATTTTAAAAACTCCCTTTTTCTTGAGCTTGTGGTGCTTATGGACGATGGGGGGAGGCTTGTGAGCTATGCACCCTACGTGGATACTCTAAAACCCATGGTTCAGCGGGTCGCCATCGTAGGTGCGGCGGTTGTGGGTGCGGTGGACCAGCTTGAGCATGTGATATCTTCCAAGAGAAACATGTATTTCTCTGGAGTAGACAAGAACATGTATGTGCACGTGATAGACCAAAAGTTTCTGCTTGCATCGGTCTTTAATCATAAGGTTCCTCTCGGAAGCGTCAAGCTCATGAAAGAAAGACTGTCAAGAGAGATAGGGGAAATACTTAAAAGGGCGAGAAGCAGAAACCAGAAAAAGGTGGTAAGGTTTGAGGACCTTGCTATATGAACCTGCGCATACTTTACCACGGACTTGGTATGGCGGGCAAAACCACAAACCTTGAAAAGCTCAGGGAAATATATGCCTCCTTTGTAAATGACAGGCTTCATCAGCAGACCACCGAAGGCAGGACCGTTTACCTTGACATACTCGCTCTTAACCTCAAAACAAAGACAGGTAATGAAGAGGTAGAGGTGAGCCTTTTCACCACTCCAGGACAGGAAAGGTTCAAAATTCTCAGAAAGTGGATATTTGGACATGTGGATGGGCTTGTGATGGTGTTAGATTCCTCCAGAAGTCTTGAGGAGAATCTCAAGGCTTACCAGGAGCTGGAAGAATACGGACTTACTTCCCTGCCGGTAGTGGTTCAGGCGAACAAGCGGGATGCAGACAACCCCATTCCTATGGAAGAAATATCAAGGGCCTTTGACGGCCTTAAAGTGCTGGAAGCGATTGCGAAGGATGGGCTGGGTGTTGCAGAGACTTTCAGGGCAATTATCAGGGAGGTTCTCCATGCAAAGGCTCATGCTGGCTGAGCTAAGCCTCAAGCTCAGGCCTCTTTATGGACCCTTTCACAGGGACATGGTGAACGTCTCATGGCTCACGGAAACGGTTAGCAGTTCTCTCAGGTCAGGCTACTTTATGCTTCAGAGTCTGGAAGGACTTGAGTTCGTTCCAGTGCTTGAAGGAAGGTTAAAAGGTGCTCTGTCAGAAGAATTTGAGCTTATTAGCTTTTACTCCACACTTGAAAACTTCGTTGTGCATGCTTTTGAACTTTACGAGAAGTATCGTCTTCCACTTTACAGCGACAGACCCCTCTGGGTGAACTTAGAGAGCATAAACTTCAACATAAGGGAGTTTTTTAAAAAACTTCAAGATTTTGAGGTCACAGGCTTTATGCTGGTGGACAACAGGGTAAAGCTCATAAGGGGAACACTGCTTTTGCAGAAAGGCTTGGTGGTGGGAGCCCATTACGCAGAAGAAAGTGGCAGGAACGCTCTCGTAAAGATTATTGAGGACCTCGGCAAAGACATGTGCTCCATGAAGGTGTATGAGATACCCGAGGAGCTACTTTCCTTTCTCTTACTTGACTGTGAACTTGCCGGTCTGTATCAGAGCTTTGAAGACGTGCCTTTCAAAAGCCTTTCTGGAACTGCTATTGTGGTAAGCGTATCGCCTGAAAAGTATGGATACCTTATTTTCTCTCAGGGTGAGGAGGTTTTCAGCGAAGGCTTTGAAGAAGACGCACCCTTTTATGAGCTTTTGCTACCTTCAGGAGTTGTGGCATCCGTGGAACCCATGAACCCTCTTGAATTTATTCCCGATGACAGAAGTTTAAGGATAGTAAAGTATGACCCAGAACATCCCATACTCTACTTCTGCCCAGCCTGCTGGAGCACCGTTTCAAAGGACGATAAAGTGTGTCCTAACTGCGGATATGACCTTACAGAGTTCCATCAGCTTCCATACGAATACAAGCTCATAATGGCCCTTGAACATCCAGTGAAGGACATGAAAAAGAACGTTATATACACAGTGGGAAGAAAAGACTTAGAGCTTGCCCTGCCTCACTTTGAGCTGATGGTAAACAGGGAAACAGACCCCATAATACTTATGGAGATTGCGGACGCTCTTTCGAGGATGAGCTCGCCAGAAGCCACAAACCTCCTGAGAAAACTGGCGCAGCACCGCTACCCTGTGGTGCGTTCAAGGGCTATCATGCACCTTCAGAAGAGAATCAGCGATGTATAACACTGGGTTAAAATCCCTTGTAAAAAGGGAGTTTCTTGAAAGAATAAAGATAAAGCCCCATTATCAGCCCATAGTAGACTTGAGTTCGGGAGACATACACGGCTACGAGGCACTGAGCAGGTTTGAGCTGGATGGGAAGAACTTTAGTCCATTGAAAATCTTCAGCATGGCTAAGGATATTGACGCAGCATCGGAGCTTGACCTTATGTGCAGGAAAGTTGCCCTTGAAAACTTTCCAAGGGACCTGAAGGGCAAACTCTTCCTGAATGTATACCCATCCTATCTTGTGTCTGAATACATGGGGAAGGGGCACACCATGAGCTATGTGCTTGAGTCTGGCTTTAATCCCCGCAGCGTAGTCCTAGAACTCACAGAAGCAGAAAAGGTGCAGGATATGAGGCTTTTAAAGGGTGCCCTAAGCCACTACAAGGATATGGGCTTTCATGTTGGCATAGACGACATAGGCACGGGCTTTAACTCCCTTGAACACCTCTTAAACCTTGAGGGGCTACTAGACTACGTAAAGCTTCCGAGGGAGCTTATAAATGGCGTTTCAAGAAGCAAAATAAGACATAGTCTTATAAAGGTTCTTACGGAGGTGTCCCTCAGTATAGGTGCAAGGCCCATATACGAGGGGCTCGAAAAGCAAGAAGACCTTCTTGTGCTCTGTCAGGACTTTGACGCCCACCTCTTTCAGGGTTTCTACTTCTCATTACCCCTTTCTCCAGAAGATTTGAGAAACTTCAAGCTGGAGGCGAGACTGTGTCTGTGTTCTCAGGATAAGGGTCTGCACGGCGTAGACTTGCGTATCCTCCATGTTAAAGGTGAGGAGAAGTTTGGCTCATTTCTGGAAAGAGTAGAAGAGTTTCAGGACAGGTATACTCTTCTGGATATGGATGGAAACTTATACCTTCTTGACCTGTGGAAGTTAAAAAGCCAGCTTAACCACATAAAAAGGAACCTTTATTACTACAGGAACATCAGAGAAGCTACAGGTCTTATGAAGGAGGTCTTTGTGAGCGTTGAAAACCTACCAGAGGTAGACACGAGCAATTCTAACTTAAGGAACCTCTTTGACCTGGTTACCTCCTCAGACTGGGAGGTTTTTGTCCTTGGAAAGGGGAATGGTGCTCTGAGGGTGATTGAAAAGCATAACCTTATAGACTACCTTCACATGAAGCTCACAAAGGAACTTCTTGAGAGCAACCCCCTAACCCAACTGCCAGGAAACAGGTCTATAGAGGAGACCATAAAAAGACTGGGAAATTCTGGCTATGACTTCTATGTCTGTTATCTTGACATAGACAACTTTAAAGCCTTTAACGACGCCTACGGTTTTTATGCGGGGGACCAGATGATAAAAAAGGTGGGCTTTCTGCTCAAAAACTTTGAGAGCGAGAACGTTGGCAGGGTCTTTGTAGGGCATGTAGGAGGAGATGACTTTGTCCTTATACTCTGGGATACTGCCCTGGAGGATGTAAAAGGCAAACTATTTGAGCTATTAAAGAACCTGAAGGCGAACCTCCTTGAGTTTTACAGTCCTGAAGACATACAGAGAGGCTACTTTATGGCAAGGAGCAGGGAGGAGGAAATAAGAGAGTTTCCCCTGGCGGATGTTTCCATGGTGCTCGTGAAGGGCTCTCCTGACCCACTGGACATATCCAGAAGGTCTGCTCAGCTCAAGAAGAAAGCAAAGTCTGTAAGAGGCAGTGTGCTTGTGGTGGAGGGTCTTAACGAAATCTTAACAATTGACCTGTAAACTTATAGCAAAATCCTTAAGGAGGTGCTAAAATGAGAAAGAGGATGCTCAAGACGGCTGTCCTTTCAATGGGAGCTATAGCTCTCATGTCAGTGCCTGCCAAGGCACAGCAGGTAATCAAGATTGACGGCTCTTCCACCGTCTATCCCATAACGGAGGGCGTGGCAGAGGAGTTCCAGAAGGCTAAGAAGGGTGCGGTAAAGGTCACTGTGGGTATCTCCGGAACAGGTGGTGGCTTCAAGAAGTTCTGCAGAGCTGAAACAGACATATCCAACGCCTCAAGGCCCATCCTTGCAAAGGAGATGGAGGAGTGCAGGAAGAACGGCGTTCAGTATATTGAGCTCCCAGTGGCCTACGACGGTCTTGCCGTGGTGGTAAACCCCAGAAACAACTGGGCAACATGCATGACGGTGGAACAGCTGAAGGAAATCTGGAAGCCCGAGTCTCAGGGCAAAAAGTTCATGTGGTCAGACCTTGACCCCAAATGGCCCAGAGAAGAGATAAAGCTCTGCGGTCCTGGCTCTGACTCTGGAACCTTTGACTACTTTACGGAGGCAATAGTGGGTAAAGCAAAGGCTTCAAGGGGTGATTACCTTGCCTCCGAAGATGACAATGTGCTGGTGCAGTTTGCCCAGAGGGAAAGGGGAGCCATATGCTACTTTGGACTTGCCTATGTGGAAGAGAACAAGGGTAAGGTGAAGGCAATTCAGATTAAGAACCCCAAGACGGGTCAGTGTGTGGCACCCACTTATGATACAGTTCAGAAGGGTACCTATCAGCCCCTTTCTAGGCCTCTCTTCATATACGTGAACGCAAAGGCAGTTCAGGAAAGACCTGAAGTCAGAGAGTTTGTGGAGTTCTATCTTAAAAATGCTGGAAAGATATCCAAGCAAGTGGGCTACATAGCACTACCCGACAGAGCTTATAAACTTGCCGAGGAAAGGTTCAACAAGAGAGTGCTTGGCACCGTCTTTGGCGGTGAGCCCGAGGTGGGTTTGACAATAGATGAGCTCCTCAAGAGGGAAGCCAAGCAATGACCCTTTCTCTTGGTGCAAAAAAGGCAATAGACATCGCCCTGTATGCCTTCCTTATGGTGATGGGGGCGGTGTCGGTCTTTGTAACCTTTGCCATAGTATGGGTTCTCGTTGGAGACACGATAAAGTTCTTCACCCACCCCGAAGGGGGTGGCTTCCCCACCTCCCTTATAAGGTTTTTTACGGAAACACAGTGGACGCCCACCTTTTACAACAAACAGATAGGCATATGGCCGCTTGTCAATGGCACCTTTTTGATAGCTCTTATATCCATGATAGTGGCTGTTCCCCTTGGAATAGCGGTTGCAGTTTATTTGAGTGAGTATGCAAGCTGGAAGGTGAGAGAAACAGTAAAGCCTTGGCTTGATTTTCTTGAGGCTGTTCCTACAGTTGTTTATGGCTACTTTGCCCTCCTGCTGGTTACACCTGTTCTTCAGAAATTCTTTTCCCTCTTTGGTATAGCCATGGAAGGTATGAACGCCCTGTCTCCTGGAGTAGTCATAGGAATAATGATACTTCCCTACACCGCCTCCATGATAGAGGATTCTTTCAAAGGAGTCCCCCAGTATCTCAGGGAGGCATCTTATTCACTTGGGGCTTCGAAGCTCAGGACTGCCCTTCTTGTAGTCCTTCCCGCTGCAAAGTCAGGGGTGCTTTCAGCATATCTTCTTGGCTTTTCAAGGGCAATAGGTGAAACTATGGTGGTGGCTGTGGCCGCTGGCATGTATCCCCAGATTACTGCCAATCCCCTCCAGCCCATACAGACCATAACTGGATACATCGTTCAAGTGGCCCTTGGAGACCTGCCCTTTGGCTCCTTTGAGTATCTTTCCATATTTGCTGCGGGTTTTACACTCTTTGCTATTACGCTCCTTCTAAATTCCATAGCGGTTTATCTGAAATCTAAAGCAGTGGGGTATTAAGATGGAACAGAGTATTGAAGTCAAAGGAGAGCTGGAAACGAGGCTGAAGGATTTTGATATAGAAGCCTACATAAAGGGTGTAAGGAAAAGAGACAGAATTTTTGAAGCTGTGGGTATGATAGCCACTTTTCTTGTGCTTCTTTTTCTGTTTGCAATAGCCGTAGACCTCCTAATTGATGGATGGGTGAGGATAAAGGACCCAGGTTTCTACACCTCTTACCCCTCAAGGTTTCCCGAGCAGGCAGGCATACTTTCCTCCTGGGTAGGAACGGTCTATGTGATGCTCGGAGCCATATTCTGGGCTGTGGTGCTTGGAATTCCTGCAGGCATATACCTTGAAGAGTATGGTGGTAAGGGGAAGATAGCAAGAATAATAGAGGCAAACATTTCTAATCTTGCTGCTGTTCCATCTATAGTGTACGGTCTTTTAGCTCTTGGCGTGTTTGTTTACAGGTTTGAGTTTGGTGAGAGTGTCCTGACAGCAGGGCTTACCCTTGGGCTTCTGATGCTTCCGGTTGTTGTGGTTGCTACAAGAGAATCCATAAGGAGGATACCCAGGTCCATTAGGGAGGCCGCCTATGCCCTTGGAGCCACAAGGTGGGAAACCCTTTTCCATCACATACTACCCTACTCGCTTGGAGGAATATTCACCGGTCTCATAATCGCAGCTTCAAGGGCAATCGGGGAAACCGCACCTCTTATAACCATAGGAGCTCTCACCTTTATAGCCTTCCTACCTCCAGCGCCTTGGGAGGACTTTTTGGGTATGCTCAAGTCCCCCTTTACAGTTCTTCCCATACAGATGTACAACTGGGTTTCAAGGCCTCAGGAGGCCTTTCATACAAACGCGGCAGCGGCTGGCTTTATACTTCTAGTTATAGCCCTTCTTATGAACTCCATCGCCTTCTATCTGAGGTTTAAAGTAAGGAGGAAATACCAATGGTAAACCCTGCTAAAATGTTAGAAGAGAGGAAAGTGGTGCAGAGCACTGGTCCAATCAATGTAAAACTTGAAGTAAGGAATTTTAACTTCCATTATGGGAACTTTCACGCCCTGAAGAACATAAACTTTCCCATTCACGAGAAAAGGGTAACCGCCATAATAGGCCCCTCTGGCTGTGGAAAGACCACTCTTCTGAGAGCCTTCAACCGCATGCACGACCTCTATCCCGGTGCCCGCTACCAGGGGGAGATAGTTATGTATCCAGACGGTATAAACCTTATAGATGGAAAAACAGACCCCCTCAGGGTGCGCATGCGCATAGGCATGGTCTTCCAGAAACCCAACCCCTTCCCAAAAAGCATATACGAAAATGTGGCATATGGGCTGAAAATAAGGGGTATAAAGAACAAAAAGCTTCTGGACGAGGCAGTAGAAAAGGCCCTTGTGGGTGCAGCCCTCTGGGACGAGGTAAAGGATAGGCTCCATGTGAACGCCTACTCCCTTTCCGGTGGTCAGCAGCAGAGGCTGTGCATTGCAAGGGCAATAGCTGTAGAGCCTGAGGTGCTTCTCTTTGACGAGCCTACCTCTGCCCTTGACCCCATATCTACCGCCAAGATAGAGGACCTCATAGTGGAGCTAAAGCACAGGATTACCATAGTAATCGTTACCCATAACATGCAACAGGCGGCAAGGATATCGGATTACACCGCCTTCATGTATCTTGGAGAGCTTGTAGAGTTTGGACCCACGGAGAAGATATTCACAAAGCCCGAGAAGAAGCTCACAGAAGACTACATCACAGGAAGGTTTGGATAAAATATCTCTGTGTTCCACTACCGCAGGCGTGTGCAGTTCTACGAGACTGATGCTCAGGGTATAGTGCATCACTCTAACTACTTCAGATACTTTGAGGAGGCAAGGGGGGAGCTCCTCCGCTCCTTAGGATACCCATACTCACAACTCAGAAAAGATGGCTTTGAGGTAGTGCTCATATCTGCCAGCTGTGAGTTTTTAAAGCCACTTTATTATGATGAGGAGTTTACGATTGAGTTGAGCCTTTCTCACATAGACCGCTTTACCTTTTCCTTCCAGTATCTTCTCAGGTCTTCAGAGCTTCTGAGAGCCAGAGGAAACACGAAGCACTGCGTCGTAAAAGAAGGCAGAATAGTGTCCATACCATCGGAGGTAAAGGAGAGACTTATCCAATCTTTTTCAGGTCTCTGTAGGCATTCAGAAAACCAGAGATGATGCCTATAAAAAAGAAAAAGAGCATTCCAAAGGGAAAGATTCTGAGCCCAAAAAGCCCTTCCATCAGCCACCGGTCAAAGGCATATCCCACCAACAGCCCTGCTATTATGCCACCCAGCAGGTTAAAGCCTACCGTCAGGGCAAGAAAGTCTTTACCCTTCATCTCTTAAAAGTATACAGTGCAGGCAAAACAAACAGGGCTGTAAGAAAGGAGGAGACAACTCCCCCCAGCATGGGCAGAGCTATGCGGGATATGACCTCCGCGCCCGTTCCCTGAAGGTAAACCGCTGGCACAAGCCCGGCTACCACCGTAAGCATGGTCATGCTCTTGGGTCTTATCCTCTTGACGGCACCCTCGTATACGGCCTCTTCAAAACTCTTCTCCCCACGCCGTTCGAGGGCTTTCATTATGTAAACAACCATCACTATACCCATCTCTGCGGCGATACCAAGAAGGGCAAGAAAGCCTGCTATTGACGCTATGGAAAGTTTGTAGTCAAAGAGCCACATAAGGAAGAAGCCTCCAAAAAGGGAAGAGGGCAGAGTAAATAGGACAAGCAGAGTTTCAAAGAGCCTCCCAAGGCTCAGATACACGAGAAGGACTATGGTAAGGAGCACGAGGGGAACTATAACCCTCAGGTCTTCCATAGCTCTCTTCCAGTATTCAAACTGACCGCTCCACTCATAAAAATAGCCCGATGGCAAGTTTATACCCTCCTTTATCCTTTTTTCTCCCTCTTCCAATATCCTTCCTAGGTCGGCGCCCGGCTCAGGGGTTATGTAAACATAGGCAACCAGCATACCGTTCTCTGACTTTATCTCGGCAGGGCTTTCTAACCTCTTTATCTCTGCTACCGCACTGAGGGGGACCAGCCTGTCTCCAAGGGGCAGCATGAGCCTCTCAAGGTCTTCTCTGTAATCTCTTGGAATTCCTAAGGTTATGGAATACCTTTCTCTGTCGCTTAGGTAAACGGAGACTGGACTGTTGGCAAGAAGGGTTTCCACCGCAGAGGCTATGTCCTCAAGGTTCAGTCCGTAGAGCAACAGCCTGTCCCTGTCTGGCTTTATCTCAAGGTATGTGGCACCCCCTACTCTCTCTGCGTAAAGGCTCATCACACCCTCTATACCCTGAAGGACCCTTTCAAACTCAAGCACAAGCCTTGAGAGCTCTTCTACATCTCTGCCGTAAACCTTTATGCCAAGGGGAGTCCTTATGCCAGTGGTAATCATGTCTATCCTTCCCTTTATGGGCATAGTCCAGCTGTTTACAAGCCCCGGAAGCTGAAGGGCTCTGTCCAGCTCTGCGATTAGCCTTTCGTAGGTCATACCTTCCCTCCACTGGCTCTCAGGCTTTAGCACTATGGTAGTTTCTATCATGGAGAGGGGTGCGGGGTCTGTGGGGGTGTTTGCCCTTCCTGCCTTTCCAAAGACGCTTTCTACCTCAGGAAAGCTCTTTATGATTCTGTCCTGAAGGGTTATGAGCCTCTGGGCTTCCTGAATGGAAATACCCGGGGCTGTGATGGGCATGTAAAGGAGCGTGCCTTCCCTCAGGTCTGGCATAAACTCCCTTCCAAGGTTTCTGTAGAGAAGGTATGTGAGGGGTATGGAAAGAAGGGCAAACGCGAGGAAAAGATATCTGAGCCTCAGAGAAAGGTAAAAGAGGGGGGAGTAGAGGCTTATAAGTCCCTTTACGATGGGGTTTTTCTCCTCGGGAAGTTGTCTTCCCCTTCCAAGGTAGTAGAGAAGGGAGGGAAAGAGAAGGATACTGAGAAGGGACGCCACCAGCATGGCGAAGGTTTTGGTAAGCACAAGGGGTTCAAAAAGTCTTCCTGCCTGTCCCTTGAGGGCAAGCATGGGAACGAAGGACACTGCCACCACAAGAAGGGCAAAGAATATGGGCTTTCCCACCTCGGAGACAGACTCCACTATGGCAGTCTCTATATCCTTTCCCTCCTCCCTTTTCCTTGAAAAGGCTTCCACCAGCACAATGCCCGCATCCACCATAGTTCCTATGGCTATGGCTATGCCACCAAGGGACATGATGTTGGAGTTTATGCCAAGGTGGTTCATGAGAATAAAGGTGCCAAACAGAGAAAGCAGGAGAAATACAACGATAGAAAGGCTAAGAGTCAGGCTGAGCAAGAATATGCCCACAACCACCACAACCACCACAGACTCTTCCAGCAATACCCTCCACAGGTGCCTTATTGCCCTCTCTATAAGGTCAGACCTGTCGTATACGGGCACAATTTTCACATCCTCAGGCAGTCCTGCCCTGACCTCTTCCAGCTTCCTCTTTACCTCCCTTATGGTCTTGTAGGCGTCCGCACCGTATCGCATCACCACTATTCCCCCCACCGTGTTTCCAAGACCGTTAAGGTCTGCGGTGCCCATCCTCAGAGCTGGAGTTTCCACCACCTTACCTATGTCACCCACCCTTATGGGTATTCCTCTCACATCTTTTACAACCGCCTTTTCTATATCCTCTTTGCTCCCCACATAACCTCTTAGCCTTACCGTAAACTCTCTGCCACCAAACTCCACATACTTTCCACCCGCTTCTATGTTTGAGCCTTTTACTGCTCTGGCGACCTCCTCAAGGGAGACCCCGTAAAGGGAGAGAAGCTCAGGCTTTAACACCACCCTGTATTCTTTTTCAAAGCCCCCCACACTTGCCACTTCCGCCACATCAGGCACAGACAGCAGGGCATACCTTATGTAAAAGTTCTGAAAGCTCCAGAGCTCATCAAGGCTTCTCCTCTCCGAATAGAGGGCATACTGATAGACCCAGCCAAGTCCCGTGGCGTCGGGACCTATCTCCACCCTTGCCTGCTGGGGCAGTTGGCTTCTTATGGAGGAGAGCTTTTCCAGAACCCTTGAGCGTGCCCAGTAGAGGTCAGTCCCATCCTCAAATATCACATACACCAGAGAATAGTTGGGCATGGAGTAGCCCCTTACCGCCTTTACTCTGGGAAGTCCCAGCATGGCAGAGCTGAGGGGGTATGTGAGCTGGTTTTCTATAACCTGAGGAGCCTGCCCCATCCACTCAGAGTATAGGATAACCTGTGTGTCTGTGAGGTCTGGGAGAGCGTCTATGGGAGTTTTTCTCAAAGATTCAAGACCATAAAGCACAAGAAAAGCCATGAGGATAAGGGTTATAAACCTGTATCTCAGAAGAAATTCGGTCAATGCCTTCACTTAAACACCCCCCATCTCACCCTTTAATCAGATACTTTATGAAAGCCATTATGCCGAGGATAAGAAAGAGGAGCACAAGGATATAAATAAGCCCCATACCCCAGCCCATTCCATGCATATCCCACATCCACATCATATCAATCACCTCCTTTTAATGAACATGCCCCATATCAAGGTGCTCAAGAAAGACCTTGTCTATTTCCTTAAGCTGATATACCCTGTCCTTTGCGGACTTTGGGCTTTTTGCAAACTCCTGAGCGTCAAGCCTGCTTCTGAAAGGAACAAGGTCGTAGCCCATGGGTCCTTCTTTTATGGAAACATAGAAGGCTTTTGTGCCGTCTATCCACCTACCGCTTTTAAAATCCTTCACCCATAGCTCAGCCACCTTTTCTCTGTTCTCAAGGTAATACTTGAGAATGTGCTTTGGAGACTCTGCATATTTGTATGAGCCATCCTTTAGTTTTACCTGAGCTGTGAGCCTTGGTTCCATGTTCACATCCATACCGCAAACAACGCACCTTTCACCCCTTGGTGGCTCCTTTGGCTGTGAAAAGGCAAACAGGACTATGAATAATGTTGAAAGGATAAGAATAAGGGCTTTCATAGTTCCACCTCCTACTTTAGAAACTCTTCCATGCGTCTCTTCATATCAGGGTTATTCTCGAAGACCTTTCTCATGGTTTCCCTGTGCTGGAGCATCATCTTCATCATCCTTTCCATAGAGCTTGGGCTTTTCATCATCATTTCCATCATCTGCTCACTGCATCTATGCATGTGTTCCATCATCATCCTCTGCATCTCAGGGTCATCCATCATATGCATCATCATACCCTGTGAGCTCCTGTAATCACCTGAGCCTTGCGTATGAGCCTCTCGGGTGTAAGGGCTTGGAACGGACATGACCAGAAGAATCGATGACATAACAAGTTTTCTCATGATACTACCTCCTTTCAACTATTTGATAGCTTTCCTCGTAGCTTCCATAGGCGCTCTTCTTTCCGTGGCTTGAAGCCACACCCCTTATACTCCTGTCCTTTATAACCCTTCTTACACCTTCTGGAAGCACATGCCCTTCTATGAACCTTCCTTCGTAGACCATGGTATGGCACGACCTGAGCTGTGGAGGTACGCCAAGCTGGCTCTTTATCTCCATAAGCCTTTCTGGGCTCACTTCAACCCTCTTTACATTAAACCCATCCCTTTCCAGCCTTGAGAAATACTTACTACAACACCCACAGCTGGGGCTGTAATAAGCAGTTAGCTCACCAGCGAGTGCCTGAAAGGCAAGCAGGCTTAGTAAAAAGGCAAGAGTTTTCATCCTTTCACCTCCTTTCTTTCATAAAGCCATCCGACCAAGGGTGGTAGCCAGCAAAGATTTGCTGCTATAGTTTCAAGTGCCACATAGAGGTTAGTAGTGGGGCTGAAGCTTACGAACCTCACCACTAAGAGCCCGAGAGGAACAAAGAGCACAACCCCGAGGCTTGTCAGCATCACAGGGTTTTTTATGTAGTCCCTAAGGGCAACCTTAAGGCTTTTACTCCTTCTGAGGAGAAATAGAAAGCCTGATATGTTCGCCCCTATCTGGTCGCTAAGGGCATAGAAATAAGGAATATAAAAGCCTTCCACACCGTATACGTTAACTCCGAGCAGGCGTGAGAAAAGGTCAACGACCCACGGGAAGACCATACCCATAAGCTTTCCCCATCCATAGGCTTCCGCCATAGAAACTTCCGCCCCAACCAGTCTGCTCTTAAGGGCGTAGATGCCTTCAAAGAGGCTTTCACCTTCCCCAGAGAGCGTTCTTACAGCCCATTCCCCAAAAGGATTCTGTTTTATGTCAAGACCATCAAGAAAGACTCCGAGAGAAAGCCCGAGTATGTATCCAGTTAATGTAAACTTAAGGAGCTCTGAAAACTCTTCTCTTTCCATGCTCAGCGTCTCCTATAATTTTTTTCATGGACCTTCTTCTCTACTTTCTTGGGCTTATTGTCTTCAGCCTTGCTCTGCTCTACCTTCTTCACCTCTATGGTAGATTTATGAGCAGAAGGTAGCTCAATGATGATGTTCATGACCCTTCACCTCCTGTCCATAGACGCCTCTGAGCTGTGCCTCTGAGTCCAGAAGGAATGTTCCCCTGACCACTACCCTCTCCCCTTCTCTGAGACCCTCAAGCACCTCATAGTATCCTTCTGCTCTTCTTCCAACCCTTACCCTTCTTGGCTCGTATAGCCCTGGCTCTTTTTCCACAAAGACTATCTGCCTTTTTCCTGTATCCACCACCGCTGACTCCGGCACTGCAAGAGCCTCCCCCAGAGGTCTTTCAAAGTAAACCTCCACGAGCTGGTTTATCTTCAGACCTTTCCCCGGCAGGTCTATTCTAACTCTTACAGTCCTTGCATCCCTGTTAGCCTCCGGGAATATGTAGTCAACTCTGCCCGAGACCGACTCTCCTCCCACCGGGCTCACCAAAACCTTCATCCCCCTTTTCACACTTCCTGCATACTCCTGTGGCACTTCTGCGATTACCCACACCCTTGATATGTCCGCAATCCTGTAAGCAACATCTCCAGCCTTCAGAAAACCTCCGGGAGAAACCCTTCTCTCAAGCACAACCCCCGAGTATGGGGAAGTGACCACATCACCGGCTTTGAGGTAAGAGAGCCTTTCAAGCACCAGCTTCTCAAGCTCTTTTCTTCCCATATCCCTTGCGAGCCTGAGCTCCGCCTGTGCTATTTCCCCTTCCGGGCTCATTATCCTCATAAGTGGGGTGCCCTTGTTTATCAGCTCTCCCTCAAACCTGCCAAAGGTATCAAGCACCCATCCATCAGACCTCACAGTAATCTCGTAGGTTCTTGAAAGGTCATAGGAAACGTATCCAACGGTGCTAAAGCTCTGCAGGAGCTCAACCCTTTTTACCTCCTCCGTCTGCACTCCAAGAAGCTGGAGCTTTTCCGGGCTTACGCTGATTCCCTCTTCTCTCTTCTGCTCGCCCTGCCCTGGGGTAAAGGGAATGGATATGTCCCTTTTGAGAATCTTCCCT
The DNA here is from genome assembly GCF_046159715.1 of Pampinifervens navoyensis. Taxonomy (NCBI): domain Bacteria; kingdom Pseudomonadati; phylum Aquificota; class Aquificia; order Aquificales; family Aquificaceae; genus Pampinifervens; species Pampinifervens navoyensis. The sequence goes on from NZ_JBJXCT010000002.1 coordinate 98,245, forward strand.
TCAACCTGTGCGATTACCTGCCACGAGCCCGCCATGCTTATGTCCACAGTGCCCTCGTATCTTCCACTTTTCAACTCTTTAAGCCCTGCATCCTCCCTCATCTCCCCCATCCCGGGCATGGGAGGCATGTAAAAGTAGAGGCTCTGAAGCCTCTTTTCTGGCTTTATCTCCACAAAGACAGTATTCTTCCCCACCCTCAGGCTTCCATCCCTCGTATAAAGCTTCAGCACTACACCCTCTCCTTCAAGGCTTAAAGTCAGGAGGTATCCCTTAGGCGCTATATCTTCTGCCTTCTTAGACTTCCAGGAAAGATAGAGAAAGAAAGCCGTAAGACTTGCAATCAGGACAGAAATGCCCAAAAAGAGCCATCTCTTCATAGATACACCTCCGCCCTTACTTTTATTCTTTTCCTCTCAAGCTCAAGCTCAAGAAGGTTCATCCTGAGTTCCCACAGCTCCCTGTAGAGCCTCAGTATGTCCCTGAAGTCTGCCTTTCCAAAGGTGTATGCAATCTGGAGAGCCTTGAGCTCATTTTCCTTTTCCTCCACCAGCCTTTGGGTGAGATTTCTTAAACCTTCTACCCTCACTTCCTCCACTTTGAGAGCCTGAATTTCCTTTCTTAGCTGAAGCCTTAGCCTTTCACGCTCCAATTCCTTAGCCCTGAGCTCCTCCAGTTTTTCAAGCACCATGAGTTCTTCCCTTACAGACCTTCTGAGTGGAAGGCTGACGCTTACTCTGAGGCTAAACATGTTTTCAAGCCCGGGTCTTATCATATACTCCGCCATAAACTCTGCATCCGGCAGATACTCCACCCTTCGTCTTTCCACCTCAGCCTTGAGCTTTTCTATCTCTTCGGACACCACCTTTAAGTAAGGGCTTTTTTCCGCATTTAAAGCCTCCAGGTCAACTTCCTGAATTGCTGGCTCTTCCCCTCTCAGTTCAAAGCTCTTTCCCACAAGGCTGTCCAATTCAACCTTTAGAATTCTTCGGTCTTCAAGAAGGTTTCTCATGTCCCTCTCAACCTTCAGAGCCTCAGCCTTCAGGGAAAGAAGTTCAGAAAGGTTTGCTCTACCGAGCCTGTAGTTTTCCTCTGTGAGCTTTTCAAGAGACCTTATCTCGGAGAGTATGTTTCTATAGAGCTCTTCTCTTTTGTAGGTGTAAAGCCACTCAAGGTATCTTAGCTTTATCTCTCTTATAAGTTCCCTTTTTGCCACCTCCTCCTGAAGCCGGAAAATCTCACCCTCTACCCTTGCAGTAAGGGCTTCCCTTTCTCTTTTTGTCGGAAGCACATACATCTGGCTAAAGCCTACAGAAAGACTGCTCATACTCTCATACTTGCTTGGGTATGGTCTGTTGAGAGGAAGGTTGTTGAGACCAAGGTATGCTGAGGGATTTGGAAGGCTTTTTGAATATCTTTCTCTGTATTCAGCAGATTTTTTCATATGCTGGTAGGTTTTGAGAGCCGGTGAATTGTCAAGGGCGTATTTTATGAGCACTTCAAGCTCCCCTGCGCCTGAAAAGGAAAAGATAAAGAGAATGAGTATCATTAAGTGCATGTGACTATTATAGGCTTCAGAGCTTTTTATTTCAAGGCTTTTATTTCACTTTATTTTTGTATACAAAAAGCCAAACTTTACCGTTAATTTTATCCTCTCTTATGACACATATATGGCTGGTGCCTTCCCTGTAGCACTCATAAACCTCCCCCTTTTGTCTGTTTATGTAATAGACCCTGTCCTCAAGGTGGTTTTCCTCACGAAACTCTTCAAGGCTCAGGACCTTAAGCTCAAACTGTGCGTTCCTGTATCCGTAAACGAGCCCCAGGATGAAGGCTATGGACTTATCACTTCTTGTTTCTATCCTCTGCATTCTTATATCTTCTTCTTCCTCCTGAGGTAGGCAGGTATATCCTCAATCTCCGGCTGGACTGGTTCTATGGTTGTTTCCGGAACTGCCTTTTTCAGAGGCTCCTTGAATTCTGGCTTTTTGACCACCTTCAGCTGCCCAAGACTCTGGGCATTTTCAAAGTCCGTGGCAACCACAGCCACTCTCATGAAGTTCTCCCTGCTGTTTTCAAGCATGGCACCAAAGATTATCAGGGCATCTTCGTGGGCAGTCTCCCTTATCCTGCCTATAGTTTCCTCAACTTCTCTGAAGGGCACATCCTCGCTCACCCAGAGGGTCACAAGCAATCTCCTTGCTCCCTGTATGCTGTTGCCCTCAAGGAGTGGGCTGCTAATTGCCTGTTCAATGGCATAGTCCCTTCTTCCGTCTCCCTTGCCCTCACCTATTCCTATAAGGGCAAGCCCTCCCTTTTCCATCACCGTCTTTACGTCCGCAAAGTCCACGTTTATAAGGGCTGGAGTGACCACTATGCTGGTAATTCCCATAACCGCCTTTGCAAGCACATCGTCCACCATCTTGAAGGCATCCTTTATGCTGAAGTTTCTGTCTGCCATCTCCACCAGCTTCTGGTTGTTGACCACTATGTAAGTGTCCACCACATCTCTGAGTTTTTCCAGCCCCTCGCTTGCTACCTGCATTCTTTTTGGTCCTTCAAAGTTGAAAGGCTTAGTAACCACAGATACGGTGAGTATGCCCATATCCTTTGCTATCTCCGCTATTATGGGTGCTGCACCGGTTCCGGTTCCTCCGCCAAGTCCACTGGCTATGAAGAGCATGTCGGTGTTTCTCAAAACCTCCCTTATCTTGTCCGCATCCTCAAGGGCTGCCTGCTCTCCCACCTCAGGCTTTGCACCCGCTCCCAGACCTTTCGTGACCTTCTCTCCTATCTGTATCTTGTTGGGAACTGAGAGGGACGCAAGATGCTGGACATCGGTGTTTATCACAAAAAGCTCTACACCCTCAATACCCTCAAGATACATCCTGTTTACTGCGTTGGAGCCACCACCTCCGACTCCAAATACCTTTATCCTCGTGGGGTTCAGACCTTCCATATCCTTCCTCCTTAGTTCACATTATATCCTTAAAAAAAGACTTGAACCTCGTTATAAGACTTGAAAGGTTAAAGGTATTTTCTGAAACTTTTTCTTTTCCCTTCTGTGATACTCCCCTTTTTTCCAGGGTTAGCTCTCTGTAGGCCAGTTTAACAAGCCCCACAGCTGTAGCATAGGCTGGGTCCTGAACCTTTTCTTTGAGCCCTATTACACCCATGGGGTAGCCCATCCTTACTGGAAGGTCAAAGTATCTCTCAAGAAATTCCCTCATACCGGCCAGCTTTGCAGACCCGCCCGTTATAACCACACCTGCATGGAGCGAGTCCAGGTTCACCCCCTGAGCGTTCAGGTAGTCCGCCACCTTTTCCATGATTTCCTCAAGCCTTATCTGTATAACTTCAGCGAGCTGTTTTCTGCCAACGGTCACTTCCTTCTCTTCACCCCTGGGTTTTATCTTTATCCTCTCTGTCTCGTTTACCGCATCCGCCAGTGCGTAACCATTCTCTATCTTTATCCTCTCTGCCTGTTCCACGTTTATTTTCATAAAATGGGCTATATCCTTAGTTATGTTAATCCCTCCCATGGGAACACATCCCGTGACCAGTATGGAACCTTCAGAGAAAACCACAAAGTTTGTAAGTCCGGCACCCATGTCCATCATAAGCACCCCCTCTTCCTTCTCCTCGTAGGTAAGCACTGCCTCTGCAGAGGCAAGAGGAGAAAGAAACTTCCCGGCTATGTCCATGCCTGCGTTCATGACCACCTTCTCCGTGTTCTTGAGAAGGCTTGCTCCTATCTTTACCACATGCACCTCTGCAGACATCTTTGACCCAAGAAGTCCAACGGGGTCTATTACACCCTCCTGCTCGTCCAGCACGAACCTTCTGGGTATGGCGCTCAGTATTTCATAACCCTCTTCCCTTGAGCGCATGATGGCTCTGTCTATCAGCCTTTCTATGTGAGTGTAGTCTATCTCTACTGGCTGGGAGGATATGCTTACCGTATCCCTCTCATTCTGACTTTTTAGAGTTGGACCGGAGATGCCAAGCACAACCGTTGAGAGCTTTACACCAGACATTTCCTGAGCCTCTTTCATAGCACTAAGGACTGAGTTTACTGCAAGGTCAAGACGCGTAACATAACCCCTGTCTATACCCTTTGAGGGGCTCTCCCCTATGCCTATGACATGAACATCACCGTAGCTATCTATCTCACCCACAAGGGCTACCACCTTACTGGTGCCTATGTCAAGGGCTGTTATTAGCTTCATTTTACCTTTTCACCTCTTATTATCGCTAAACCCTCCATGTTTACATCTAACTCCTTTGTGTTCATATCAATATTATAAACTTTAAAGACATTCACCACATTCTCCACAACCCCTCTATCCAGGAGAAAGAGTGGGGGCATGGTTATCTTCAACCCGTCCCAGGTATAGGCTACAGTATTCAGATTTGTAACATAGATTTCTCCCAGCTTATTTCCCATTAAATCAACAAGTGTTTTTAAATTATTAAAGTTCCTTTTTATAAATTCAACATCATGGGTATATGCCACTGGCCTGACGATTTTTATGTATTGTGATTGAAATACTGTTCCATTTTTGTCAAAGAAATATACAACATCATTCTTAATTACGGCGATTACTGGCTTTTTCTCTTCAATAAATATCTTTAATTCTACACCCTTACTACTAAAGACTCTATCTATCTTGACGCTGTTAACAGAGTTCCTGGTTCTGGCGTTTAGATTGTTTAAAAGAGCGGCACTGTTTATGAATAACCAGTTATTTTTGAATTTTTTTACCTCATCGGCAACAACCTCAGGAGGTATGGTTTCAATACCTTCTACGTAAAGAGCTTTAATCTTGAAAAAGTCTATGTTATCCGTAAAGTAGGGAACAAAGAATCCAGAAAGACCCATTGAGAAGAGCCAGAGCGCTGAAAGAATATAACCCAGCCATCTTCCCCGTCTCCCATCCTTTTTCATGATTAAAATAATAACATATCTATCAACTCTCTAAAATCAAGTCCTGCCTTTTTGCAAGCCATGGGGAAAAGACTCAGTTCTGTCAGACCCGGTAGGGTGTTTACCTCCAGAAGGTAGAGCCTGTTGTCTTCGCTTATCCTGAAATCGACCCTTGAAAGGTCTTTGAGTTCAAGTAATCTGTGGGCAAGAAGTGCAGTTTCCTGAAGTCTTTCAGCAAGGTCTCTATCCTCCACGAAAAGGTATTCTGTCATGCCTTTAGTATACTTACTTTCATAGTCGTATATTCCCCTCTTTGGCCTTATTTCCACCGGCGGCAGTGCTTTTTCTTTCAGAATCCCCACGGTTACATCTCTGCCCTCTATATACTCTTCCACCATGACCTTTTTTGAAAGTTCAAGACACTTTTTTATAGCCTCTCTCGCCTCAACTTCATCCCTCACGAGGAAAAGTCCAAAGCTTGAGCCCTGGTCAGCAGGCTTTACGATTGCAGGGTATATATGCCATCTGAGCTCTTCCTCTTCGGACCTTATGCAGACCCAGCGTGGCACTCTGATACCATGAAAGGAGAGCACCTTTTTTGTAATATCCTTGTCCATGGCTATACTGCTTCCGAGAACTCCAGAGCCCACGTAGGGAATTCCAAGTATGTCAAGAAGCCCCTGAACCCTACCATCCTCCCCGTAGGGACCGTGAAGGGCAATAAAAACCTTGTCAGGCTTTATATTCTTCAGTCTCTCGCAGAGGTCGTCAGTCAGGTCCAGGGGTATAGCCTCGTGCCCCAGCTCCTGAAGGGCTCTGAGCACCGCCTGACCGCTTTTTAGAGAAATCTCACGCTCTGCAGACCTTCCTCCCATAAGCACTACCACTTTCAACGAGCCTTACCTCCTCCTCAAGGTTTATACCAAACTCTTCAAAGACCCTTCTTTTGGCCTCTTCTATTATTCTAACCACCTCCTCGTAGTTCCCTCCGCCCAAGTTTACAAGAAAGTTGGCGTGAAGCTCTGAGAAGGCAATGCTTCCAACCCTGAAGCCCTTCATACCTACCTTTTCTAAAAGCCTTCCCGCATAATCGCCCGGAGGATTTTTGAAGGTGGACCCGCTCGTTAGCATGTTTATGGGCTGTGTCCGTTTTCTTCTCTCTCTTATAAGCTCATACTCTTTTCTCACATCTGCCCTGCTGAGTGGCACCCTGAAGCTGGCAAGAAACACCATACCAAGCTCCGGAAAGGGAGAGCCTCTGTAAGTAAAATTTAGCTCCTCCTTCTTTGCCCTGTGAACCCTCCCCTCCCAGTCCATAAAGCTCACCTCCACAAGGTGCGCGCTTATATCATAACCAAAGGCTCCCGCGTTCATAGCTACCGCGCCCCCAACCGTCGCAGGAAAGCCCCCAAGCCTGTAAAAACCCTCAAGATTTTCCCTCAGGGAAAGGTTTACAAGCTCCGAAAGAGGCACCCCCGCCTGAGCTTCTATGTAAAGGCTATCGCCTTCCCCTTTTACCCTCAGAGCCTTGAAACTCCTCATGCCTATAACGAGACCATCAAAATCTCCAAATATGGTGTTAGCACCCCTGCCGAGGATAAAGACTTCAAGACCTTTATCCTGTGCAAAAAAAAGTAAGTATCTTAAATCCTCTTCTCTGTCTGGCTGGGCGAAGTATTTTGCCTTACCGCCAACTCCTATGGTAGTATAGGATGAAAGCCCAACCCTTTCTCTTATCAACATGCTTAAAGCATTATCCAGTATACAAAGCCTGCAGTCAAGGGCACTGTGAAGTTGTCGTCAATCCCTACAGGCAGAGCCTCAACAACTGCAGAAAGAAAAGAGACTACGAGAGCCTTCCACATCTCCACAAAGGGCAGAAGCACCAGAAAACTTGAAAGGAAAAAGGCAAGCGTCCCCTCAAGGCTTCTCTCTCCAATCCTCCTTCTTCCATACCTAATCCCCACTATGCTGGCAAAAGCATCCCCCACTGCAAGAACCACCACAGAGACTATGGCAGGCTCTCTTCCAAAGAGGATGAAAACCAGGAATATGCCCAGGTTTGCCCACAGAGCCTGAATGCCTGGCTTTGATAGGTTTTTCTCCCTTTCAAGCCTGTAAACAAGCTGGTAGTATAGCCTGAACCTGTCTTTCCAGGCCTTCATCACAGTAAGAAGGTTGACCCCCAATACGCCAAGGAACAGCAAAAAGCTTAGCCATGCGGGAAAAAAGCCCAGCGGAACCAACCATAAAAGCAGGGCAAAAAGGTGAAAAACCTTTCTTCTTGTTTCCAAATCCTCTATAATTTCCCCTATGTTCATCTACGAGCTCACAAACCCTGAGGTTATTTTAATACACCTTCACGGCTTTGCCAGCAACGTAAAGGGTAGCAAGCTGGAGGTCCTGAGAGAAAGGAGCCTTCAGGGTAGATTTTCCCTATTTGCCATGGATATGGACTACCAGACCACTACCACCAGCAGAGTCCTTGAGGTGCTTGATGTCCTTGTGCAGGGCTTTTCCCGGAAATTTTCCACTGTATGGCTCTCGGGAAGTTCACACGGTGGTTATGTGTCCCTCAACTATCTCAGGTTCTACAGACCAGAAAAGGTGAGCAAGGTCTTTCTCTTTGCCCCCTCTTACTCAACCCTCGGGCTTACCGTAAGGGAAGTAGGGGAGGAAAAGTGCAGAAGCTGGCTTGAAGGCAAGGAGGATTTAAGTTTTGAGGAATGTGAAACGGGACTTGAAATAACCATAAACAGGGAGTTTGCTGTAGACATAATTCAGAAGGGCTATGAGATAATCAGGGATGGTGAGGTGGATTTTCCTTCAGAACTTCCCTACGAGATTTATGTCTTTCATGGCAGACAGGACAGTATGGTTCCGGTGGAACACTCAAGGCTATTTACCAGAAAGGTTAAAGTCAAGGAGTTTCTTGAGCTTGAGGATGACCACAGGCTAAGTAGCACTTTCGGGTCTCTGGTGAAGAAATTTATGTAAGCCATATCTTTGATAAAGGTCATAGCAAGTCTGGACAAAACTATCATATTCTAATTGAACAATGTTAAGGAGGTGTTAAGATGTTTGAATACAGCGAGAAGGTGCTTGACCATTTTCTAAACCCACGGAATGTGGGTGTGCTTGAGGATGCCAATGCCATAGGTCAGTGTGGCAATCCAGCCTGTGGTGATGCCATGCTTTTCACCCTCAAGGTAAACCCTGAGAACGATGTTATAGAGGACGTGAGGTTCAAGACCTTTGGCTGCGGCTCAGCCATAGCGGTCTCCTCACAGCTGACAGAGATGATAAAGGGCAAGCCACTCACCTACGCCCTTAACCTGACCTACAAGGACATATTTGACGAGCTTGGTGGCCTCCCTCCACAAAAGATACACTGCACAAACCTGGGGCTTGAGACACTGCACGTTGCCATAAAGGACTACCTCCTCAAGCAGGGCAGAATTGAAGAAGCCATGAGGATACCTGACTGCTACGAGGAGGAAGAGGAAGAAAGCAGAGAGTTTGAATTTCTTTCCACATGAAAGTAAGGGCTGTTGCTCTTTTTTCTGGAGGGCTGGACAGCAGTTTAGCGGTCCGCCTCCTTCAGGACCAAGGCATTGAGGTTAAGGCCCTTCACTTCTACACTGGCTTTTGCATCACAGAGCACAAGAGACGCCTTGGCCTGAAGAGAGAAGACGGGTCGCAGTATGTCAACCCTGCACTCAGGGCAGCAGCCCAGCTTCATGTTCCCATTGAAATGGTGGATGTGTCGCAGGAATACTTTGATGTGATTCTCAACCCAAAGTATGGCTACGGAAAAAATGTAAACCCCTGCGTGGACTGCCGCATATTCATGCTCAGGAAGACAAAAGAAATAATGGAGAAAGAGGACTACCACTTTGTGGTCACCGGCGAGGTGCTGGGACAGAGGCCCATGAGCCAGACCTTTGAAAGGCTCATGCTCATAGAGAAGGAAGCCGGGCTTGAGGGCTACATCCTCAGACCCCTCTCTGCAAAGCTCCTTCCTGAGACCATACCCGAAAGGTTAGGCTGGGTTGACAGGGAAAGACTGCTCGGCATCAGCGGAAGAGGAAGAAAAAAACAGATAGCCCTTGCCAAGAAATACAGTCTTGAATACCAGCAGCCAGCTGGAGGCTGTTGTTATCTTACAGATGAAAACTACGCCTACAGGTTTCGCGAAGCCTTTGAGATGGAAGGCACCATTACCAGAGATGACCTTGTGCTTTTTTCTGTGGGGAGGCACTTCAGGCTACCCTCGGGTGCAAGGCTTATAACTGCAAGGAACGAGGGGGAAGTCAGGTTTCTCATGGGCTTCAGAAACCGCTACAGCCACGCCTACAGAAAGGACCTGAAGGGCACCTTTGCCCTCATAAAGGGGGAGCTCAGGGATGAGGAGAAAAAGCTGGTGGCAGATATTGTGGCAAGATATTCAAAAAATGAACCTTGTGAAGTGGTTATAAACTTCAATTCTAAGGAGGAAACCCTCCGGGGAAAACCAGCCCAGGAAGAAATTGTGGAATCTCTTAAAATATATAACAGACAGGGAGCAAAGCATGGGAATTGAAAACATAGAACCGGACGTGGTTCATGATGTGGTGGGGACCTTCTGTCCAGTCCCCGTTGCGGAGACTGCAAAGGTCATAAAGACCATGCAGGTTGGTCAGGTGCTTGAGCTTGTGGCAGATGACCCGGGTGTGGTGGAAGACATACCTGCATGGTGCAAGGCTACAGGTCAGGAGTTTCTCGGGCTTTATGAGGAAGATGGCGAGTATCATCTCTTTGTGAAAAAGGTAAAGGAAACATGAAGGAAAGAATCACGTTGGACACCAACCTTATGGAGCTTCTCAAAAACTTTCCCCAGGCAAGGGAAATCCTCATGAGGTATGGCTATCGCACCCTTGAGGAGGAGGATATTGAGGATGTGGTGGCTGATAAGCTGACCCTTAAGGGTTTTTGCAGATTGATGGACCTGGATGATGAAGCTCAGGGAAATCTCTGGCAGGAGATACAAGATTTATACAGACAGCTGGAGGATTAATCATGAAGGAGAATGAGCTAAGAGAGGTGGAAGAGATACTGGAAAGAATAAGACCAGCCCTTAAGGAGCACCACGGAGACCTAAAGGTGGTAGACATAAGGGAAGGTGAGGTTTACCTTCAGTTTGAGGGCGGCTGCACCGACTGTCCAATAGCGGACGTAAGCGTGAAAAACGTGGTGGACATGGCAATAAAGGGTAATCTCAGCTGGGTCAAAAAGGTGGAAATTCTTCAACCCAAGTATCAGATTGGATGACCCTTGATGGAAGGACGCAGGTACATGGTATACTGGGCTACCCCGTAAAGCACTCCCTTTCTCCAGTCTTTCAGAACAGAGCCTTTGAGCACTTTTCAATCAATGCTGTTTATGTCCCCTTTGAGGTAAAACCTGAAGACTTTGAGCCTGCCCTGAGTGGTCTAAAAGCCCTTGGCATAAGAGGTGTCAACATCACACTCCCCCACAAGGAAAGAGCCCTTGAGCTTGCAGACTTCAAAGACAGGCATGCTGAAGCCATAGGCTCTGCCAACACTTTGAAGGTTACAGAGGAGGGAATATACGCCTACAACACCGACTGGATAGGATTTCTGAAGTCTGTCAGAAAATTGACTCCCGAGCTCTCTGGAATAAAAGCCCTCGTGCTGGGTGCTGGGGGTTCTGCGAGGGCAATAGTTTATGCTCTCAGGGCTGAAGGGGCGGAGGTTTTCCTGTGGAACAGGACAAGGGAGAGAGCAGAAAGTCTCTGCGAGCACTTTGGATGCAGGGTTGTAGAGAGCGTGGAAAGGGTGCTTGAGGAAGTAGAGCTTATTGTAAATACCACCTCCTCTGGTCTCAGAGGCGACGACCCTCCCATCTTTGATTACGGTCTTCTCAGACCGGAGCACAGAGTGATGGACATAATATACAGTCAGACGCCCCTTCTGAAGGCTGCCATGGAAAAGGGCTGTCCCTTTCAGGACGGACTTGACATGCTTCTCTATCAGGGCATGGAAAGCTTTAAAATATGGACCGGGCTGGAAGTGCCCTACGAGGTGGTCAGAAAAGCTGTTGAGGAATACAGAGGGTAATATAATTAAAAACAATGGACATCTTTGTGCTTGACACCAGCGTCTTTACCAATCCAGATGTCTACTCTCAGTTCGAAAAAGACCAGCTTGGAGCCATAGAAAACTTTATTACGCTTGCTTCTCACAGCAGGGCACAGTTCTACATGCCCACCTCCGTGTATGAGGAGTTCAACAAGATGGTGGAACTCGGGAGCCTGAAGCCAAAGTTTGAACTGGCAGTCAGGATTCGTTCCCCCCGCAGATTCAACCTGATGGTGCCCGCAGAGTTTCTCTACGAGTTTATAGAAGAGGTAAGATACAGGATAAACAAGGGGCTACGCATAGCGGAAGAGCACACAAAGGAGGCAGGAAAGCTCTCACAGGAAGATGTGGGAAAGTTAATAAACAAGCTGAGAGACAAATACAGAGAGGCTCTGAGGACAGGCATAATAGACAGTAAGGAGGACCTTGATGTGTTGCTGCTTGCCTACGAACTTGATGGTATATTAGTCTCCGGTGATGAGGGGCTCAGAAGCTGGGCGGACAAGGTGGGAATAAAGCTCATAGACCCCAGAGGCTTCAGGTTTATACTTGAAAGCCAGACCGTAAGAACTTAATCTATCAGGGAGCCGCCCTTCAGTAAATGCCCCAGAAGCCCAGTCATGTTAAGAAAGACCTTTTCAAACTCAAGAAGCCAGAATTCTCCTTCCTGTCTCAGGGCTAACTGGTTTACCTGTATGTGAACGGATGCATGTTTTATCTGCTCCAGAAATACGAGCGCATTCTCCCTTTTTCTAAACCTGCATCTGAAAACCCTGCGCACCTTTCCCTCTTCTCTTGCCATCTTGCATGCCTCAAAGAGACCTGTGAGAAAAGCCTCCCCCAGTTCTCTATACAGCTCCTCATCCTTCTTAAGCCCCTCCTCTTCTATGAAGAGGGCAAGCCTGAGAAGCCTGTTGGTGTAGTAATCCGCAGGAAGACCGAGCATGTTGAGCGAGGTTATCCTTATATCGTTCAGGTTTGCGTAGCTTGTTATGTATTTGACCCTCTTATCCCTCTCTGAGTCCTCTTTCATAACAACGCCTTCCCTCCCTTCTTCGTTTAGCCTTCTGAGAAGCTCCTTAAGGTCTTCAACCTGCTCGGGGGTGTACAGACCATACCTTTCCACGCTGGGAAGACCGTATTTTTCGATGAGCCTTAGCTTTTCTCTGTAGGGCAGAAACCCCTGAGAATTCTTACGCATGATGTCAAAGAGGAAAAATCTGATGTCCTCCTTTATGTAAGGTGGGCTTTCCTCCACGTAGGGATTTTCAGGACCTGCCACCTCCATACAGAGCACAAGGTCAGGATTATCTTCGAAGAACCTCCTGTCCACAAAGTCAAGAACCCTGTCGGTGCTGAAGGCACACACATACCCACCCCTCGTAAGGGCATAGACCTCACCATCGTGCATAAAAACCCTCACGTTGTAGCCATCCACCTTCTCCTCCACCCAGAAGGGGGCTTCAAACTGCTCGGGAATGCCCGTGGAGAGCTGGAATATCCTCCCTATGTGGGGATAGCCCCAAATGACGGTGTCTTTGAAAAGGACTGTCCCCCTTGGAATGTCTTTAAAGTCATCGGTAAAACGGAGGTATTCAAAATCTCCAAAGGACTCGCTTTTCAGCCTGTTCCTTTTGAGAGCTTCCTTCAATGTATCCTGCGCTATCATATACAGGTCTAAATTATAATTTCTTTTGAGGAGAAGTTAAGCGTGAAAGGCTCTGCTTTTGATGGCTTTAAGTCTGTGGGATACTTTGTAGTCTTTATATTACTAATACTTTTTCTTGTCCTTGCGGGTAACCCTCTTGTAATAGTTCAGTCTGGCTTTGTAGGGGTTAAGAGAACACTTGGTAAGATTGACCCGACCCCATTAGTGGAAGGACTGCACTTGAGGATTCCACTTCTGCAGACAGTTGAAAAGGTTGAGATAAGAACAAGGGCTGTAGAGTTCACCCGAGAAAAACAGAACCCTATAAGCACTCTCTCAAGGGATGGGTTGCCTGTAAACATGGATGTAGCGGTGCTTTACAGGGTTGATGCCCAAAAAGCTCCGGAGCTTATAAGAGAATACGGACCAGACTATGAAGAAAAGGTAATAAAACAGATAGTGAGAACAGCAGTAAGAGACGCCATAGCTGAAATGGAAAGTTCTATAGTCTATCAGGAAAGACAGAAACTGCAGGAGAGAATAAAGAGAGAAGTGGCCGGACAGCTTGCGAGAAGATATTTGCTTCTTGAGGATGTGCTCATAAGAGATATAAGACTTCCAGAGAGTGTGGTCAAAGCTATAGAAGAAAAAAGGAAGGCCTACGAAGAAGCTCAGAGGATGCAGTTTCTCTTAGAGAAAGAAAAACTTGAGGCCGAAAGGAAAAAAGTGGAAGCACAGGGTATAGCAGAGGCGAACAGAATAATAGCAGGTTCTCTTACGAGGGAATACCTTATGTGGAAGTTCATAGAGAACATCCAAGAGTATGCCAGAAGTCAGAATAACACCATAATACTTCTGCCCTACGATACCAGAATGACACCCATTATAAACATACCGCAGGGAGGTCAAAAATGATTAAATTCGGCACCGACGGCTGGAGAGCCATAATAGGTGATTCCTTTACCTTTGAAAATGTAAGGAAAGTTGCCCATGCCCATGCAAGAGTTCTTCAGAAACAGGGAAAGAAGAAGGTGGTAGTGGGCTATGACAACCGCTTTATGTCCGAGCACTTCGCCCTCGAGGTCTACAGGGTTTTCAGAGCGCTTGGCTTTGAGTGCTTTCTTACCAACAAAGCCTGCACCACGCCCATGGTCTCTTTTGCTGTCAAGTATATGGGCTTTGACAATGGGGTTGTGATAACTGCCTCCCATAACCCTCCAGAGTATAACGGATACAAGATAAAGGACTCCTTTGGTGGCTCCGCCACGCCGGAGTTTATAGCGCAGGTGGAGGAAGAGCTGAAGTTTGCAGAAGTTGTAAAGCCTGAAAAGTTCCAGCCCGAGTATGTAAACGTCTGGGGCGAATACACAAGGGAGGTAAAGAGCAGGGTAAACATGGAACTTTTCTCACAGAAGGACATGCTTCTTGTGCACGACGCCATGTATGGCTCTGCTCTGGGAACATACTCCCATGTGCTTTCCGGCACGAGGATAGGGGTGCATCAGATAAGGAGCTACAGGGACCCCCTCTTTGGAGGGCATGCGCCAGAGCCGGTGGAGAAGCACCTTGAACCTCTTATGCTCAAAGTGAAGGCTCTGAAAGCTCACCTTGGCATAGCCAACGACGGGGATGGGGACAGGATAGCCCTTGTGGATGATAAGGGAAGCTTTGTGAACGCCCAGCTGATATACGTTCTGCTTCTTTATCATCTTCTCAGAAACAAGGGTATGAGGAATGGTGTTGTAGTAAAGACCGTCTCCACCACATACCTTGCGGACAGAATATGCAGGACTGAAGGTGTGGAGCTGAAAGAAGTGGCTGTGGGCTTTAAAAACATAAACGAGGTAATCCTGAAAGAAAGGGTCATATTCGGGGGAGAAGAAAGCGGTGGTTACGGCATTGTGGACTTTCTTCCAGAGAGGGATGGGCTTTTCACTGGACTTAACATACTTGAGCTCCTTATGCTCAAGGACAAACCTCTCTCTGAAGTGATAGAGGAGATATTCAAAAACTACGGGGAAGCACACTTCAAAAGAGTTGACTTTCATGCGGAGGAGGACAAAAAGCAGAAGCTCAGGGAACTCATAAAGAACCCACCGGAGAGGCTCGGGAACATGAAGGTCTCAAAGGTCATAACCCTTGATGGTCTCAAGCTGGTCTTTGAAAACGACGGGTGGGTGCTATTCAGAGCCTCCGGCACTGAGCCCCTCATAAGAGTTTACGCAGAGATGCCCAGCAAGGATGAGCTCGAGGAAGTTCTCAGGAGGGCGGTGGAGCTTTTTGATTGATAAACATCTGCGGTGTCTTGCCTTCTATACCGCACTCCCATGTGGAACCCTCAAGCATTTCCTTTCTGTACTCTATAAGGTCAAGCACAACTCCTATCTCTTGCCTTTCTCTGTCAAGGAAAGAACGCATCAGCTTTGACATGAGCCTGTAGTACTCCTCCTGAGTTTCCTCTTCAACTAGCTGGCAGAAGAGTCTGTACCACCTTCCGAGGTGGTCTCTAAAGAAATACTCGTAGCCCTTGCTGGCTATCTCCGCCTTTTCTGCCTCGTCCGCATGGACCTTTTTCAGGAGCAAAAGGCTCAAAAATTCCAGCTGAGGAATTAATCCATCCGGCTCGTATCCCTGCCTTACTTCAAGACCAAAGGCTCTGTAAAAACCTTCTATGTCCGCAAGCTCTTGAGCTTTCCTTCCTGCCTTTTCAAGCTCGTAAGCAGTCTCCCAGCTGGGCGCCTTCAGAGATGTGGCAAAAAGGGAATTCCAGTCGCACTGGAGGTCCAAAAGCCTTTCTTCTCCCTCGTACTCCTGCAGACATGCTTTCAGAGCTTCTACATCAAAATCAATGCCAAGGTTTCTAAGGCTCAGGGAGAGGTCCTCAAGACTTTCTTTTAAAGCCTTCAGGGAGTCCTCCCCTGGATATTCAAAAGCCAGCGATATAAACTTGTAAAGGAAGGCTTTATAAAGTTCCATCTCACTCCACCTTTAGCCTTATCCATGAATAGCTTAGAGACTTCCTTGCCCCCACTTCTCCGTTGGCTCCATCCCACACTGCAAAGCTGGCGAAGGTTTCCTTGCCAGGTCCCCATTCAGGGTTTGAAGTGCTCTCTTCTACAAAAACCCTCTTTATAACCACATGCCATTTTCCATTCCTGTAAACACCTTTGCCCTCTGCCCCCTGTATATCTTTCCATGTGGAAGAACCATACCCCTCTGCAATCACTTCCCTTACTGGTGTGTTAAAGGTGTTCTTTCTGAAGACCTTCTCACCGCCTATGTAATTCAAAGCATACTGGTTTGCCCAATTCTCAGGATACCTATAAGGTGGATCTGCGTGTGGGTACCAGTCATAGGCATAATTAGGATATATCTTCGCAGTGTCGGAATAACCTTTTTCTATATTCTCTTGTCTGAAGGCACTCCAGTGTAGTATTAGAACTCTCTGACTTTTGTCTCCCATGGTTACCGGAACATCTGCAGAAGGCTTATAAGGAATCTGAACCGCCACAGCATCAGAGAATTTACCGATGAGGTGAAACCTGTCTTCAGTTTTATCAGACCAGGTCATATGAAAGGCTATACTTTTCCCATCGTTGAGACATCTTACAGCAATGCTTGTTACTGAAGGTTTAAGTTCCATCGGAACAGTTACAGCCTGACCACTGAGAGAAACATCTAAAGGCTTGACGCTTGCCCAAACCTTATCAAATGGGTCCAGGGGTAGGCTTTTTACCCTTTTACATACCATCTCCTGAGAAAAGGTAACACCCGAAAAAATAAGCCCTAAGATTAAGGCTTTCGTGTATCTCATGGCTCACCTCCTTAAGGTATATCCTGTCTCACCACATCAAGCTTTTCATCTTTGTGAGGTCTGAATTGAACAGGCTCAACCATTGGAACTCTGACTATCTCCTTTCCTGCTTCATCGTATGCCACGACCTCTTTCTTATCTACCTTGAAGGTATGAGGTATTCTGGGGGTTGAGCCAAAGAGGTGCAGAAGTGCTTGAAGTTCCGGCTCTTTACCTTCTCTCATAGCCATGTATGTCTTCACTGCATGTTCTGCACCAGGCCCAAACATCTGTTTTAGAAAGCTAACAGGAACATTTATGGGCGGTATGTAATAAACATTAGGCTCAAGCCCACTTTGAGGATATATTGGCAGTGCAACTTTTTTTACATGAACCAGAAAGTCTATAGGGTTTTCAGGTCTTGCCTTTTCAGGTGGGCTTATAAAGCCCATGAGCCTTATTTTACCTATACAGGTTATGACGCACTGAGGCTGGTAGCCATCTTCAACCCTTGGGAAGCATCCGATACACTTCTGAGAGATTCTTGCCACAAAATTGAAATGTGTTTTCTTGTAAGGACAGGCCTTTATGCATTCTTGATAACCCTCACACCTTTCTGGGTCTATGAGTACTATTCCATCCTCTTCCCTCTTGTATATTGCCTGTCTTGGACAGGCGGCGAGGCATGCAGGATAGGTGCAGTGATTGCATATTCTTGGAAGGTAGAACATCCATATTGGATGGGGTAGGTTTTCAAGGACAGTCCCCACATCTACTGGCTCGTTGACCTCGTCCTCACCCACGTTTGGATACATCCAGTCAAGCTCATCAGGCTTCCATCCGAGAACTATTTCTCCTTCTGGTGCATCAAAGACAGTTTTCTTGCTACCGTCAAGAAGTTCAAGAAGCTTTATATCCCAGCCGAGAGGATAAAAGCCCCAAGGTTTTGTCTCCACATTGTTCCAGAGCATATACTCCTGACCTCTTCCGGGTGTCCATGTGGTCTTGCAGGCTACTGTGCATGTCTGACAGGCTATGCATTTGTTGAGGTCCATAACCATCGCGAACTGTTTCTTTGGTCTCTTGGGCTCGTAGGGATAGTTAACTTCCCTGTTAAGTTGCCAGTTGTAGGCTTTGTGCGCCATGGCTCACCTCCTTTCAAACAAACTTACCTTGCAGGTATTTCTTGAGGGCTTCTGAAGCTGTTGTAGGTCTAAAGCCAAGTTTTACAGGTCTCCACATACCCTTTCCACCTATGCCACCGTCCTCCGCCTTGCTTATCCTGCAGAAGCCCTCTCTTGGAGCTCCTATAAGTCCGTGCACATCAAGCTCAAAGCCCTTTCCTATTATCTGACCCATAAGATTCTTTCTTATAAGAGTATCGGTCTGGTATGTGGGCTTAAACCATCCCCTTGTAACGGACTGATGGCTTCCACACCTGTATAGTGACTGGTAGTTTGTATCCGGGTTCTTTGCCATACCGTCCCTTCTTACCCTTGTTCCTCTTACAGTTCCATGGGAAGAGCCATACATGTTGAACCATATCTTGGCACAGCCTGGCGGTGTGTTGTTGGAAGCCCGTGCCCTTAAAAGAAGTCTACCAACCTCATAATCCTCTTTTCTCTTTTGCCAGCCTTCAAAGGGTCTATCCTGAGGGTCTGCATCCACGTAAACATAGTCGCCATCCTGTATGCCCATTTTCTGAAGGTCCTTAGGGTTTATATCTATGTATGCTTCGGAGATAAAGGGCATTCTCTTATCGTGTCTGTAAATGTCTCCGAAGGGTCCAAAAAGAAGAGTGGTTACATCCGTGTCCCCCGTTGTTGTATGTGCTGCATGCCTGTATTTGGGCGTGTGAACTATGTGGGTTGCTCCTACAGTTACTATGAGAGGATGCTTTGTTCCAGGTAGCTTTTCCGGTTCTACAAGCACATTTCTCGCCTGCCTCCACTCTGTGCTCAGTAGGGCATCCTTGCTGCTTACTCCATAATCTTCTGGTTTCTTGGGTTTCAAAAGTGGATATGGTTTTGCCACGATTACGTTGGGTTCGTGATGGGTTGAATCAATGGGTTCTCTGTATACTGGAAGGTTCTCTCCAGCATTTATAAACTCATCTTCTTCTCTGTAAAACTCAAGCCTTCCGCTCTTGGTATACCATGGCATATTTTCTTTTGTCTGGTCTTCACCCACATACTTGGGATAACTTCTCGTCATTATCAGGGATGGTATGCCTTCATGGGCTTTCTTGGCTATATCCTCAAGCCTGTATCCCCTCAAGTTTGATGAAGCGTCTATAACTCTCTGAACATAAACCACATCCTGCTTTCCTTCTAAGACAAACTTCCAGTAGTTTCTGAACCTTTCATCACCTGTAAGTTCTGTCAGCCTGTTGGCAACGAGGGCAAAGGTTTCTGCATCGTTCTTTGTGTCAAAGAACCTCCTGTGCCCTGTCTTAGGCCATACGTACACAAAGGGATTTGTAACAGAGCCTGCTATATCCCAGTATTTGTTCTCATTCCATGCATCCACACCAAGGACTATGTCCGAGTATTCACAGGTAAGAGACCACCACCATTCGTTGGTAACTATGCACTCAATCTTTGGAAGAGTGTTCATTATTATGTTGTATTTCCACTTGGCGTTTCCAAGGGCTGAGTTAGCATCAACAAACCATATGAATTTTGTGGGCGTTGGCATGTGTGTTTTACCGGTGATGAGATGTTCACCCATATACTGGGGGTGGTCATCGTGGGAGTAGTAGTGGGCGGATTCTGGCTTCCAGTAAAACTTAACCCTTGCAGGCTTTTTGGGGTCAAGTTCTACATTGAATGGGTCCTCTGCAAGATATTGTGGTGCCCCGTTAAACAGAGCGAGCCTGAAGTTTCCTGCATATGAACCTATGTTTCCAGTTTCATGACCGATGTTGTCGGTCAGGGCACATATCATATACATAGCCCTGTCCTTCAGGTCTGCATGCTGATACTGGTTTACACCCATACCCTGAGCCAGCTTCATGTTTCTTGGATGCTTTGCTATCTCCCTTGCAAGGGACTCTATCTTCTTTGCTGGAACGCCAGTTATCATTTCAGCTTGCCTGGGCGTGTAATTGCTTTCAAAGAACTCAAGGTAAACCTGAAAGAGGGGCTTTACTTCAATTTCTTTACCATCAACTGTCTTAACCTTATAGCTTCCGGTCAGGGCAGGGTCTATACCAAGTTTCCAGAAGTCCTCACCCACATCATCCCTTGTTATAACCTTTGGAGAATTTGTCTTTGTGTCCCAGACCACAAAGTCGTTCATATCATTATGCCTTATTGACTCTGGTATGTACTGCTTGTCCTGCTTGTAGAAGGGCGGGAGGGGTTCACCGGGCTTAAAGGTAACAGCCTTTTTAAGTGGTTTGGGTTGATAGTTGGGTATAATGTCCATTGCCCTCAAAACCTTTCCATTATCCATCCTGACGAGTAGGGGCATATCGGTAAAGCTTTTCACATACCTTTCCTGATAGAGTTTTTCCTTCATTATCACGTAGGCTATTGACAGGGCAAGCGCTGTGTCCGTTCCAGTCCTAACCACAATAAGCTCATCTGCAGACCTTGCCGTGGGTGAATAGTCGTTGGATATGACTATAACCTTGGAACCTTTTATCCTTGCCTCTGTTAGCCAGTGACAGTCAGGCATCTTTGTGGTAAAGGGGTTCATGCCCCATAGTATGAGGAGCTTTGAATGTTCAAACATGCATAGGTCAAACTCTACGTTCTGCTGCCCAGAAACCATGGGATGCCCGGGTGCGAGGTCTGTATGGAAGGCGTAGTTGTCCCACCCCCTTCCACCAAGAGCTTTATCTGGTCCGACACCCCTTATGTGACTGTCAAGAAGAGCCAACATGTTTGCCATCCTGTAAGGAGATGTATACCTTACAACTGCGAGGAAGGGCATTGAACCCCTGAACTTGAGAACTCTGGTGCCCGCACCCTCCATTGCGTCAATCATCGGCTTAGGATAATGTCCCTGTGCTTCAAGTTTTCTTCTTCCCTCCTCCCCAGAGTAGGTGGTTGCTATGTTTATGAGCGTCTTTGCGATTATGTCTGCCACTTCATCCCATGTGACTTTTATGAACTTATCCTTTCCTCTCTGGAAGTATTTCTCTGGGGGCTTTCCTGTCTTGGGGTCTCTTGGAAAACCAGCCTTATACCACTCGTAGAAACCCTTTCTCACCATTGCACCCTTTACCCTTCTGTCCCCGTAAAACCTTCTCATAAGGGCTATGCCCTTGTTACAGCACCTCGGATCCCACCGGTGGGAAGCTCTAAGCCCGTATATGTCCGTTGCCTCACCAAACTTATAAGTGGGCTCTATCCTTGTTATTACTCCGTTCTTCACATGGGCTGTCAGCAGACAGTTGTGTGTGTCGTTGGGGGCACAGAGAAAGACAAAAGATGATTCAGAACGGTATATGTCCCTGTAAAATCTCTCCCAGTCTCTGTTTGGATAGTAGGAGAGTGGATTTTCCACCTTTACAACCGGTTCAAAGACCCTTATGGCAGAGAAGGCAGGGCTGGAAAGAGCGCTCAGGCTCAGAGCACCAGCCTTTATAAGGTCTCTACGAGTGAGGTCTCCCATGGCTTCACCTCCTGTTGATTAAAATCATACTTATAATCATAAGCCATTCCATATCATATGTCAAGTATTAATATTCTTATATTTTTATCTTAAAATTGCACCATCTTTCATCTCCACTATCCTCTGGGAGAGCTCGGCAAGCTCCAGCTCGTGGGTTACCATGACTATGGTAGTCCCTTCCGAGTTTATCTCTCTGAATATCTCCATCACCTTCTGGGTGTTTTTGCTGTCAAGATTTCCAGTTGGCTCGTCAGCAAGTATTACAGAGGGCCTGTTTATGAGTGCCCTTGCTATGGCGACCCTTTGCATTTCCCCTCCAGATATCTGATAAATCTTTCTTCTCTCCTTTCCTTCAAGACCAAGCCTCTTCAGGAGCTCGTAAGCCCTTTCCCCTGCCTCTTTCCTATGCATACCCATCTTCACCGCCGGAAGCATCACGTTCTCAAGAAGGGTGAACTCAGGTATTAAGTAATGAAACTGAAATACAAAGCCTATCTTCCTGTTTCTTATCTCTGAGAGCCTTTTCTCATTTGAAAAGTCAATCTTTTCTTCTTCAAAAAAAACATGGCCCTCTGTTGGTCTGTCAAGCAAACCCATGATGTAGAGCATGGAGCTCTTCCCAGAACCGCTGGCTCCAATTATGGCAACAAACTCCCCTTTCAGAATGCTCAGGTCTATACCCTTTAGAATCTGCTCCTGACCTATGGATTTTTTTACACCTTTGAGCTCCAACACCTTCATTGGCTTCTGAATATATCCACCGGGTTGAGTCTGCTTGCCCTGTAGGAGGGATAAAGGCTGGCAAGAAGGGAGAAGAAGAGGGAAAAAATAAGTGCGTAGAAGTAGAAGATAGGACTTCTGTCAAGCACAAAGCCCCTTGTTCTTATAAGCCCTTCCACGTCAAGCCTTACAGATTCCAAGTATTCCTGAAGTCCAAAGCCAAGCACCGAGCCCAGAAGGGCTCCAAGCACTCCCACTACGAAACCTTCAAGCATAAAGATGAGCAGAACATCCTTTCTTGTAAAGCCCATAGCCATGAGTATGGCTATGTCTTTCTTTTTCTCAAGGACTGTCATCATTATTATGTTGAAGATTCCAAAGGCGGACACGGTGAGTATGGCAAAGACAATCATGTAGGTTATGATATTCTGGATTCTGAAGATACCAAGAAAGTTTCTGTATGCCTTCTGCCAGCTTTCTACCTCGTAAGTTATAGAGCTCTGAAGTTTCCTTGACAGCCTCTCAGCCAGGTTAACGTCCCTTATTTTCAGCACAATCTCGTTTACCTCACCTTCCTTCTCGAGTAGTCCCTGAAGGGTCTTTATGTTTATGTAAACCCTGGTATCGTCAATGTTTGTAATGCCAGATTCAAAAAAGTCCTCTACAGTCACAAGAATAGTCTGCCCGTTAGGTGCCACAAGAAGGAGTTTTTTACCCAGCTCTTCAATGCCCAGACTCTTCGCCACCAATGCACCAACTATGACACCGGTTCTGTTTGTCTCAAGCCTTCGCAGGTTTTTGTGAACCAGAAATCTTTCTATTACGGAGGCCTTTGGCTCTCTCTGTGGGTCTATACCCAGAAGAGTTACTGGCTTGTCTTTTACTCCATACTTGAGGATTCCTCTGCTTACGAGCCTGGGTGCCACACCCAGAACTTCCGAGTTGTCCTCAAGCCTCTGCACCAAATCCTGCCATCCCAGTATTCTGTCCTTTTCCCTGGGTTTTTCACCAAGAAGAAGGGCTGTAGCCTCCACCTGCTGATGCTCTTCCCTCGGCTTTATCCTTATATGTGGCTCTAGGTCTATGACCTGCTGTATAAAGTAGTTCTGAAAACCAAGCATAAGGGAGCTCATCACTATGAAGGCGGAAACTCCTATGGAAACGCCAACCACAGAAACAAGCGTCTGTCTTTTCCTTTCAAGGAGAAGTTTGAAGGCAACAAAGAGCACATGTCTCATGGCAGTATTACTCTGTCACCCGGCCTGAGTCCCTCTAATACCTCAAAATACTCTCCGTATCTCCTCCCAACCTTTACGGGAGTCTTTACCCTTCTCACCCCGTCGTAAAGAAGCACATGCCCTTCTCTGTAAGCCACCGCCGGTATGAGAAGAGCTCTCTTCCTCTCCACCTCTATCTGACCGTCCACCGTTGAGCCGTTGGGAAGGTCTTCTGGCAGTTCTGCACTTACCTTTACCGTTATGAGCTTTCTGCTTCTGTCCACTTCCCTTACTACCTGAAAGACCCTTCCCTCAAAACTTCTTTCAGGGTATGCATCCACCCTTAGAAGAACCCTCTGTCCCTCCTTCAGCATACTGGCATACTCCTCATCCACTTCAAGCCATACCTCCCATCCTCCTGAACCCACTGAAAAGAGTCTGTTTTCCTGACTTATGTGGTTTATGTAATCACCGGGGTTTACAAACTTTTTCAGCACATACCCCTCTATGGGGCTTTTTATGGTGTATTTTTCCTTTTCTCTTATGAGCCTTTCCCTCTCCGCCAGAAGCACCCTTTCCTCAGACCTGAGAGAGTTTATGGCATCCTCGTAGCTACTTTTTGCCCTTTCATGCTCTTTTGAGGCCAGTTCATACTGAGTTCTGCTCTGCTCATAGGTTTCTCTCGGTATAAGACCCTGTGAAAAGAGCCTTTCCCTTCTCTCAAAAAGCCTCCTGCTGTTTTCCATACTTACGCGTGAAGATTCAACGGCATTTTCAAGGCTTCTCAGATAGGGTGAGCCTTCCTTCAGCCTCTCACGCACAAGATTGAGCCTCTCTGATGCCTCCCTTATGCCCGCCTCCAGGGGTCCTGCATCCATCAGGGCAAGCACCTGCCCCTTTCTTACAAAGTCCCCCTCCTTCACATAAACTTCCTTCACATGTCCGGAAACTTCAGCCCTTACCACCACATACTGGCTCGCCTTTGCAAAACCGGAGCCGTAAACCAGTATCTTTACCTCTTCCTCCTTTGCCACTGCGTAGTTTTCCCTGTTTCCTCTTACTGCGAGCAAAAGCACAAGGAGCGCAATAAAGATTAAGGGAAGAGCCAGGAGGAGCCTGCGCATCTCTGTTATATTATCACAGAACCCCTATCCTTTCCCTGTTACCTAATACCACCAGAATGTCATCTGGAAGTATTACCTCCTCAGCTGATGGGTTAACTATGAACCTTTCGCCCCTCTTTATGGCAAGCACTGTCACATCGTATTTTCTTCTGAGGTCAAGCTCCCTGAGGGTTCTGTTGTGAAGTCTCTGCGGTGGCTTCATTTCAAATATGCTGTAGTTTTCCGCTATGGGTATCTCCTCTATAAAGCCACCCATGAGAAGAGAATGGGCAAGCCTTATGGCCATATCCCTTTCAGGATGTATTACCCTGCTCACCCCAAGCCTTTCAAGAATTCTTCCATGAAGTGGGTTGACCGCCTTGGCTATTATCTCTTTCACTCCAAGCTCCATGAGCTGAACCACCACGAGTATGCTTGCCTCAATGTTTTCCCCTATGCTCACTATCACCACATCCGCATTGGCTATGCCAGACTCCTTTAGGGCCTTTTCATTGGTGGCATCAAGTATGAAGGCTTGAGATACAAGCTCCGCTATGGCCTTTACCTTCTCCTCATCCACATCACAGGCTATAACCTCCGCACCGCCTTCGGCCAAGGTCTTTGCCACGTTAAAACCGAACCTTCCAAGTCCAATAACTCCAAAAACCTTCTTCATATCAAAAGCCTCGCCTCAGGAAGTTTTACATGAGTTGGTTTTTCTTTACCCACAAGGGCAAGCATAAAGCCAAGCAGGCCCACCCTTCCTATGAGCATGCTTAGAATTATAAGGCCTTTACCCAAGGGAGAAAAGTCTGCAGAGAGGCTAAGGCCCTTAGGATTGCCCAAAGAAAGCCCCACAGTAGCAAAGGCCGATACCGTCTCAAAGAGAGCGGGCAATAGTTTTATGTTTTCAATCTCTGCCAGAAGCATGGCCACAATAGTGTTGTAGGCAAAGGCCAAGCTAAGTATAACCATAGCCCTATGCACTTGAACTTCTATGAGCCTCCTTCCAAAGACTACCACATCTTGCCTACCCTTTATATAAGAAAGCACAGCCAAAAAGACCACCACAGCCGTTATGGTTTTTATGCCCCCACCAGTGCCACCGGGAGAAGCTCCCACAAACATAAGGTTTATTATCAAAAACTGGGATGCCTCAGAAAGCTTTGCAATATCTATGGTGTTAAAGCCGGCCGTTCTGGCAGAAACGCTATGAAAGAAGCTTGCAAGCACCTTTTCTCCCAAAGACATATCTTTGAAGCGCCACAGGTCAAAAAGAAGGAAAATAAAGCCTATAAGAATAAGAAAGGAAGAAGACAAAAAGACAAGCTTTGTATGTGTAGAAATCCTCCTTATCTCACCCCTTTTGTAGAGTATTAGCTCGTATATAACATAAAAGCCCAACCCACCAAGGATTATCAAAAGGCTTATAACCAAGTTTACCCATACATTTCCCCTAAAACCCATAAGGTTATCAGAAAAGGTGGAAAAGCCGGCGTTGTTGAAGGCGGAAACAGAATGAAATAGGCTGGCAAAAAAGGCATTTGCTGGGTCCCTTAGTTTAAACAGAAAAGGCGGAAAGAGGGCAAGCATGCCAAGGAACTCAATAAAGAAAACAATGGGTATAATCCTTTTTATAAACCTTACAAGCCCATGCATACCGGGATAGTTAAAAGACTCTGCCAGCATAAGCCTATCTCTCAAACCTAGCCTCTTCCTAAGGGATATAAAAAAGTAAGTGGTAAGGGTCATATATCCAAGGCCACCTATTTGAATAAGGGCCAATACCACAACCTTTCCAAAGAAGTTTAGGTCTTTTTCCGTGTCAAGCACCACAAGGCCTGTTACCGTTGTGGCAGAGGTGGCGGTAAAAAGGGCGTCCAAGTAGCTTATAGGTCTTGTGGTGGAAAGATATATAAGGACGGAGCCTATGAGTATTACTACTAAGTAGGAAGTCAGCAATATTCTATGTGGCGTCCACTCAAAATTTTTCATGCCTTAGTTAAATTTTAATTATATTTGTTTTCACAAGGTCAGTTTATAAACAGCCCCCGCAGGGCAATTCCCTTGACAAAATTCTAAGGTTGCTATATTACATAAACAGAGAGATGATAAAGCTATGAAATGGGAGCTTTTTAGGGCGGATTGCAAACTCTGCGACAAGATGGAAAACATGATAAGAGAGAGCTTCCCCTTGGTGAATTTAGAGGTTCATAGGGCAAGTGAATGTATAGATGGGAGTTGCTGTAAATTGGCTGAAAACTATGGAATTAGATGCGTGCCAACCCTTGTTATAAATGGAAAGATCGTAGCAGAAGGCATTGTTGATAAAAATGTAATAGATGAACTAAGAAGGAAATATTACAAGGTCTAAAATAATTGAATTATGAAGGTTGAAAGGGTTATAAAAGTCTATTTAACAAGAGAAGGCATAGATATACCCGAAGAGAGATTAAGCAGTATAGTTTTAGAACTAAAATCTTGGTTAAAGCCTTCCCTTGAAGGGTCTGGCATTATAAAAACACAGGAAGGTGATTTTACTCTTATGCATTCCCATTACGGAGAACCGTACCATAGCCTATCTGCCGGTGCCATAAGGGAATGTCTTGAAAAGTTTTTTAACCCTTCTGGACTTTTGGAGAAGGTACAAAGCCTCAAAAGGATAAACATCTTAGATATTGGCTTTGGACTTGGCTATAATGTGGCTGTAGCCATCAAAAAGTTAAAAGAGATAAACCCACTTATAGAGATTGAAATAATATCCCTTGAGAAGGAAGTGCCTGCTCAAGTTCCACCAATGCCAAAAGAGTTTAGAAGCATCCACAAAAATATTTTGGAAAAGCTTCCCAGCTTTGAGGAAGATGGTGTAAGTTTTAAGCTTTACCTTGGGGATGCAAGGGAAAGTATAAAGAAGATAAAAGACTTTGAAGCCCATGCGGTTTTTCATGATGGCTTTTCACCTTACAGAAATCCAGAGCTGTGGAGCCTTCAGTTTCTCGCTCAGGTAAGGAGACTTATGGTTGCTGATGGTGTGTGGGTTTCTTACACCTCTTCCCTGCCTGTGAGAAAGGCCCTGAAGGAGCTGGGCTTTAGCCTCTTTTCTACGGAGGGCGTGGGCAGGAAGAGGGGAGGAACGGGAGCGTGTTTTGGCTGTGAAGAAAGGCTCAAAAAGGATGAGAAAAGAAAGCTCTGTCTTTCCCCTTATGCCATACCCTTCCTTGACCCCGAAATGAAAAGTGAGCCTCTGGATATACTCCTTGACTACAGGATAAGGGTGGAACTTCTGAAAATGGCCCAGGGCGGACTTGAACCGCCGACACCCCGGTTTTCAGCCGGGTGCTCTACCAACTGAGCTACCGGGCCTGTGAAGTTAATATTATATATCCAAGGAGGGAAAAATGACAGCCCTTTTTGTGCTCTTTTTTCTTCTCACCTCCTGCGGTGATGTTTTTGTGGAGAAGGACCTCCTTCAGAGACCTCAGTCAAAGAGATGTTCTGACTGTCATGCGGAGATATTCAGAGAGTGGGAAAAGAGCAGGCATGCCATGGCATGGAAGAGCGAAAAGTTCAGGCTTGAAAGCGAGGATTACACAAAGACCAAGTGTCTTTCCTGCCACGCACCCCATCAGGTTGACCCGGAGATAAAACCCGTCCTGAGGGTTGAGTTCAAAGAGGATGGGGTTTCCTGCGTTGCCTGCCATTTCAAAGAGCAGACAAAGGCTATGCACGGACCCCACAAAGTATGGTCTCCACCTCATCCATCACGGCAGGACCTTAACTACACAAAGTCCTTCTTCTGTGCAGGATGCCATCAGGAAACATACAGGGAATGGCATTTAACAAAGGTTCAGAAGTCCTGTCAAGACTGCCACATGCCCTCCATGGGAGAAAAAAGGCTCGTTCAGAAGTTTCCCTTTGAATACTTCCACAGCAAAAAGCCAAGACATGACCACAGCTTTCCTGCTGGTAAGGCAAAGCCAGAGGATGTGCTCCTTGAGCTGGAAAGGGGAGAAACTCTGAGGCTTAAGGTAACCAACCTGGGTGTTCCCCACAACCTGCCCACCGCAGACCAGGGGGACCCAAAGCTCTACATAATAGTGAACGCAACCCTTCCCACAGGAGAGTCTGCAAGGGTGGTAAGAGTCCTTTCCTATCAGGCAAAAAACGCCCTTGTGTATGGTGTCCCCACCTACATTGACCTTCCATGGCAGGAGGTGGAGAGCCTGAGTGTCAGCGTGCAGAGGAAGCTGAGCTGGAAGGAAGAGAGGGAGAAGATAAAGGAGGTCAAAGTCAGGTAGTATAAGTTTTTCTTATAATGCTATAAGCAAATGTGGATTGATTGTATGCGACAGGACTTATTAATATTTTTACTCCTACAAGGCTAAGAGGAGGTAAAATATGGCACAGCACGAGGTGCACCACCACCTTGGAGAGCACGAGTACAGCTACTGGCCCCTGCCCGTAGGTCTTGCAGTTCTCTTAATCCCGCTCACCTTCATAGCCCTTATGGTGTGGCAGAAGCCCATGCTTGCTCTCATCTTTGGGGGCGTGAGTCTCGTCCTCTTTGTTCTGGGTATAGTGGGTTGGATAAACGAGTTCTTCTCAAAGGGGCATGAAGAGGGGCTTGGTATGCCCGCTATGATGTTCTTTATAGTGTCTGAGGTGGTAATATTCGGAACCATGTTTGCCGGCTTTTACATGGCAAGGGCAACGCATGCAGATGTGTGGGCTCAGTGGGTCCCAAAGGGCATGAACCTGACCATACCTGTCATACTTACCTTTATCCTGTGGGCATCAAGTGCCACCATAGCCATAGCGGAGAAGCTCTTTGAAAGAGGCAGGAATGGGCTTTCTGCCTTCTTTGTTCTTCTTACTATAGCCCTTGGCTCTGCCTTCATGGTTATTCACGTTATGGAGTGGCTTCATCTCTGGCACGAAGGCTTTACCCTCAGCTCCAACATGTATGGCACTGGCTTTTACATGCTCACAGGTATACACACCTCTCACATAGTGGTTGGTCTTCTTACCATGCTGGTTGCCATGTTCCTTCTTTTGACGGGAAAGGCAGGTGAGCACAAGGGACACACCTACATCAAGGCAATAACCATGTACTGGCACTTTGTGGACATTATGTGGCTTCTCGTGGCAAGCAGTGCCTACCTGATAGGTAGCCTGGCATGAAACCTCTGCTTCTGTTAGCCATGCTCTTATCCCTCACCTTTGCCAGAGAGCCATACGAATATGGCAGATACACAAGCTACTATGGAGAGCAGGATGTGAGCGTTGTAAAGATACAGGAGGACCTCTTCATAGGCAAACAGGTCCCAGACGTGAGCGTAAAGACCATAAAGGGAGAGGTAAGTTTGAGAGAGTTCATATCCGGAAAGCCTACAGCCCTTCTCTTTGCCTACTACACCTGTGATACAGTCTGCCCGATTACTGCAGAAAACCTCTACAAAGTCTCAAAAAATCTTCCCAGAGACTACAGATACCTGGTCCTATCCTTTGACGAGAGGGATAACATTGAAACTATGAAACAGTTTATGCTCAGAAACTTTGGCACCACAGACCTGCCAGATAACTGGCTCGTGGGGCTTCTTTCAAAAGAGGACATAAGGAAGCTGACCCAGTCTTTGGGCTACAAGTTCTACTTCATAGACAGGGACAGGATATTTATACATCCCAACGTAACCATATTCCTGTCTCCAGAGGGAAGGATAATGAGGTATCTATACGGTGCATTCCTGAGAGACAGGGACATAAGCCTTGCCTTTGTTGATGCTCAGAGGGAGAAACCCTCGGTAAACAACATCGTTGACCTTGCCATACTCGCCTGTTACAGGTATGACCACGCAAGGAGCAGGTATGTGATAGACCCTACTCTTATATTTGCAGGTCTTGGCCTGCTGGGACTCTTTGGAACCTTTTCCCTTGCATACCTTTACAGCAGAAATAGAAAGGAGGTGCACCCATGAAGGAGATTCTTGCCTATCCTGCCAATTACTGGCAGACCATGTACGAGATATGGCTCTTTATAGCGGTGGTGATTTATCTCGTCGTATTCATCCCCGGAGCCTATTTCCTCATCAAGTATCGTTATAGGAAGGGTGTAAATGAAAAAGCTCAGCATGTGCATGAGAGCAAGGCCCTTGAAATACTCTGGACCATAATCCCCACCATAGTGGTCATATACCTGGCAACGCATAGCTTTGCCTTCTACAGGGTTCAGAGAAATGCTCCAGAAGGTGCCATGGAAATTAAGGTTACTGCCTTCATGTGGGGCTGGGAGTTTGATTATCCTAATGGTAAGAAGGTCTTTTCCTTTTTCAACAGCGTGGTAAACCCTGAAACAAACACCTACCTTAAGCCAGAAGAGGTTAACGATATGTTCAAGGCATACATACCCGCAGAAACCCCTGTAAAAGTGCTTCTCACTTCAAGGGACGTGATTCACTCCTTCTATGTTCATCCTGCCAAGGTGACGGAGGATGCTGTACCTGGAAGGATAACCCACATGTGGTTTCAGATAAACAAACCTGGGGAATACTGGGTCTTTTGCAGGGAATACTGCGGAACCCAGCATTCAAAGATGGCAGCTGTGCTCAAGGTTGTTCCTAAGGAAGAGTTTAATAGATGGCTGAACGAAGGTATGCAAACAAGCAATGCTTCAGATAAACAAAACCTTTAAAGGAGGTGCATCACCATGGCTGCAGTGAGCTACAGGCCCTATTTCAGTGCGGGTCTTAAAGAGTGGATATTTACCACGGACCACAAGAAGATAGGTATCATGTACGGGGTAACCAGCCTTGTTTTCTTTCTCATAGCTGGTCTATCTGCCCTTGCCATAAGGATGGAGCTCTATCAACCTGGTCTGCAGTATATGGGGGAGGATACTTACAATCAGGCTCTCACGGTGCATGGAGTTCTCATGCAGTTCTGGTGGGCTGTTGCCATATGGAGCTCTTTTGGTAACTATCTTCTGCCCCTGATGATAGGAGCAAGAGATGTTGCATTCCCAAGGCTCAACGCCCTGAGCTACTGGTTTTTCTTCGCCGCGAGCGTGCTTGCCCTCATAACCCTTCTCCCGGGCAACCACATAAGGATGATGTGGACGGGTTACCCTCCCTTTTCTCTTAACGAAAACGCAGGACCCGTAGCCTTTTACGCCCTTATAATACATATGCTGGGTGCTTCATCTCTTGCAAGTGCAATAAATCTGGTAGTAACAAACCTCACCATGAGGGCACCTGGCATAACCCTCAAGAAGATGAACCTCTTTCTGCACTCTTTCCTTGCCATGAACGTTATTCAGATTCTTGGTGTTCCTGCCCTTGCGGGTGCAGTGACTATGCTCCTTATGGACAGGTATTTCCATACCGCCTTCTTTGACCCTACGAGGGGTGGAGACCCACTTCTCTATCAGAACCTCTTCTGGTTCTACTCTCACCCCGTTGTTTACGTTATGATACTTCCAGCCTTTGGTCTAATATCTGAGATGATAGCCACCTTCTCAAGGAGGGAGATTTTTGGCAGGACCTCAATGATAATAGCCATATGGGGTATAGCCATACTTGGCTTTATGGTCTGGATACACCACATGTTTACCAGCGGTGTGCCAGACTGGATAAGGATACTTTTCTCCTACACAACAGTCCTCATAGGTGTTCCCACGGGTATAAAGATATTCAACTGGATATTTACCCTCTACAAGGGCTCTGTGAGGTTTACTGCGCCCATGCTTTACACACTGAGCTCCATATTCATGTTCCTTATAGGTGGTCTTACGGGTATACCCCTAGGACTTCCGGCCTTTGACATCGCGGTTCACGACTCCCACTTCGTGGTTGCTCACTTCCACTACGTGCTGGGCATGGCTCTGACCCTTGCAGCCTTTGGTGGCTTCCACTACTGGTATCCAAAATTCACAGGCAGGATGTATAGCGAGCTGTGGGCTAAGATAGGACTTGTGGTAATTATGATAGGCTCCAACCTTTTCTATTTCCTCCAGTTCATAGTAGGTCTTGAGGGAATGCCCAGAAGGTATGCAGACTACCCGGCTATAGAGAGCTGGATAAGGCTCCATGAACTTCAGACCGTGGGTGCAATGATACTCGGTTTTGGCGTGCTCATAGCCATTTTAAACCTTCTTCTCTCCACAAAGCTTGGCAAAAAGGCGGAAGACAACCCCTGGCAGTCTCCATCCCTTGAGTGGCTCATACCCTCTCCACCACCACCTCATAACTTCGATAAGACACCTCATATGCCAGAGGACTGGGACCCATACAACTACGAGTGGCTTGAAAAACAGCACAGGAAGCAATAAGCTGACGGGGCCTGCGCGCCCCCTTTAAATATGAGAAAGAAGCTTGCACTCATAATACTTCTGTTACTTGTTGCTCTTTCTTTCTTTCTAAGTGTTCTTTACTTTGCAAACCCTGAGCACAGAAGGGAGAAAATACAGGAATACAAAAACAAGATAGAAAAGCGAAGGCCTCAGTAGTAGTA
Source organism: Pampinifervens navoyensis (assembly GCF_046159715.1). Taxonomy (NCBI): domain Bacteria; kingdom Pseudomonadati; phylum Aquificota; class Aquificia; order Aquificales; family Aquificaceae; genus Pampinifervens; species Pampinifervens navoyensis. Next base: position 130,918 of record NZ_JBJXCT010000002.1, read on the forward strand.
GCCCACAGATAGATACACTTTAAACTTTCTGAACCATTCCTTTTCAAAGGGGAAGGCTATGTCCAGCCTTATGGGTCCTATTGGTGTGTTCACACCCAATGCTCCACCTGCGTCTGCTTTAACATCCCTGAAAAGGTCTCTGGGCTTGTTGGCAACGCTTCCGGCATCTCCAAAAACAACTCCCACAAAGGGCTCTCTCAGTGGAAGTATGAATTCAAGCCTTCCAAAGGTGTAATACTTGCCGCCATCAGGCTGACCTACCTCCTCAAAGGAGTAGCCCCTCAGGTCCCTAAGACCTCCCAGGAAAAACCTGTCAAATATGGGTGCATCCCCCCACACCGCGCCACTTGCTACCTTAAAGCTGAGTTTAAGACCTCTTTGCATGGGTATCAGATAAAAGGTGGAGAGGTCAAATCTGGCGTAACGCGCATCTCCCTCTACAAGGCTGAAACTTATGCTATCGTAGTGTATCCTGCTGGGTGAGAAAATGTCGTCCTTGAACTCTCTTATGAGAAAGGTCCCATATTTTCTGATATGAAATACCTGTCCGTCCACCTTATTTTTCAAAATGCTGAAAACAGGACCTATGGATGTGTCCCTTGTTATCCTGTATCCCAGCTGAAGGTTAGAACCATAAGAGTCAAGCGTGTAGCTTTTGTGCTCCTCATAGCTTTTAAACATGTTTGATTTAAACCAGTATCTGCTTGAAAAGAAAAAATTGTCTGAAATGCTCAGGTCATACAGCTCTCTCTTGCCAGTCCTTCTGTATCTAAATCCAGAGGAAATGCCCAGTCCAAAGAGGTTTTTCAAACCAAGAAAGCTCTCAAGGGAGATATTTTCTTCCGTGTTGTATCCAAGGGAAAGGTCAAAGATTCCTCTTTTGTCTTCAGATACCTGAATCAGACGGTGCACAAGCTTTTTCTCTCGGTCAACAAAAGTATCTATGGACACACCGCTGAAAATTCCACTGCTCAGCATGTTGTGCAAGGTCATGTCGTTTAACATTTCCGAGTAATCTTCTGACTTCTCCGTCATGTAGGAGAGTTCACGGAGTGAAGTTTTATTATAGCCGTAATAAACTGTTTCGCCTGTTTTGTATACTGGTCCTTCCTTCACTCTGTATATGTATATGTAAAAGGTTGTTTTTTCATCCTCTTCAATCTTTACATCTATATCATATTCACCCTCCATAAGTCCCTTTTTGAGGAAATAGTTTTGAAGGTCAAGGTTCAGAGCTTCAATAAAGTCTGTGTTGAATATGGCTGGAAGTTTTTCTCTGTGTTTTTTGAATAGGTTTTCTATTTTTTTATTTTCTCCTTCGTATTTCAAGTCTTTCAAAACCTGTTTTTTACCCTGAATAATTTCTATGCGCACTTTCACGCTCTTTTCATCTCTGAGAATATCCTTGTCTAACCTGCCAGTCGCAAGAGTGTAACCATCCTTGCGGAGCTTTTCAAGTTGAGAATTCAGGAGCGCTTCCAGTGTGTCCTCGTCGTAGAGCTGTCCCTCAAAGCCTTCTCCAACCATCCTGTATCTTTCCCCCTCTTGGACTCTGAAGTTTATGCTCTCTCCTTTTACTTCGTAGTCAACCCTCACATCAAAAAAACCCTTTCTGTGGTAAGCCCTTATGATGTTTTCCTTTGCCTCCTCAAGAGAGAAGGGGTCAACCCCCTTTCTTTCCAGACCGCTTATTACTGCGAGCTCCTTTTCTGTGAAAAAGGAAGCACCTTCTGCGTGCACTCTGTATCTTTTTCCTTCAATTATCTGAAAGATGGGTCTGGCAACGAAGCCTCTTCCTGTTATGGCACCCAGGGTGGCAAGGGGATGGCTGAAAAGGTTTGATATGCCTTCAGATATTGAGCCGAGTATTCTTAAGGGTTTCCTTTTCACCTCCATTTCTCTTGGCATAAGAACCTCGTAGAAGGGTCTTTTTAGTCTTAGCTTTTCCAGACCCTCGTAGTAGACAAAGCTATCCCAGAACCCTTCCCCTATGTAAAAGTCCTGGAGCTGAAACACGCTATCTCTGAAAAGGCTTTCCTTTACCACTCTACCTCTTACAAGCCCTATTGCCTGGTCCAGGATGGAGGGTGGGTAGCTTGAACCTCTGTATACTCCTCCCTCTGTAAAATATACTGGTCCCTCATCTATTCCTATGTAGAGGTCTATGTAACCTTCTTCGTCTTTTATCAGCGTCACGCCTACTGAGGTGTCAAGAAAACCTCTGTCCATGTAAAGCCTTTTTATCCTTTCTTCTACATCTCCCTCTCTGAACTCAGGACCCCGCACAGGCATACCCTCATAAAAGCCAAGGTATGAAAGTATCTCCTCCCTCAGAAGTGCCACGTTTCCCCTTATATGTATAGACCTAATTATTGGAAACCTCTCCACATATATGTATATACTTTCTCCATCCTCCATGAGGTAAACATCCTTCACATCCTCTATTTTCCTGATAATATCAATCATTTCCCTGTAATTCTGCTGGTTTACAGTCCTCTCCAGATTGCTTTTCCTGAGTGGGTAATTGGATATGATAAAAACCTGAGCAAAGAGGCTCATGGGAAAAAGGAGGAGAAGAAGAAAAGGGAGCATATTATAATTTTAGCAATGGACCTCAGCAGAAAGGTGCTCTTTTCAAACCCCGGCCTGGGTTATGCGGATATTCAGAAAAAGGACGAGAAAGAAGTTGCTATTGAGTTTGAATCCATACTTCTCAAGGAGATTCTGAAGGCAGCCTTCAAGCCAATTCTTGAGAGTAAGTCTTTTGACACCAGGCTATACTACGATACCTTCCTTGAAAATCTCAGTAAAAAGCTGGCGGAGGCGGGAGGAATTGGTATAGCAAGGTTCATACTAGAGAACATTAAAGATGGGAAGACTTGACAGGGTAAGTCCTTTTATAGTTATGGACATCCTCAAGGAGGCTCAGAACATAGGGGATGTAGTCCATATGGAAATAGGCGAGCCAGACCTTGAACCTCCACCCGGTGCAGTAGAGGCTCTTGAGAGGGCTGTGAGGGAAAAGAGATACTTCTACACACCAAGCCTCGGCCTATGGGAACTCAGGGAACGCGTAGCCCGGCACTATTACGAATACTATCATGTTGACGTATCCCCATCAAGAGTTATCATAACAACGGGCACATCAGGAGCCTTTCTTGTGGCCTATGCCATACTTATGAACGCAGGAGAAAAGGTTGTGCTTTCTGACCCTTCCTACCCCTGCTACAAGAACTTTGCTCATGTGCTGGACATAGAGCCCCTTTTTGTAAGGGTAGACAGAAGCACAAGGTATCAGATAGTCCCCGACCAGTTAAAAGACCTCCAGGACTTTACTGCTGTCCATATATCCTCTCCTGCAAACCCCACTGGCACACTCTATGAGGAGGATAATCTGAAGGCACTTGTAGAATACTGTGAGGAGAGGGGTAAATACTTCATATCGGATGAGATATACCATGGTCTTGTTTATGATAGAAAGGAAAAAACCGCCCTTGAATTCAGCCAGAAGGCTATAGTTATAAATGGGTTTTCAAAGGCTTTCTGCATGCCTGGCTTCAGGCTTGGCTGGATGATACTCCCTGATGAAGATATGGTAAGAAGGGCAGAGCTGGTTATACAGAACCTCTACATATCTGCCCCAGTTCTGAGCCAGTATGCTGCCCTGGAAGCTTTTGACTATGACTATCTGAGAAGGGTCAGGGATGTTTACAGGGAGAGAAGGGATTTTCTTTACGCGGATTTAAGGGATTTACTTGATATTGATGCATATCCCGATGGTGCCTTCTACATCTGGGCGAGCGTAGAAAAGTATGGACTTGATGGCTACAGCCTGTCGCAGGAGCTTTTGAGAAAGGCAAGGGTTGCAGTTACGCCGGGTATAGATTTTGGAACCAACAACACAGATAGATACATAAGGATATCCTTTGCAAAGGATGGAGGCACCCTCAGAGAGGGTGCCAGAAGGATAAGGGATTACTTTATGAGATAGATTCTCACAGCCCTCTGCTGCGCATGTTTTGGACCCAGAAGGTCTGCCACCTCCTTACCGTAAGAGGCTATTCTCATTCTTCCAATGTCTACTCCCTTCTTTGCAAGATAGCTGGCAACCATCTGCGCCCTCCACATGGATAGGTTGAAGTTATACCTGCTGCTTCCCCTTGTGTCTGCAAAACCTACTATAAGCACCTCTCTGCTATCGCCTCTTAGCTTTTCCACCATATCGTCAAGTTTTTTGGCTTCAGACTTCTTTATGTTGAACCTGTCAAAATCAAAGAAAACCACTCCTACTTCCTCCAGCTGCCATCTGTAGGGACCAACTCCATCTTCTCTTTTGGGTGCAGGTGCTGGCCTCTGTTCAAGAGCCCTTATCCTTTTTTCGTGGTCTTCAGCCACACCCTCCAGCTTCTTAACCCTTCCTTCAAGGTCTCCAACCTTCCTGTTTGCCTCTTCTGCCTTTTTGTTTGCCTCTTCTGCCAGCTTCTTGCTCTCAACTATTGCATCAAAATATCCCTTGTAGCACTTGTCCAACATGTATTTAGAGAAAACCTCTTGAGGACTTCCGCAGGGGTCCATGGGCTTCTGTTGGGCAAATACAACTCCGGAGAAAAGAGCTACAGCAAGAACTGCCTTTCTCATGTTTCCACCTCCTTTCCTTGACTTGTATATATTATACATCGCTCTTTATGAAAAAATTGTTAAGTTTTAAAGGAAGCTCTGAGTTTTTCAACTATACTCCTCATGATTTCGTCCGCCTGCTCCCCCTCTCGTGTTATTATCCTGTGAGAAAGGCATAGTGGGGCAAGTTCAAGAATGTCCTCTGGAACAACGAAATCTCTGTCCCTTGTGAAGGCCATCGCCTTGGCGCAGTTTATGAGGTGCATGAGACCCCTCGTGGATACACCGAGCAGTATCCCAGGGTGCTGCCTGGTGGCATGGGCTATTTCCACCGCAAGGTGGGCAACTTCTGGAGAAACGTAGAACTTTCTTATACTTTCCATGACAGAGGCTAGGTCCTGAAGCTTTACCACCGGTTTTAACCTTTCAACTTTTTCAAGGGGATTTTCTCCCCTCAATATCTGGGCCTCCGTTTCCATGTCTGGGTATCCGAGGCTCAGCCTCATGCTGAACCTGTCAAGCTGGGATTCTGGAAAAGGAGGCTCAGAACATAGGGGATGTAGTCCATATGGAAATAGGCGAGCCAGACCTTGAACCTCCACCCGGTGCAGTAGAGGCTCTTGAGAGGGCTGTGAGGGAAAAGAGATACTTCTACACACCAAGCCTCGGCCTATGGGAACTCAGGGAACGCGTAGCCCGGCACTATTACGAATACTATCATGTTGACGTATCCCCATCAAGAGTTATCATAACAACGGGCACATCAGGAGCCTTTCTTGTGGCCTATGCCATACTTATGAACGCAGGAGAAAAGGTTGTGCTTTCTGACCCTTCCTACCCCTGCTACAAGAACTTTGCTCATGTGCTGGACATAGAGCCCCTTTTTGTAAGGGTAGACAGAAGCACAAGGTATCAGATAGTCCCCGACCAGTTAAAAGACCTCCAGGACTTTACTGCTGTCCATATATCCTCTCCTGCAAACCCCACTGGCACACTCTATGAGGAGGATAATCTGAAGGCACTTGTAGAATACTGTGAGGAGAGGGGTAAATACTTCATATCGGATGAGATATACCATGGTCTTGTTTATGATAGAAAGGAAAAAACCGCCCTTGAATTCAGCCAGAAGGCTATAGTTATAAATGGGTTTTCAAAGGCTTTCTGCATGCCTGGCTTCAGGCTTGGCTGGATGATACTCCCTGATGAAGATATGGTAAGAAGGGCAGAGCTGGTTATACAGAACCTCTACATATCTGCCCCAGTTCTGAGCCAGTATGCTGCCCTGGAAGCTTTTGACTATGACTATCTGAGAAGGGTCAGGGATGTTTACAGGGAGAGAAGGGATTTTCTTTACGCGGATTTAAGGGATTTACTTGATATTGATGCATATCCCGATGGTGCCTTCTACATCTGGGCGAGCGTAGAAAAGTATGGACTTGATGGCTACAGCCTGTCGCAGGAGCTTTTGAGAAAGGCAAGGGTTGCAGTTACGCCGGGTATAGATTTTGGAACCAACAACACAGATAGATACATAAGGATATCCTTTGCAAAGGATGGAGGCACCCTCAGAGAGGGTGCCAGAAGGATAAGGGATTACTTTATGAGATAGATTCTCACAGCCCTCTGCTGCGCATGTTTTGGACCCAGAAGGTCTGCCACCTCCTTACCGTAAGAGGCTATTCTCATTCTTCCAATGTCTACTCCCTTCTTTGCAAGATAGCTGGCAACCATCTGCGCCCTCCACATGGATAGGTTGAAGTTATACCTGCTGCTTCCCCTTGTGTCTGCAAAACCTACTATAAGCACCTCTCTGCTATCGCCTCTTAGCTTTTCCACCATATCGTCAAGTTTTTTGGCTTCAGACTTCTTTATGTTGAACCTGTCAAAATCAAAGAAAACCACTCCTACTTCCTCCAGCTGCCATCTGTAGGGACCAACTCCATCTTCTCTTTTGGGTGCAGGTGCTGGCCTCTGTTCAAGAGCCCTTATCCTTTTTTCGTGGTCTTCAGCCACACCCTCCAGCTTCTTAACCCTTCCTTCAAGGTCTCCAACCTTCCTGTTTGCCTCTTCTGCCTTTTTGTTTGCCTCTTCTGCCAGCTTCTTGCTCTCAACTATTGCATCAAAATATCCCTTGTAGCACTTGTCCAACATGTATTTAGAGAAAACCTCTTGAGGACTTCCGCAGGGGTCCATGGGCTTCTGTTGGGCAAATACAACTCCGGAGAAAAGAGCTACAGCAAGAACTGCCTTTCTCATGTTTCCACCTCCTTTCCTTGACTTGTATATATTATACATCGCTCTTTATGAAAAAATTGTTAAGTTTTAAAGGAAGCTCTGAGTTTTTCAACTATACTCCTCATGATTTCGTCCGCCTGCTCCCCCTCTCGTGTTATTATCCTGTGAGAAAGGCATAGTGGGGCAAGTTCAAGAATGTCCTCTGGAACAACGAAATCTCTGTCCCTTGTGAAGGCCATCGCCTTGGCGCAGTTTATGAGGTGCATGAGACCCCTCGTGGATACACCGAGCAGTATCCCAGGGTGCTGCCTGGTGGCATGGGCTATTTCCACCGCAAGGTGGGCAACTTCTGGAGAAACGTAGAACTTTCTTATACTTTCCATGACAGAGGCTAGGTCCTGAAGCTTTACCACCGGTTTTAACCTTTCAACTTTTTCAAGGGGATTTTCTCCCCTCAATATCTGGGCCTCCGTTTCCATGTCTGGGTATCCGAGGCTCAGCCTCATGCTGAACCTGTCAAGCTGGGATTCTGGAAGAGGATAAGTGCCGTGCTGTTCCACAGGGTTCTGGGTTGCTATAACGAAGAAGGGCTGTGGAAGCTCGTGGGTTACGCCATCCACGGAGACCTTCCCCTCTGCCATGGCTTCCAAAAGGGCACTCTGGGTTTTGGGTGTAGCCCTGTTTATCTCATCTGCAAGTATGAGGTTGTTGAATATGGGCCCTTTCTTGAAAACAAAGGACTTTTTTGACTGATCGTAGAGACTCACTCCAAGTATGTCTGAAGGAAGAAGGTCGCTTGTGAACTGAATCCTTGCAAAGGAAAGACCCAGAACTCTTGCCATTGAAAGGGCAAGGGTTGTTTTCCCCACACCTGGCACATCCTCCAAAAGAAGATGCCCTCCAGAAAGGAGGCATATGAGGGAGTAGTTCACTACCTCGTCCTTCCCCTTCAGCACCCTCTTTATTTCTGATACAACTGTTTCAAGTTCCATACTCAGAACATTATACAGTGCTATAATTGTAAAACCATGCATTTGCAGGAAAAGTTGATAGCGGAAAGAGTGAAGGAGCTTGTGGAGCCAATAGTGAGAAACATGGGTTACAGACTTTTCGATGTGGAGTTCAGGTCTGAGAGGGGATGGGTGCTCAGAATAATACTTGATAAGGAAGGAGGCATAACCCTTGGGGACTGCGAGGAGGTAAGCAAAAGAATAAGCGCCCTGCTGGATGTGGAGGATATAATACCTGTTTCCTATGTGCTTGAGGTATCCTCACCCGGGCTGACAAGAGAGCTAACAAAACCTTCACACTTTGAGTTCTTTCAGGGAAGGCTCATAAGGGTGGTTCTCAGAGAACCTGTGGAAGGAAAGAGAGAGTTCAGGGGATACATAGAGGAGATTAGAGAAGGCATCCTTCGGCTCAAGGAAAAGGATACGGGTAAAGAATACCACATTCCCCTCTCCATCATCGCCAGAGCCAACCTGGAGCTTGAAAGATGGTAAAAAACCTCAAGAAGCTCATAGAACAGGTGGCAAAGGATAAGAACCTTCCTGAATGGGTTGTAGAGAAGTCTCTTAAGAACGCCATAGCACTCGCCATAAAAAGGGACAGGAGGATAAAGGAAGAGCTTGAAGTGCACCTTGAGGATGACCAGATAAAGGTATGCATAGTGAGAAGGAAAAACGGTGAGCTGGCAAAGTTTCCTCTGGACATATCAACAGAGGATGTGAACAGAATTGCCGCCCACGCAGCAAAAGAGGAGTTTCTGAAAGAGCTGGAAAAGGCGGAGGAGGAGAGGGGATACCTTGAATACCTTGAAAGAGAGGGAGAGATAGTGTTTGGCATAGTGAGGAGGGTAACGGATGAAGGAGAGGTTATAGTGGACCTGGGTAAGGTGGTGGGGATACTTCCACCAAGGGAACAGATAAGGAAAGAGGAATACAAGCAGGGGAGCAGACTCAAAGCCCTGCTTCTCAGCGTGAGAGAAAAAAAGGGAAGGTACGAAATTATACTGTCAAGGACGCATCCCAGATTTCTCAAAAAGCTCATAGAACATGAGGTGCCGGAGGTTGCCAGAGGTGATGTGGTCATAAAAGCCATAGTTAGAGAGCCGGGAGAGAGGGCAAAGGTGCTCGTGCACTCCGAAGACCCCAAGATTGACCCCGTGGGTGTTATAGTGGGTATAAGAGGTTCAAGAATAGCCCCCATATCTGAGGAGCTTTCTGGTGAAAAGATAGACATAATAAGATGGACCTCCGATGAGGAGGAACTTATAAAGAGAAGCATATCCCCCGCTCCTGTGTCAAGGATAAGGCTTGACAGAAAGAACAAAAGGGCGGAGGTAGCGGTGCCTAAAGAAAAGCTGTCCCTTGCCATAGGTAAGTATGGTGTAAATGTCAAACTGGCAAACAGACTTACGGGCTGGCATATAGATGTGATGTCTGAGGAAGACTTTGAAGCCCTGATGAAACTTACATGAACTCTCAGGAAGGTCTATACATAAAAAAGCTCGTCTACGGTGGTTATGGTCTTGCACAGAAGGAGGGCAAAAATGTTCTCGTGGACTATGCCCTTCCTGGAGAGATAGTGGATGTTCAGAGCCTTCAGGAAAAGAAGGACTATTCTCTTGCAAGGGTGAAGAAGGTGATAATGCCCTCCTCTGCCAGGAGAGAACCACCATGCCCTTATTTTGGGACCTGCGGAGGCTGTCAGCTCCAGCATATGGAATATTCAGCTCAGATAAAGTCAAAGGAAGAGATACTTCTTGAAACACTGAGTAGGATTGGAAAGCTGAAGGTAAGTAAGCTTGAACCTTCCCTCTTTTCTGAAGAGTTTGCATACAGGGTCAGGGTCCAGTTCAAAGTTTCCGGTGGAAAGCTGGGATTCTTTGAGAGAAGGAGCTACAGACTTGTGGAGATAGAGAAGTGCCTTGTGGCGCATCCTGCTATCAACGAGCTTATTCCGTCCCTGAAGGAGCTTGCGGTCAGGCTTGATGGTCTTAAGGAAATACATGTGCTTTACTCCCCGCAGGAGGGAGAGGCCCTCCTCAAGCTCCTTTCAGAGAAAAGCTTTCCAAGAGAAAGGCTTAAAAAGCTTACAGAAACCACGCTTCCCAAGAAAGTTGTTGGCGTTTGTCTTTACAGAGAACACAGGTTGCATACCATCGGCAGAGATTTTACCTTTGTAAGGATTGGTCCCTACAGATACAGGGTAAGTATGGACTCCTTCCTTCAGGTGAACCATCTTCTCTGGGAAGCCTTTGTGAATTCTGCCCTTCCCGGAGAGAGGTTCGACAGGGTGCTTGAGCTACACTGTGGAATAGGCTTTTTTAGCCTTTTCCTTGCTGGCAGGTCCGACTTTGTCCTCTCCTACGACACAAGCAGGTCTGCCATAAGAGATGCAGAGTATAACGCCAGAATCAACTCTGTTAGCAATGTGAGCTTTCAGCAGGAAAGCAGTATGGAAGCCCTCAAAAGACATGCAGGAGAAGCCATAGACCTTCTTTTCCTTGACCCACCGCGGTCAGGACTTTCCGATGGCGAGACAAAGCTTATTCTTAAGAACAGTCCCCGAGAAATTGTATATGTCTCATGTGAGCCCACAACCCTCGCTAGAGACCTGAAGGTTCTGGTAAAGGGTGGATACAGACTGACGAGCCTGAGGATGGTTGATAACTTTCCCAATACCTATCATATTGAAGCAATAGCTCATCTGAGGCTGGAGTAATGCACCTCAGAAGGGTTTTCATGGAAGAACCCGTACTAAGGATACTTGACAGAAGTCTGGATTTTTCAAGTATCTCTGAACTTGCCACCTGCTGTGTATGGTCATAAACTAAAATTCTTACTATCAGAAGAGTATAAAAAAAGGAGGTAAACCCATGCACGTCCTCAAAAGGAGCGGAAAGAAGGAGTCTCTGGACATTTCCAAGATTCGTATAGTCATAGATTTTGCGTGTGCAGGTATAGACGTGGACCCTATGGAGCTGGAGCTGGATGCTCAGATACAGTTCAGGGACGGCATAAGCACAAAGGAGATACAGCAGCTCCTTATAAGGACAGCAGCAGAAAAGGTTTCACCTCAGACTCCTCAGTGGCAGTATGTGGCGGCAAGGCTCCTTCTTTACGACCTTTACAAGGATGTGGGGCATCTCAGGGGTTATAAGGTAAAGGACAAGATAAACGGTAAATACAAACCTTACAACCCGGAGAGTTTCTACAGGCTTGTAAAAACCTACGCGGAAAGGGGAATATATGGAGATTATCTTATCAGGGAATACACAGAAGAGGACTTTAACCAGCTCGCCAGATATATAGACCCAGACAGGGACCTGCTTTTTACCTACACAGGAATAAAGGTGCTTGCAGACAGGTATCTGGTGAGGGATGAGGATGGAAACATAATAGAGCTTCCTCAGGAGATGTATATGCTAATAGCCATGACCCTCGCTCTTCCCGAGAAAAGGGAAGATAGACTCGGCTATGCAAAACTCTTCTATGACCTTATGAGCAGACATGAAGTATCTCTTGCCACCCCTACTCTGATGAACGCCAGAAGAACCCACACACAGCTGAGCTCCTGCTTTGTGCTTACGGTGGATGACGACTTGTATGACATTTTTGACAACGTGCAGAAGGCTGGTCAGATTTCCAAGTTTGCAGGTGGTCTTGGCATATACCTTGGAAAGATAAGGGCAACGGGCGCTCCCATAAGGAAGTTCAAGGGGGCAAGCTCTGGCGTCCTTCCGGTGGTCAAAATTCTCAACGATGTGATGATATATGTGGACCAGCTCGGGATGAGAAAGGGTTCTGCAAGTATAACCCTTGACATATGGCACAAGGACATACTGGAATTTCTTGAAGTAAAGACCAACGTGGGCGATGAGAGGAAAAAGGCTCACGACATACATCCGGCTATAGCCATACCCGACCTATTTATGAAAAGGCTTAAGGCAAGGCAGAAGTGGACCCTTATTGACCCCTACTACTGCAAGAATGTAAAGGATGGCAAAAACCTTGAGGACCTCTACGGAGAAGAGTTTGAGGAGCTATACGAGAGGCTGGAAAGGGAGGTTCCATCCAACGCAAAGAAGGAAGTGGACGCCTTTGAGCTCTGGAAGAGGCTTCTGACCGTTGTCTTTGAAACGGGGGAGCCCTATATCTTTTTCAGGGATACCGCAAACAGACTTAACCCCAACAAACACTGCGGAATGGTATACAGCTCTAATTTATGCCATGAAATAGTGCAGAACATGTCTGCAACCACGCACATAGAGGATACCCTGCAGGAGGATGGCACCATAGTCCACAGGAAAAGAGCCGGTGATGTAGTGGTCTGCAATCTGGGGTCTATAAACCTTGGAAAAGTCTACTCAAAGGAGGATATGGAAAGGGTGGTGCCGCTTCTTGTAAGGATGCTGGACAATGTGATAAGCATAAACTTCTATGCAATAAAGGAGGCAGAGTGGACAAATCGCAGATACAGGTCCATAGGTATAGGCGTGAGCAACTACCACTACTGCCTTGTAAAAAAGGGTATCCAGTGGGAGTCAGAGGAGCACCTTGAGTTTACAAAGGAGCTTTTTGAAAGAATAGCCTTCTACGCTATAAAGGGTTCCATGGAGCTGGCAAAGGAAAGGGGAGCATATCCCCTCTTTGAAGGTTCAGACTGGAGCAGGGGTGTATTCTTTGGAAGGTCTGCGGAGGAAAACAGGAGGATTTCAAAGAACGGTTTTGACTGGGTATCCCTTGCGGAAGAGGTCAAAAAGAACGGCATGAGAAACGCCTATCTGCTGGCAGTTATGCCCACGGGCTCCACCTCCCTCATAGTGGGTGCCACACCTTCCATAGACCCAATTTTTGCCAAGTTTTACAAAGAGGAAAACATGTCTGGCATCCTGCCTCAGGTGCCTCCAGAGATTGATAGATACTTCTGGCACTACAAGAGCGCCTACAGTATAGACCAGGAATGGGTCATAAGAGCGGCGGCTGCAAGGCAGAAGTGGATAGACCAGGCGCAGTCCCTTAACCTCTTCATAGACCCCGAGCAGATAGATGGTCCAAGGCTTTCAAGACTTTACGAACTTGCCTGGGAACTTGGACTCAAAACAGTTTACTATACAAGGAGCAAGTCCATGACAGACATTGAAGAATGTGAAAGCTGCTCCACATGAGGAGGTAGAAGATGGAAAGGACTATAATCTTCAATCCAGGAGGCGACAGAGAACCCTCAAAGCGAAGGATAGCCTTTGGCAATCCCACCAACATAATGGAGCTGAACAGCGTCAAGTATCAGTGGGCTTTTGACCTCTACAAGACAATGGGCTTTACCAACTTCTGGATTCCCGAAGAGATACCTATGAATGAGGACAGAAAACAGTATGAGAAGGAGCTATCCCAGTATGAGAAAAGAGCCTATGAGATGGTTCTCTCCTTCCTTATAGCCCTTGACTCCTATCAGGTGAACATGCTTAAAGAGTTTGCACGCTACATTACAGCACCTGAGCTTGTTATGGCTCTCACTTCCCAGGAGTTTCAGGAAGCACTTCACAGCTATTCTTACCAGTTTGTGCTTGAGAGCGTTGTGGACCCCAGGATTGCGGACGAGATATACAACTACTGGAGGCAGGACCAGGTTCTTATGGAACGCAACAGGGTCATCGCAGAGCTATACAACGAGTTCATAAGAAAACCAACAGAAGAAAACTTCATAAAGGCAGTCTTCGGGAACTATGTGCTCGAGAGTCTGTATTTTTACTCTGGCTTTGCCTTCTTCTATACCCTGGGAAGGCAGGGGAAGATGAGGAATACGGTTCAGCAGATAAAGTATATCAACAGGGATGAACTTACGCATGTGACCCTCTTTAGAAACATCATCCTTACCCTCAGGGAAGAACAGCCAGAACTTTTTACGCCAGAGCTTGAAAAATGGGTCTATGAATTTTTCAGGTTTGCCACGGAAAAGGAGATAGAGTGGGGCAAATACGTGACCCAGAACCAGATACTTGGGCTGAACGATTACCTGATAGACAGGTATATAAAGTATCTTTCCAACCTCAGGCTCACGCAGCTTGGCTACAAACCACTCTATCCGGAGGTTACAGACAACCCAATGAAATGGATAGACCAGTTCAGAACGATAAACGACACAAAAACCGACTTCTTCCAGGCAAAGCCACAGACCTATGCCAAAAGAAGCGAACTAAAGTGGTAGAAGACAGGCAAAGGGCTTCAGATTGTTTTCGAGCTTTTCTGCATAAGTCTGAAGCCTATCTCTCCTGAGAGGGTGAAGTAGGTTTGGGTTCAGCTCAAGAAGTGGGAAAAGGAAAAAATCCCTCTCTGTCAGGTAAAGATGCGGAACTCTCAGAAAGCTGAGCATCAGGATGTGGTTTTCATACAGCAGTATGTCAAGGTCTATCTCCCTCGGTCCCCATCTTTCCCTTGGCTTCCTGCCAGTCTTCTGCTCAATTTCCTTCAAAACTTTAAGGAGGCCTATAGGTTCCAGCTTAGTTTCAAACTCAAGGACGCCGTTTATAAACTCAGGCTGGTCTGTCTTGCCCCAGGGTTTGCTTATGTATAGGGTGGAGACTTTCAGGATAGAGCCATAGTCCTTCAAAAGCTCAAGGGCTTTCAGGATGTAAGAGAGCCTGTCCTCCACATTGCTGCCAAAGGCTATGTAGCACACGGGCATGGAAAAAGGTTAATACATTCCACCGTTTACATGGAGCACTTCACCCGTTATGTAGCCGGCATGCTCCGAGCACAGGAATAGGACCACACCCGCCACATCCTCTGGCTTTCCAAACCTTCCCAGAGGTATGTTTTTTAAATAGTTCTTCCTTATATCTTCTGAGAGCACGGCGGTCATGTCTGTTTCAATAAAGCCCGGTGCCACTGCGTTAACTGTAATGTTTCTACTTGCCAGCTCTTTGGCAAGGCTTTTGGTAAAGCCAAGTAGGGCAGATTTTGTAGAGGCGTAGTTTACCTGTCCTGGATTGCCCGTAAAGCCCACAACGGAGGATATGTTTATGACCCTTCCCCAGCGGTTTTTTAACATAGCCTTTGTGGCGAGGGATGTTATCAGAAAAGTGCCGGTAAGGTTTGTCCTTATTACCTCTTCCCAGTCCTTGAGGGACATTCTCAGAAAAAGCTTATCCCTGGTTATGCCTGCGTTGTTCACCAGTATGTCCACACCTCCCCACCTTTCCTCAACTCTTGCATAAGCTTCTCTTACTGAAGTTTCATCTGCCATGTTCATGGCAATTCCAAAAGCCTCAACACCGTTGCTTTCTCCTATCTGCCTTGCCACTTCTTCAGCCCTCAGCTCATCCCTTCCAGTTATAACTACCTTTGCACCCGCCCTTGCAAGAAACTCAGCTATTGACCTTCCAATGCCCCTTGTGGACCCTGTTACAAGGGCTCTTTTACCCGATAAATCTACGCAGAACATGCTAAGATTTTAACACAGCATGAAGCTCTTCTTTGGCGGCAGCTTTGACCCTGTTCATCTTGGTCATCTCCTCGTGGCAAGGGATGTGAGAGAAGCTATGGACTTTGAAAGTGTGGTCTTTGTGCCTGCCCATCAGGCACCCCTGAAGGAGCCCCACATGGCAAGTCCGGAGGACAGGCTTGAAATGCTTAAACTCTCTGTTGAAGGTCTTGAAGGCTTTGAGGTGAGCAGTATGGAGGTAGAAAGGGGTGGCATATCCTACACGGTGGACACCGCAAGAGAGCTCTATGCAGGTCAGAGAGAAAGACCCTTTTTCCTTGTGGGTGCAGACAGCTTTCTGAGCCTTCACCTCTGGAGAGAGCCCCATGAGCTCATATCTCTTGCACGCTTTGTGGTGGTGGACAGGGAAGGCAAATGGGAGAGGTTGAAAAGATACATAAAAGAAAACTTCCCAAAGCTCAGAGAGGGAGAGGATTTTTACCTTTTATCCGTAAGGCGCATAGACATATCTTCCACGGAGATAAGGGAAAGGTTGAAAAACGGAAGGAGTATAAGGTGGATGGTGCCGGAGAAGGTTGAGGATTACATACTGGCAAGGGGTTTATATACTTCAAACAGTTTACCCTGAATCTCCTCCTTTCGCAATCTTTCTATAATTACACTGTAGTATGTTTCAGAGAGCTCAATGGTTATGAAATTTCTTCCAAGTCTTTTGGCTACAACTGCAGTTGTGCCAGTTCCTCCAAAAGGGTCAAGCACAATATCCCCTGGATTTGAGCTGGCGAGAATAACCCTCTCAAGGAGAGCTTCCGGCATCTGACAGGGGTGTCTTCCAACTCTCTCTTTAAAAGTGCCACATACCCTCGGGAAGGTCCACACGTCATCGGGAATTCTACCCTTTGGGTTTGCTCTTCTATCCCGATATACAAGCTGTCTTGCAGAGGGAACCCTTATCTCATCTGAGTTAAAGGTAAATCTTTCCTTATCCTTCGTGAAATACAGAATGTGTGTGTGCGAGCGTGTAAACTTCTTTTTTTGGTGTTGTCCAAAGGTATAATACCATATTATCCAGTTTCTCATGTATAGACCAAGCCTTTTCATGATTATCACAAGTTCCGCAGCAAACTCATCACCTATAGCTACATATATTGAGCCGGTTTTTTTTAGAACTCTATAGGCTTCCCTCAACCAATCTTCTGACCATTGCAGATACTCCTCATACTCCAGACTATCCTTCCATTTGTCATACCTTATGCCTATATTAAAGGGTGGGTCTGCAAAAATCAGGTCTATGCATTCATTAGGGAACTCTCTCATTATCTCTATGCAATCTCCCAAGTATACCTTGTTTAGCTCCATAACTACCCTCTAAGTTCAAATATCTGGCAGGGTTTTATTTTAAACTGTAGCTTTGTAGGGTCTGGTGTTCCACCTTTTCTCTGCATTGTTATCCTGCCTATGTAAAGGTTGCCCATCGGAGATATGCGGACATCTCCTCTTCCGAAAAAGTTTATTGCAATGTTTATATCTGATATTGCAAAATCTGTAATATCCTTTTCCTTTACATATCTCGCAACTATAAGCCAGTCTGCCGATAGGGCACCTCTACCTTTTAGAACATCGCAAACCACCAACATTTTGTTTTTTCTGAAAAAATCAACTATCTTTTCCCTTATCATTTCGGGCATCTCGTCAAAGAAAAGCCTTCTATGGTCTCTGCGAGCGTAGCCTTCTGGTGGTTTTACCTCACCCGTAAAGTATTTAAGCCACAGAGCAATCTCTTCATCAAAGCCCCACATTTCTCTGTAGTTATCCACTCTTCGCTTATCAACCTGATTATAGTCTGCATCACTGTTCGCTTTTTTAACTGATACATTTTCAACAAAAAGTGTATTATCGTAAATCAAATATATTCTTACTTGCACATCGCTCTTCTTATATAGAATATCATGCTTAAGTTTATTGATATCAAGCCCGTATTTTACAGCCATTTCCTTAGATATTTTCACTGGCACGACTTCGGCGTGTAGCTCACTTATCTTATCTGGTTCGTATCCCATATACCTTAACCATGCCTGCGCCTCGCTATCTTTCCTGTAGTTGTTAAACTTCTGAGCTATGGCTCGCTCACTGGCAAAACCACCCTTTGCGGTAATAGAGCCAACCAACCGCCTGTTCATGGCTGAAAGAGGCTCACGCCACCTTTTCCACAGGCTTGAAGCCCTGCTCCTTTACACTCCAGCATTCTTTGAAGACAGCGTAGGGACATCTCTTTCTGCAGTATTCGTGGTCAAGTTTTTTGAAAAGCTCCACTATGGACTGACCCTTTGAGTCAAACACGTAGTCTATGTCCATATGTTTGTCAAGCTCCACATTTTCAAGAAGTGGGTATACGGTGCATCCTATGTTGGCAAGAGCAGGCTCCGCACCCATAGCCCTTATTCTGTCAAGAAGCCTTACCAGCATCAGGCTCCCCGATGCATCCATGTAGTTAACCGCCTCCAGGTCAAGAAGCACAAACTTGAGGGCCTTTTTCCTCTCCTCCACCCTCTGAAGCACATACTCATACACATATTCGGCGTTGCCGAAGTATATGGACATGTTGGGTCTTATGTACAGTATCTGGGGACACTCAGGGAGTTTTTCCCTCTCTGCGTTCACAAAGGTGGAAGACCCCGGGTTCCTCGTGAGCACCACAATCCTGGGATACATGGTCTTGTATACAAAGCTTCCAAAGGCTATGAGAGTTCCAAGAGTTATGGCAACCCACAGGTCCATGAAAAAGACGGTGGCAAAGGTCACTCCCGCCACAATGCCATCTACTGGGTTTATCCTGTAGAGCCTGAGTATTTCCTGAGGTCTTATAAGACTTATAACCGCAGAGAGCACTATGGCGGAAAGCGTTGCCTTCGGAAGGTAGTAGAAAAAGGGCGCAAGAAAGAGCAGGGTAAGACCGATAACGGCACCTGTTATAACGCTGGCGATGGGCGTCTTTGCACCAAGCTGAAAGTTGAGGGCTGACCTCGAAAAGGAGCCACCCACTGGAAAGCCTTTGAAAAGACCTGCCACCACATTGGCAAGCCCCTGACCTACAAGCTCCTGATTTGGGTCCCATCTGTCCCCCGCTCTTATGGCAAGCTGCTTGGCTATGGCCACAGCCTCCATAAGACCAAAGGCAGATATTACGATTGCACCCACCCAGAGCTGGGAAAAGGTTCTGTAGTCCACCGACGGAATCTCAAGGGGAGGTAGACCACTTGGCACATTTCCCACCAGGGAGACACCAAAATTCTGGAGGCCCAGAAAATATGAGGCTATAGAGGTTATGAAAACCGCAAGGAGCGCACCAGGAAGGAGAGGGCTTATCCTCTTTGAGAACCATATTATGGCGTAGGCGACAACACCCACAATAAGCGTGTATGGATTTGTCTGGGAAAGCTTGCTTATTATGTCCGCAAGAACCTCGTATATGTGGGTGCTCTGAGTTATCTTAAAGCCAAGAAGATGCCCGGCCTGACTGAGGGCTATAACCAGTGCACCGGCGCTGGTAAAACCAACTATCACACTGTTAGATATGAGCTCTACCACAAAGGCGAGCTTAAAAATACCCACAGTTAGCCTTATAAAGCCCACCATGAGTGCCAGCACTGCTGCAAGCATGACCCACCTTTCACTGCCGGGCTCCGCCAGCCCATAAAGGGCAGACCCGGTAAGCAGTGCAGTCATGGCCACTGGTCCCGTTGCCAGAAACCTTGAACTTCCAAATAATGCAGCCACCATAACCGGCAGGAAGGAGGCGTATAGCCCGTATATGGGGGGCATGCCTGCAAGAAGTGCGTAAGCCATGGACTGGGGAACCAGCACCGCAGCCACTGTAAGGCCAGCTATCAGGTCCCTTGTGAATTTATCCCTATCGTAGCTCTTCAGCCAGGGCATAAAGGGTGCAAGGTCAAGGGTTATGTTTATCTTCATAGCCTTATCCTCTCTGCATTGAATCTTTTTAGCTGAACTTCTTTCAGGGCTTCAAGCAAGTCCATACCCTCTGAATAAAGCTTCAGAGCTTCTTCAAGGTCCCTTTTGCCCTCCACTCTAAATAGCCTGTCTTCAATCATTGTTCTCAGACTCCTTGCTATCAGGTCTTTGCTGATTCCAAAGTTAAACTCAAGAAGGTATGCCAGCTCAAGGAGCGTGTAGTTGGAGAGAAAGACTTTGCCCTTCTTTCTTTCAACCTCTCTAAAGTAGTTTTCCAGCCTTTCTGACCTCTCTCCCTTTGTCAGAAAATCTATAAGGTCCTGCGTATCTATGGCATCCATTCAGGCGGAACCCCTACGTTGTCTCTCAAATGTCCATTACCCAGTATTACAAACTTCTGGATTGTGAGCTCTTCAAGAGCCATTGGACCCCTTGCATGTATCTTATCTGTAGAAATACCCATCTCCGCACCAAGACCAAACTCGTTCCCATCTGTAAATCGTGTGGAGGCGTTCACATATACGGCTGCTGAGTCCACTTCTTTTATGAACTTCATGGCTTTTGTGTAGTTTTCCGTTATGATGGCGTCTGAGTGCTTTGAGCCGTATTTTTCTATGAAGTCCATTGCCTCCTCAAGGCTACCCACAGTCTTTACCGCCAGTATAAGGTCAAGGAACTCCTCATAGTAGTCCTCCTCCGTTGCAGGCACTGCCTTCACATGGGACAGCTCCGGTCTTGACCTTATTGCCTGAAGGCTTTCCTGGTCGCACCTTAGCTCTACGCCAGCCCTTCCCAGTATATCAGCCATCCTTGGCCAGAAGCTGTTTAAAAGGCTTCTGTGGATTATGAGGTTCTCCACGGCGTTGCAGACAGATGGCCTCTGAACCTTGGCGTTGTATACTATGTGATAGGCCTTTATGAGGTCTGCCTCCTCGTCCACGTATATGTTGCAGACCCCCTTGTAGTGCTTTATTACAGGCACCTTTGCCTTCTCCGCCACGGCCCTTATGAGACTTTCACCGCCCCTTGGAATCGCCACATCTACCTTGCCCTCCATTCCAAGGATTTCCCATACTATTTCCCTCTCAGGTCTGTCTATGAACTGCACTGCCTCCTCCGGAAAGCCTGTTTCTCTGCATGCCTGACGGAGTATCTCCACAAGGGCTCTGTTGGAGTTTATAGCCTCTTTTCCACCCCTCAGTATAACCGCATTTGAAGACTTCATGCACAGAGAGGCGGCCTCTATGGTCACGTTGGGTCTTGCTTCGTATACTATGAAGATTACCCCGAGGGGAACCCTCATCCTGCCCACCTGAAGACCGTTGGGCAGAGTCCACATGCGCGTTATCTCTCCCACAGGGTCTGGAAGCCCTGCCACATCTCTGAGAACCTTTACCATACCCTCTATGCGTTTGTCGTTGAGGAGCAGTCTGTCTATGAGGGCTGGAGGAAGTCCCTGAGATTTTGCATAATCTATATCCTTCTGGTTCTCTCCTTTTATAAAATCTCTTTTCTCCTGCAGTAGCTCTGCGGCCCTTAGGAGGGCTCTGTTCTTTATGTGCGTTGTAACAGACATAAGCCTTCTCAGCGTAGAGCGGGCAAGCTCTACCTTTTCCTCGGCATAACTTTTGATTTCCACCATGGTATTAAAATTATACCAGTTTGTCGTAAAGCCTCTTCAGGGCTTCCAGACTTTCTTCATAACTTACCTTCTCATCCACACCCTGTTTGAAAAACTCTCTGATTTCTTCATAGTTCTTTACTGCCCTGTCCACAAGAGGATTGCTCCCGGGATTGTAAAGACCGAGGTTTACCATATCTTCCATAGACTCGTAGGCGCTCAGCACTTCTCTTATATACATGGCCATGTGCATGTGCTCCTTACTTACCACCTGAGGCATGAGCCTGCTGAGGCTCCTTACAGGGTCTATGGCAGGGTGTATGCCTGCGTTTGCCCTCTTCCTTGAGAGGATTATATGCCCATCAAGAACGCCCATGAGGGAGTCTGCAACAGGGTCAAGGCTTATATCATCCCCCTCCACAAGGACGCTGAATATGCCTGTTATACTACCCTTTTTAAAATTCCCGCAGTTTTCCACAACCTTTGAAAGCAAATAGAAAACCGAAGGTGTATAGCCTTTCATGGTGGGTGGCTCTCCCGCAGACAGCCCTACCTCCCTCTGAGCCATGGCAAGCCTCGTGATGGAGTCCATAAGGAGGAGCACATGCAGCCCCATGTCTGCAAGATATCTTGCGTGGACAAGAGCACTCAGTGCTCCCTTTACTTTAAGTATGGGGGTCTGGTCTGAGGTGGTTACCACTATTACACTTTTCTTCCTTCCTTCTTCCCCGAGCACATCCTCCACAAACTCTCTCACTTCCCTCCCCCTCTCACCTATCAGAGCAAGAACCACCGCGTCCACTTTGCTGTTTTTCACTATCATACCCAAAAGCGTGCTCTTGCCCACCCCAGCACCCGCAAATATTCCCACCTTCTGACCCTTCCCCAGCGTCAGGAGTGCGTTTATTGACCTTATGCCGCAGTCAAAGGTTTCCCTTATCCTTTCCCTCTCCAGGGGGTTTATGTCTTCAAGGAGAATGGGCTTTCTTTCACCAGCGGGGAGTGAACCATCTGAAAGCCTTCTTCCAAAGGGGTCAAGCAGTTCACCGAGAAGATTTTTTCCCACAAGGGTGGAAATGTGCTCTTTTTTTATCCATACTTTATCACCTGCCTTTACTCCAGATGGATAGCTGAAGGGCATTATTATGCATCTGTCCTCGTTAAAGCCGATTATCTCCCCTTCAACAGGCCTGTTTCTGTGTGGGAATATTATCACATGGTCTCCTACTGCCCCGTCTGTATTGTAGGCTTCAAGGTAAACACCGCTCGCCCTGTAAACCTTATGGTATATTCTAGACACTCCCCTCATTTCTCATATCCTCAAGAAGGTCCTGCAGCACCTCATCGTATCGCCTCTCTATCCAAAGCTTTGGTGTTTCTATGAGGAACTCCCCTTCCTTCAGTTCTCCCTTTACTACTGGGCTAATCTGCACTCCATCTCCCAGTCTTTCTTTCAGACTTTCCAGATGGTGGGAAATTCTGTGAAAGTCCTTGGGGTTAAGGTAGAGAACCACCTGGCCCTTGAGCTCAACCCCCGACTCAAGAACTTTTGAAAGAGCTCTCAGGATAACATCTTCCTTTGGTATAAGGTCAGTGACAAGAAGCTCTCTCAAAAGCTTGGAAACAAGCTCAATTACTTCTTCCTTCATGTTTACCCTTATGTTCTTAAAGGCTTCTATGAGCCTTTCCGATAGATTCTCAAGAATCTTCTCAACCGCCCTTTTCTCCTCTAACTCTTTGAGAGCCATGTCCCTCTCTTCAAGGACCTTTGCCCTTTCCCTTTCAAGGTTTTCCAGCTGGAACTTGAGAGTTCCGATTTCTTCCTTCAGCTTTTCCCTTTCCGCTTGCCATCGGAGTTCCAACTCTTCACATGGAGGCTGAAGCTTTCCAGCATCTTCCTTGACTTGCGGAGTTTGTATCTCTTCTTTGTGCTCCAGGTTATGTAGATGGTGAAGTGGTCTGAACTCCCCCTTAGACATAGGTCTCCCCGCCTGTTATGTCTATTACTCCCTGGTCTGCCAGGTTCTTTATAACCTGTATTACCTGTTTCTGCGCCTTTTCTACCTCTGAAGCCCTTAAGGGTCCAAGAGCCTCCATGTCCTCCCTCATAATGTCAGCAGCCTTTTTGGACATGTTGGAGAAGAACTTTTCCCTTATGTCCTCGGGTGCCCCTTTAAGAGCTATTATGAGAGTGCTTTTTTCTACAGCCTTGAGTATTTCCACTATTGCCCTGTTGTCCAGCTTTCGGATGTCTTCAAAGGTGAACATCTTTTCCTTTATCTTCTCTGAAAGGTATGGGTCCTCTTCGTCCAGCTTTGCCAGTATTCTGTTGGTGGTATCTCTGTCAAGCATATTGAGAAGCTCCGCGGTTAGAGTAATTCCCTCCATCTTCTGCATTATTCCGCTAACCCCCATACTTCTTATCTCTTCTGCAAGAACCTCTATCAGTTCACCGAAGAACTCGGGAGATATGTTTTCAAGGGTTGCAAGCCTCTTTACCACTTCTATTCCAACAGTGTCCGGAAGCAGCTTTAGTATCTCTGCAGATTTGTTGGGGTTTAGCTGAGAAAGAACCACCGCTATAGTTTGGGGATGCTCACCCATCAGTATGTTTGCAAGTATTTTGCTGTCAACCCTCTCAAGTTCCTGAAAGCTTTTTATGAGGTTTGAACTGCTCAGAAACTCGTATATCTTGGCAAACTTGTCTGGTGGAAGAGCCTTTCTTGCAAACTCAAGCAGTGCATCTATGTCTGGAGTTATAAAGGAGGTTGCCCTGTATTCTTCTATAAACTCCTTTGCCACCTCTTCTATGTCCTTCAGGGTTATACCTTCAATGTTTGTGGCATGAAGTAGAACTTCCTGAATCTCATCGTCGGAGAGTTCTTTCATTACCTCCACCGCCACCTGTGGTGGCATGGCCATGAGCAGTATGGCCGCCTTCTGAGCCTTGCTCAGTTTACTCCTGACTTCCGGCATGTATAATAGTTTAAGACTTTTTGAGATAAGTCATCAAAGGGTTCAGGACAAAACCTATAATTATAGACATGGTTCCCAAAGTCTATCTTGGAGTGGAGTGGATAGGTGCAGAGAGTGTTCTCTCGGAGTATCAACCACCAGAGGATTGCGGTGCAGGTCTCCTGTTCCTCGGCATAGCAAGGTCTGCACCTGAAGATGGGGATGTGATGGAGCTTCACTATGAAGCTTTTCCTGAGATGGCTATAAAGGTTATGGAGGAGATAAGGGAAGAGACGCTCAGGAATTTCCCGGTAAGGGAGGTCTTTATACATCACAGGCTGGGCGTGGTAAAGGTGGGAGAGCCCTCCTTTATGGTGGTGGTCTTCGGTGGGCACAGAGATGAAACCTTCAGAGCATGCAGGTATGCAGTGGATGAGGTGAAAAAGAGAGTGCCCATATGGAAGAAGGAGGTTTTCAGCGATGGTAAGGGTGAGTGGGTGCTCGGAGCATGATTAGGGACGCCCTTGGAAGGGAGCTTCATGACCTGAGGATATCGGTAACGGACAGGTGCAACTTCAGATGCACCTTCTGTATGCCAGAGGGAGAGGAATACGAGTTCTTCAGACGTGAGGAGATACTTTCCTTTGAGGAGATAGCAAGGTTTGTAAAGGCCGTAATTCCGCTTGGTGTGAAGAAGGTAAGACTTACGGGGGGAGAACCCCTCCTCAGAAGGCGTCTTGAAAACCTTATTAAATACCTTTCAGAACTCCCCCTTGAGGACATGAGCCTTACCACAAACGGATTTCTGCTAAAAGAAAAGGCAAGAATTCTGAAAGAGGCAGGGCTCAAAAGGGTGACGGTGAGCCTTCATTCTTTGAAGGACGAGGTTTTCTCAAAGCTTGTAGGGAGAGACGTGAAGGTTTCCAAAATACTTGAGGGTATAGAAGAGGCTCTAAGGGTGGGACTGAGCCCCGTAAAGGTGAACGTATGCGTCATAAGGGGCGTTAACCATGATGAGATAATAGATATAGCCAGCTTTTTCAAAGGGATGGGCGTAGTGGTCAGGTTCATAGAGTTTATGGACGTGGGAAATATAAATGGCTGGTCTCTGGAAAGGGTGTATTCCACAAGGGAGATGCTTGAACTTCTTCAGAAACACTTTGAGCTTGAGCCGGTGGAAAAGGCTTACAGGGGAGAAGTGGCGGAGAGATACAGATACAGGGACGACGGTCTGGAGGTGGGCTTCATATCCTCAGTAACCCAGCCCTTCTGTGGAGATTGCAACAGGCTAAGACTTACCGCAGATGGAAGACTTCTCACATGCCTCTTTGCTCATGATGGTCATGATGTAAAGAGCCTTATAAGAGGCGGTGCGGAGGATGAGGAGATAAGGGAGTTTGTAAGAAGTATCTGGACCAGAAGGTCTGACAGGTATTCAGAGCATAGGCTTGAGCTCCTCAGAAGTGGGATAGTCCCGAAGAGATTTGAGATGTTCAAGGTGGGGGGTTGAGTATGATAGAGCACAGGCAGGTGGAATTCCTGATAAACCCTGTTAAGAACAGGGTATGGGCGGTGAGCATGCCCGATGGAGAGCTTCTGACGGACCTTGTATCTGTAAGGAGAGCACGCTTCTGTCTTGAGTCTGATGAGCAATATTGGCTCAATCCCTTCGGTGGTGCTTACCACTGGACCACAAGAGAGTCCCAGCCCTACGAGGAGGAATTTGTAAGGTTTAAGGAAGAAGCACAGCAGTATATGTGTATCTTTGGTCTTGAGATAGCACACCTTGAGTATCTTGACTTTTCTCCCCTATCCGGTGATTTGCTTTTTGATGAGGAGAACCTTCTTGACAGGCTGGGACAGGCTCAGAAAGAGGAGTTCAAAAGGTTCATGTTAGAGTTGTGGGAATACGTAAAGGAGGAATAGGATGCTGAGCAGAGAACTTCTTGAAATACTCGCATGCCCAAGGTGCAAGGGCGACCTCACTTACGACGAAAGGAGAAATGTGCTCATATGCACCAACTGCAGGGTTTACTACCCCGTAGAAGAAGACATTCCCATACTCCTTACAGACTCTGCAAGACCTCTTGAAGAGCTTGAAGTAGAGTCTCAGGCTGAGAATTCCTGACTTTATCTGGCACCACCCTCTCTCCCACATGAATGTATTCAAGGGGCTTTGCGTATATTTTTCTGTAATCTCTCAGCATCCGCCAGTCTGCAAGGCTGTCGCCTACATAAACGCCAGCGTCAATCCCAAGACCTTCAACACACAGATGCAGGGCGTAAGGGTGGGGCTTTCTCAGTTCTTCTTCCTGTATTGTATCCTCATCCACCACGAAGTCAAAGAAGTGTGAAAGCCCGGACCTCTCAAAGAGATGCTGCAGGTCTTCTCTGGGTCTTCCTGTGACTATGCCAAGTGGGTAGCCCATGGCTTTCAGCTCCCCGAAAAAGTCACCTCCCAGTATGAGCCTTTCCTTTTCTCTCAGTGTCCTATAAAGCCGGTTGAATAAACTCTTTATCTCTTCAAAGTCTGCATCACCCCCGTATTCCCTTATGACCTCAAGGGTTGCAAGCCAGTCGTTGTTAATGCCTCTGGAAAACTTTATTCTTCTTACATCTTCTATAGGAACCTCCCTTCCGAGAAAGTGTTCTGCCGTGTGCTTTATGGCGTAGTGATAGGACTGGCTTACGTCCACTATGACCCCGTCCACATCAAAGATAACACCCTTCTTCATCCCGCCACCAGCTCGGAGCTTGCCTTTGAAAGGAGAAACTTCATGAACCTGCTTGCCAGGAAGGTGAGCTTTTCGTGCTCGGGATAGATTATGTAATACCACCTGACTGCATTGAAGCCCCTTATTTTTACAGGAACCACACTACCTTCCTCTATTGCCTTTTCCACGATGCCCTTAGAAAGAAAACTACAGCCGTAGCCCTTCTTTACCATGCTCAGGATAGACCTTCCACAGTTTATCTCTATCCTTATGTTCAGCCTTTCAAAGATTATGCCAAGCCTCTCCAGCTCCTCCTTGACCACCTTCCTTGTGCCTGAACTCACCTCTCTGAATATGAGGTCCGCTCCGTAGAGCTCTTCAGGCTCTATTTCCCCCTTTTTGGCAAAGGGATGGGAAGGGTGTGTAAAGAAGACCACCTCATCCATGAACCACTTGATGGAGCTGAACCTTTCAGAGGGCTCTCTCTCTATCACTCCTATGTTGAGGACGCCTGAGGAGAGACCCTCTTCTATGTGCTGTGAATTGTCCACAAGGACCCTTATGGAGATGTTGGGAAGCTGTTGGTGGAACTCCACCAGAAGCTCGGGAACCTTGTATTCGCTCAGGGTTGTGCTTATGCCCAGAAGCAGTGTGTCCTTAAAGTCCTTTTTTATCTTTGCCATCTCCTCCATGAGGTTCTCATAACTTGCCAGGAGACTCTTGGCTATCTGGTATATCCTCTTGCCCTCGTCGGTAAGCACTATCCTTCCACCCTGTCTCTGGAAAAGCTTTGCACCTATTATCCTCTCAAGGGCTTTTATCTGCTGGGTTACGGCGGGCTGAGTTATATACAGTATTTCAGAAGCCTTTGAAAAGCTTCCCAGGTCTGCAACCGCCACAAAGGTCTTGAGCTTGCTGATGTCTATCATTACAGTTTAAAATTTTAATATAAATCCTTCTTATGGCAAGGATAAGTCTAACTTATCTTAAAGAGAGCCCTTATGAGATTCTCTAACTGTTCCAGAAGCCTTGATAGGTCCTCTCTTTTCAGAGTCTTTGGCTCCTCAAGCACCCAGTGCTCCCTTCTCATGTGTCTTTCCGAATAGGGACACATGTCTCTTGCCTCCGGGGAAAGAGTTATGAGCAGGTCTATCTGGTCATAGGGTATGCTCTCCATTCCCTTTGGATGAAGGTTGTCTGTGGCATAGCCCTTCTCTTTCAGGAGGTTTATGACTTCCTCCGGCACACTACCTGCTGGCTCCACACCTGCAGAGTATATATCCGGAGTTAGAAGTGCAAGCCTTGAAAGTTTTCTTGCCACAGCCTCAGCCATTATGCTCCTTACTGCATTTCTTGTGGATATGAAGGCTATCCTCATGGAATTGCTATTTTAGCATCTGTATCAGTTTTCTGGCGGCTTTGCCCCTGTGGGATATGAGGTTTTTCTCCCCCATGCTTAGCTCTGCCATGCTCTTGAGGAAGCCCTCCGGCTGGAATATGGGGTCGTATCCGAAGCCTCCAGCTCCCCTTGGCTCTGTAAGTATGGTGCCGTAGCATCTTCCTTCAGCCCACAGACCTCCCCCCTCTGCATAAACTACCACAAAGGCAGTGTAGTAGGCTCTTCTGTCCTCCATATGCTTCATGAGCCTGAGCACCTTTTCTATGTTGGCTCTGTCTTTGCTCTCCTTTACCGGCTCTTTTCCACCCCAATCAATCTGGTAAAACCTGCTGGAATACACACCTGGATAGCCCTCAAGGGCAGGAATCACAAGCCCCGAGTCCTCAGCGAGGGCGGGAATTCTGTAGACCTCGTAGTATGCTCTGGCTTTGATGTAGGCGTTTTCCAGAAAGCTACAGCCCCTCTCTTCCACTTCCAGGCTTGTGTCTGGCATGAGAAGCTCAATATCTGAACCTTCAAAGAGACTTTTTATCTCTCTCACTTTTCCCTGATTGGTGGTGGCAATGAGGAGCCTTCTGAGCATGCTAAAATTATATCGCATGAACGAAAACCTCAGAAAAAGCATAGTTCTTTACGCCACCGATGAAAGTGAACAGCTTGAGAGATTTCTTAGAAGTTTGTCAAGACCTACATTGGAATCCCTCCTTATAGACCTTATGACCATGTATTACAATGACAAAAATTCCTCAAGGCTTAGGGAGCTATCTGCAATATATATAGCCGGGTATAAACCCACCGAAGAAAAGCTTGGATACAACGGCTATATGCAACATGTGGATAAAGGCATAGTGACTTACTGCGAGGTAAAACCGAAGAATACAGATAGCAGAGACAAAAAACTCAATGGTGGCGGAAGTTTTAATGATTATACTCCAGAAAGATTTGAAAGGGATATGAAAGAAAACCCTAAAGTTTTGACCTGTGGGTTCGTGCACGGCAAACTGATATACCTTTTTGAGTTTGACTTTTTGTGCTTGAAGGACAGGCTTTACAACCTGATAAAAAGACGCTTTCCAGATAAAGTTCGTAGACCGGGAGAGTATCTGCGTTCCGCCAGCTTCTCTATAAGGGATTACAGGGACTGTAGTAGCCTGAAAGCGGTATTTTTACGAAAGGACATAGAAAGGTTTTATGACTTCCTCTCAAGAGACCTTATAGAGGCCATAGAGGACTTTAGAAGGAAAAATGCGCAGGATTGAAGAATTTATAAACAGGGTTATATGTGGTGATGCTCTAGAGGTTCTGAGGGAAATGCCTTCAGACAGTGTTGACCTTGGCATAACTTCACCTCCCTATAACAAAAAGGAGAAGCATGGAGGCTGGCTCGTTTCGAAGGTAGTCTACAGAGGATACAAAGATGTTATGTCTGAAGAGGACTATCAAATATGGCAGGTGGATGTGCTTGACGAGCTATACAGGGTTGTAAAGGAAGGTGGCAGTTTCTTTTATAACCACAAGGTGAGGTATGAAAACGGCAGGATGATACATCCCCTTGAATGGCTGGGTAAAAGCAGGTGGACCTTGTGGCAGGAGATAATCTGGAACAGAAGGATAGCGGGCAACATAAGAGGGTGGAGGTTCTGGCAGGTTGAAGAGAGAATATACTGGCTTGTAAAAGGAAAGCCAAGAGAGCTAAATCCCAGACACGCAAAACTCACATCTGTATGGGATATAAGACCTGAACAGGGACACAAAGGTCACCCTGCGGTCTTCCCCATAGAACTGCCCACCAGAATCATTCATTCCATTTTTGAGGACAGAAAAGGCATAGTTATAGACCCCTTCTGCGGGACTGGAACTACCTTGGTATCTGCCAAGCTACTGGGAAAGGATTACATAGGTATAGACATATCGCAGGACTACGTTGAGTATGCCCTGAAAAGGCTTGAAAGGGCGGAGAAGGAATACGCAAAAGTCTTGCAGGAGCTTTCCCTCCACAGTGTGGAGCTCACCTTTAAAGAGAGAAAGGAAAAGGGGATGTGGAGCAAAAGGCTCAGAAGTTTATAATATAAGCATGAGCATGGAATTTGAGCCAGTTATAGGTCTTGAGATACACGTGCAGATGGACACAAGAACAAAGCTCTTCTGCTCCTGTCCGGTGGAGTTCGGTGCAGAGCCCAACAGCAACGTGTGTCCTGTATGCCTTGGGCTTCCCGGCAGCTTGCCGGTTATAAACAGGAGGGCAGTGGAGTTTGCCATAAGGGCAGGGCTTGCCCTGAACTGTCAGATAAACACCCGCTCAGTCTTTGCAAGAAAGAACTACTTCTATCCAGACCTTCCAAAGGGCTATCAGATTTCTCAATATGAGGAGCCTCTTGCGGTCAACGGATGGCTTGAGGTTGGTGGCAAGAGGGTAAGGATAAGAAGGCTTCATATGGAGGAGGATGCGGGTAAAAACATCCACGAAGGCTCAAAGACCTATGTGGACCTCAACAGGGCGGGCACGCCCCTCATGGAAATAGTCACAGAGCCGGACATAGACTCTCCCCAGATGGCGAGGGAGTTTCTTGAAAGGCTCAGGAACATAATGAGATATGCGGGCGTGTCCCGTGCAGACATGGAAAAGGGACAGCTTCGCTGTGATATAAACCTCTCCATAAGACCAAAGGGCTCAAAGGAGCTCGGCACAAGGGTGGAGATAAAGAACGTAAACTCCTTCAGGTTTGTGCAGAAAGCCATAGAGGCGGAGATGGAGCGTCAGATAAAGCTGGTGCTGTCCGGTGAGAAGGTGATTCAGGAAACACGGACCTTTGACCCCTCCACGGGGCTCACCCATCCCATGAGAACAAAGGAAGAGGCAGAAGACTACCGATACTTCCCAGACCCGGACCTTCTCCCCCTCGTGATTCCTGCAGACTGGATAGAAAGTATAAGAAGGAGCATGCCAGAGCTTCCAGAGCAGAGGCTTGAGAGGTTCATCAGAGATTATGCCCTTGACGAGTATTCCGCAAGGGTTCTGACCGACAACAAGGATCTGGGAGACTTCTTTGAGGAGTCTCTGAAGTTTTATCCAGAAGACCCTAAACTGACCGCCAACTGGCTGCTAAACGACCTTCTTGGAAACCTCTCTGAGGCTGGAAAAGATATAGAAAACTCCACGGTAAGCCCCCAGAGCCTTGCGGAGCTCGTAAAGCTCATAAGGGAAGGCGTTCTTTCTTCCAGACTGGCAAAAGAGGTGTTAAAAGAGATGGTCTCCACGGGCAAGGAGCCCTCAAAAATAGTAGAGGAAAAGGGACTCAGGCAGGTAAGTGATGAAGACACCATAAGGGCAATGATTGAAGAGGTGGTGAAAGAAAACAGCAGAGAGGTGGAACGTTTCAGGGCTGGTGAAGAGAAGGTCTTTGGCTTTCTTGTGGGTCAGGTGATGAAAAAGGCAAAGGGCAAAGCAAACCCACAGGTGGTAAACAGGCTCCTCAGAGAGATGCTGACCGGTGGATGAAGGAGCTCTACCTCTTTCTTGCCCATGTGGTGGTCTTTGTCCACTTTCTCTGGATAGTCTTTCTGCTAACGGGCTGGGTCTTTTCCCTTAGATTCAGAGCAATAAGATGGCTCCACATGGGCGGAGTCCTCTTTGCCCTTTTCCTCAACATCACAAAACTTCACTGCCCCCTTACATACCTTGAGATATGGCTCAGAAAGAAGGCGGGTGCACAGGCATACGACAGCTCCTTCATAATCCATTACCTTGAAAAGCTCATATACATAAGAATAGAGCCTGAGCTTCTGAGACTTCTTACCTACCTTTTTGTTGTCTTCTTTCTTGTCTTTTATGGTCTTCTTTGGTTAAAGAATAGAGCTTCAAACCAGCCTTTCTGAAGGCTTACCAATGTAATAACCCTGAGCATAGTCAACTCCGATGTCTTTCAGTATTCTGAGGACCTCTTCGCTTTCCACGTGTTCCGCAATGGTTTTCATACCCATTCCCCTTGCGAGGGTTACCACGGACTCTATGAATATCCTGTCTCTCCAGTCCTCCTTCAGGTCCTTTACAAACTCCCCTTCCAGTTTTACAAAATCAACGGGCAGTTTCTTTATGTAATGGAAAGAGGAATACCCAGAACCGAAGTCGTCAATGGCAAAGAGAAAACCTTCAGCCTTGAGCAATCTTATAAACCTTTCAAGAAGGCTTATGTTCCTTATACTTTCCCTCTCAGTAAGCTCAAAAACAAGCTGTGAAGGCTCTATGTCATAGGATTGTATAAGCCTTTTCATGTTCTTAATAAAGTCATTCATAAGCATAGCCCTTGGGGATAGATTGAGGAAAAGCTTACCCCGGTAGTTGACCTCGCCGGCTTTCCTGATAGCCTTTTCATAGACCATGGCATCCATCCTTAAAACAACACCGAGCCTCTCAGCCATCTCTATAAACTCACCCGCAGGTAAGAGACCCTCGCCTATTCTCATAAGAACCTCATAACCAAACACTTCTCCTGTTCTTAGGTCCTGTATTGGTTGAAAGAATGGATAAATCTCCCCTCTGTCAAGAGAAGTTAGAACCCTTATAGCTTTACTACTGTATTCTCTGTATGATTGCACAAGGTCTTCTTGACTTGGAAGCCTTATCCTGTCCTTGCCCTCTTCTTTGGCGTTTCTGAGCATGCTGTCTGCTATGAGAAAAAGGTCCTTTGGTGTGTTCGCATGGTCTGGATATACTGCTATCCCAGCGGAAACTCTCGGTGATACGGAGCTCTGGTCAGGCAGGGTCAGTGTGATGCTTTCTATGTGTTCTTTAAGAGATGATGCAAGGCTGTAGGCGTTAAGTGGGTCAGCCCCAACAGCTATAATGGCAAATTCATCCCCTCCATACCTTGCAGCTATGTCTGCCTTTCTCTTTCTTTCACCTATGGCCCTTGCAACTTCTTTTAGAAGCGTATCACCCACATGGTGACCATAGGTGTCGTTTATGAATTTGAAATTATCGAGGTCAAGGATTATCAGGGAAAGCTTCCTGTCAAACCGCTTTGCTCTTTCCATCTCATAGTTCAAAAGCTCCCAGAAGGTCCTCTGGTTATAGAGTGTGGTGAGCGGGTCCCTCATGGCATAAAACTCTACCTGCTCTATGTAATCACTTATAGCCTTTGAAGAGCCTATGGCGTTCACGAGGGTTGAAAGCAGGCTGTTGATAACCGCTTGCTTTGCAGGGTCCTCCATCACACAAGATTCCACTCCAACGCCAACGATTCCCCCAACCTGCGGCTTATCAAAGAAAACAGCTTTTGTTCTCAGTCTTATTTTTTCTCTGTCCTCTTCGCTATAGCTTTCAGAACCGTTTACCGTATGGTGAAAAAGGTATAGCTGTCTTCCCATGAGCAGAGACAGTGGAAGCTCAAGGCTTACTTTTGATTTTATGAAGGATTCTATGTAGTTTTTTGTCTCCTCATCTGCCCTTTTATACCAGAATATTTCAATCTTGAGCACATCCGGCTCAAGGAAGAGTGAGAAGACTATGTCTATGGGGATTATGGAATTCATCTCCTTTATAAGGTTTTTTACATAATCGTGCCAGTTTTTTATGGTCTTTGAAGTTATTATGAACCTTTCTAAAAGCTTGGCTTCCGTATCTAAAATGTCCCTATCTATGGCTATTAATTTTATTCTGGTGCCAAGATGCTGGAGTGATTCGTAAATAGGCTTAAGTTCTTTGTAAGATATTTCAGTTCTTCTGAGGAGACTTTCCACATCCTCAACGGATTTTATGCTTTCAATACTTTCACTTATGCTATTACTTAAGGATTTTATAAGACTTCTGAATGTGAACATAAGAAATGTAAACAGCACAGAAAAGAACAAAAGAGGCGTAAGTGTAAGGAATTTAAAAGTGCTCTCAATGCCAGAAATAAAGGCTTTCAGATTTATGCTTGTCTCCACAAGTCCGAGGACACTGCCCTCCTTTGCATTCCAGTGGCACCTGAGGCATTCACTTTCTGCCTTGATGGGTTTTATGTAAAAATAAACGCCTTTTTCAAACTTGCTCTGAGCTTCGCCCCTCATGGCTATAAGATGCATGGCTGTCTTTGCAGGTTCAGGAACAGTTCCATAAATCTCCTTTACAATATCCGACCTGTATAAGTTTATGCTTACCGGGGTTCCCTGATAAGAGACCTCAATAGCCTTCATAAATTCAAGAAGGTCTTTTCTTTCCCACCCCCTTTTCATAACCTGATATATGGAGCTGAAAACCTGATTTGAAATCCCATGGGCTGTTTGATGTGCCATGTTCTGGGTGAAGGATTTTACATAACGGGAGGCAATTATGTAAATAACAGCGTAAACCGGAAGGATTATCAGTAGGTATAAGAAGGTAATTCTAAATATCAGGCTTTTTTGAGCTTTCACCGATTAAATTATAGCTTATAATTAAAACATGCTCAGCATAGCCATCGGCTCAGACCATGCAGGATTTCCCCTCAAGGAGAAGATTAAGGAGTTTCTCCTTTCAAAGGGTTATAAGGTAATTGACTTTGGGACGGAGTCCACAGACTCCACCGATTATCCTCTCTTTGCAAGGGATGTATGTCTTGCGGTTCAGAGGGATGAGGCTCAGAGAGGGATTCTGGTCTGCGGGACTGGTATAGGCATGTCCATAACAGCCAACAAGTTCAGGGGCATAAGGGCTGCTCTGTGTCTTAATGAATACATGGCTCGTATGAGCAGAAAGCACAACGACGCAAATGTGCTGTGCCTCGGAGACAGGATATTGGGAGATGACCTTGCCCTTGCCATAGTGGAGGCATGGCTTTCCGCAGACTTTGAAGGTGGCAGGCACGAAAGAAGGGTGAAGCTCATAAAAGAGATAGAGGATATGCTATAATACCTACAGGAGGCTGTCATGGATATACAGCAAGCCATGTATCCCAACATAACCCTCTTTATTCAGGCGATACTTTTTCTGGTCTTCACCGCCATAGTGAGAAGCATCCTTGTAAAGCCCTACTCTCAGGTTATAGAGGAGAGGGAGAGGCTCACGCAGAAAAACACGGAGGAAGCCATAAGGCTCAGAGAAGAGGCTCAGAGGCATTTTCAGGAAGCCCAGAGCATACTGGAAAAGGGAAGAAGGGAGTCCAACCAGATACTGGAGCAGGCAAGAAGGGAGGCAGAAAGGCTCAGGGCTGAAATTCTTGCAAAGGTGGAGCAGGAAACTCAGGAAGAGATATCAAGGGCTGTTGAAGATATAAGGAAGAGCCTTGAGGAGGAGAAAAGAAAGCTTGATGAAAGAGTCAGGGAAATTGCAGAGCTCATCACCAGCAAGGTTCTGGAGGAGGCGGCATGAGTGAAGGAAACCACACCCTTGAGCTCCTGTGGAAAGGTCTCAACATACTGGCTTTTCTGGGTATAGTCTACTACTTTGGAAGAAAGCCCATCTCAGAAGCCTTTAACAGATACTTTCATAGCCTTACTGAAAAGCTGATAGGCTCTGAAAGGGAGCTTACGGAGGCTCAGGAAGAGCTAAGAAGAGCAAAGGATAGCCTTCAGGACGCTCAGAGAAGGTATCAGGAGCAACTCAGGATATCCCAGCAGACTGCACAGACCATTAGAGAGGAGGAGGAGAAAAAGGCGCAGGAAATAGCTGGCAGGATAAGGGAGAAGACAAAGGAGGTCATAGACATAGAGCTAAAGAAGGCAAAGGAGGAGCTTCTTCGCTACGGTGCGGGGAGGGCATACCAGCTTGCGGTGGATGCTCTTAAGGAAAGGTTTAAAGATGAAAAGCTCCAGAGGGCATACATAGAGAAATCCCTCAAAAAACTGGAGGCGGAAAGATGACCGCAAGACCGGAGATAGTGAGAAAAATCGCCAAGCTGCTCCTGGAAAAGTCTCCAAAGGAAAGGCAGGAGCTTCTGAAGTTATCCCAGCTTCTGGAGCTTCTTTACAGGCTATACAGGTCAGAAAAGGACTTCAGGGGCTTTGTGCTCAACCCCACTATACCCAAGGAGAAAAAGCTTGAATTTCTGAGAAGTCTCAGAGAAAGACTGGGTATAGACCAGAGGGTGGATGAAGTTCTTGACTATTTGCTTGAGGTCAACGCTGTCCCCATACTGGGGGAAGTCAGAAGAGTCTATGATTACGAGGTGGAAAAGCTCCTCAGGCTCAGTAAGGCTTTGCTGGTTCTGGCAAGGAGGGTAAACGAGCAGGAGCTGGAAAGGATAAAGGAAGTCATAAGAGAGTTCACAGGAAGGGATTACGAGTTTGAGGTGGTAGAAGACCCTGAGCTAATTGGGGGCTTTCTTCTCAAGACATCAAGCTTTGTGCTGGATGCCTCCGTTAAGAGAGGGCTTGAAGGAATCCTGAGAGGCTGACATGGAATACCCCAGAGAAAAGTTTGAACAACTTTCAAAAAGATTAAAGTCTATGGCAATTCCTCCAGAGGTGGACGTGGAGCTTCTCATGCCCGAAAGGGACGATGTGGAATATCCAACGGTGGTCATAACCTACCTTGAGGGTGATGAGGAAGGTCCTCAGAAGGAGCTGGTTTTCAACGAAGCCTACTGGAGCTCTTCTGTGGAAAACCTGCTGGGTGCGGTGATGCATCAGGTCAAATCCCTTATGGAAGAGCTACAATCCTTTGAAGGAGAATAGAGGAGGTAACAGATGGAGAGGACGCTGGTTATTGTAAAGCCCGACGCCTTTGAAAAGGGAGCCACAGGCAGGATAATTGACAGGTTTATATCCGAGGGCTTTAAAATAAGAGCCCTCAAGCTCTTCAGATTTACAAGAGAGCAGGCAGAGGGTTTTTACGCTGTTCACAGAGAAAGACCTTTCTTCGGTGAGCTTGTGGAATTCATGACCTCAGGTCCGGTGGTTGCCATGGTGTTGGAGGGCGAGGATGCCATAAGGAGGGTAAGGGAAATCATAGGTCCAACAGACAGCAACGAGGCAAGAAAAGTAGCACCCAACTCCATAAGGGCTCTCTTTGGCACCGACAAGGGCAAGAATGCAGTGCACGCTTCAGACTCAAGGGAGTCTGCGGACTACGAGATACCTTTTATATTCTCACAGCTTGAGATAGTCTGAAGCACGAGCTCTTTAAGAGCCTGTATGTAGGTGGGGTGTGTTTTCAGCGTGGGTATTCTCACAAAGTCCACACCCCTCTCCCTTGCCATGTTTCCGTAAAGGTAATCAAGCTCGTAAAGGGTCTCTGAGTGCTCGCAGGTAAAGGACACGGGGATAACCGCTATCTTTTTCACTCCTGAGTTTATGAACTCTTCTAAAAGCCTGTCGGTAAAAGGCTCAAGCCACTTGGTGGGTCCCACCTTGCTCTGATAGCCCAGAGCATGCCTTACACCAGGAAAGTGCTCCATTATCAGCCTTACTGTCTCCTCAGTCTGTTTCTGGTAGGGGTCCCCCTCTTTTATGATGTTCACAGGGAGGCTGTGGGCGGTAAAGAGGAAAAAGTATTCCTGCCATCTGGGCAGGTTTTCTCTTATGTTTTCCACCATCGCCCTTATGTAGGTGGGGTGGTTGTGATAGCAGTTTATCCTGAGTATAGGCACTGAGGAGGGGTAAAAGTAGGGGTTTTCCTGCCCCCTGAGCGTGGTCAGTGCAAAATGCCTGCCCCTTCCTGTAAGTCTTCTAAAGACTCTGTCAAACTCGTTAAAGGAAGAGCCAGTGGTTGTCCTGCTATACTGGGGATACAGAGGCAGAAGAACAAGCCTTTCCACGGGGTGCTTTAGAAGCTCTCTCAGGGCTTCTTCTGTGAAGGGGTGCCAGTATCTGAGGGCAACCACCACCTTAAAGCCCTCTCCCAGAGCTTCCTGCAGTGCCTGAGCCTGAGCCTGAGTCTGCTCCCTCTGAGGAGACCTGCCACCCATTATCTCGTAGTAGTGCCTTGTCTTCTTTGCCCTCAGCCTTGAGATGAGCCATGCCACTGGCTTCTGTATGGGTCTGGGAATTCTTATTATGTCGTGGTCAGAAAAGAGGTTATACAGAAAGGGCTGTATTGCAGACAGGCTGTCCGGACCGCCCATGTTAAAGAGAACCACTCCCGTCATGGAAAAATCATACCAGCTCTCTCAGGTTTATTCTGCCCTCATAAATTGCCTTTCCAACCACAACCCCTTCCACTACACCCATGAGCCTTTTTATGTCCTCAAGGCTGGCAACTCCGCCAGAGGCAAGCAAGGGCTTTTTCACAAATTTTCTGAACTCTCTGTAGGGCTCTGCGTCCACGCCCTCAAGAGTGCCGTCCCTGTCTATGTTGGTGTATAGGTATCCCCATATGGGCTTTTCTTCATAGACAAGGGCAAGCTCCTGCGGGCTTATAGAACTTTCTTCTTTCCATCCACCCACCGCTACCTTTCCTCCCTTTGAATCTACCGCCAGTATGACCCTCTGGGGGAAAAGCTCCAGTATGCGCTCAAAGGTCTCGGGCTCCCTAACAGCCAGAGTGCCTACAACAAAAAGGTCCACACCTTCCTCCAGCAAAACCCTACAGCTCTCCGGGTTCCTTATACCCCCACCCACCTGAACTATGCCGGAGAAAGACCTTCTTATGAGCTTTATGGTGGGCAGGTTTACCGGGATACCTTTGAGGCTTCCGTCAAGGTCCACCACGTGAAGCCTCTTAAAACCAAGCTCCTCAAAAAGTCTTGCCATATCCTCCGGCGAGTTTGAATATACCTTTGCCTTCTCAAAGTCTCCCCTCAGGAGCCTTACCAGCTTACCACCTTTGATGTCTATGGCAGGAATTACAAAGTCTCTCATAGTATCTGTGGTTTACCCAGATAAAAGCCCTGTGCCATGTCCACTCTCAGGCTCTTCACGAGCTGAAGCTCATCCTCCCTCTCTACCTGCTCCGCAAGAACACTGAATCCCAGCCTCTTCAGACCAACAACAACCCACTTAAGCATGGAACGAGCTTCTCTCAGGAAAAAGCCATCAAGCTTTACCACATCCGGTTTCGTTTTTATCAGCCTTTCCACCGAGGAATATTCAACTCCAAAGTCGTCCACTGCAACCCCAAAACCGTAGCTTCTGACTTCCTTTACCAGCTCCACCAGGTCTTCAGTGCTGCCTGTCATCTTACCCTCAGAAAGCTCTAGCACCACTCTGGAGGGTTCAAGTCCATAGGAGATTACTTCCTTGTGAAAGTCGGAGACCTTGAGCCTACCCTTGGCTATAAAGTTGACAAAGTTGTAGGGGAAGTTTATGTACATCCTTCCTTCTAACCCAATTGCTTTGAACCTTAAAAAGGCCTTCTGAAGCACTATCTCTTCAAACAGGCTTATGAAAGATGTCTTTAAGAGGTCCTCTATGAAACACCCTGCAGGCACAACCCTCCCATCCTCCATCAGCAGCCTCATGAGCACCTCGTAACCCTCAACCTGCCCCTTCTCAAGGTTGTATATGGGCTGAAAGGCAGGTTCTAAAGACCTTTTGTTTAAAACCTGCAGAAGGGTCTGGTGGTCAAGGGACTTTCTGGGAAGCTCTTCCTGGATAAGCACAATATCATCTCCGCCTCTGCTCTTTGCCTCTGCTACACGGGTTTCTACAAGCTCAAGCACAGCCTCTGCACTGTTTCCCTTCGGCACGAAGCTGTAAATACCAATGGTAACACTTATTCTTGACTCCAGTTCAAGACCCTCTATCCTGTTCCTTATCCTCCTTGCCACTTTCTCTGCACCCTTTGTATCAGAGTTTGGAAGTAATATGAGAAAGGAACTGCCTTTGTATTTCCCAGCTATATCACTTTTCCTTATGCTGGAAGAAATTATTTCGGCAATTTTCAAAAGAATATGGTTACCATATCCATAGCCACCCTTTCTGTTTATCTGTTTCATGTTGTCCACATCCAGAAGGACTACAGAAAGACTTTCTCCCCTCCTTTCATAAAGGTAGATTAATTTCTGCACGTATTCAAGAAGGCAACCTATGTTTGACGCAAGCGTTTGCCGATAGAGTTCCAGACAGCTAAGATTTTTCCTAACCACAGACTGTAAAATATTATAACAATGGTAGTAATAAAATCAACCACCATAATTGCAGTGAGGAGAAAGGGCACCACCGTAATGGGTGGCGATGGTCAGGTTACTCTTGGCTCTTCCGTGATAAAGCATTCTGCAAAGAAAATAAGAAAGCTATACAGGGACAGTGTGCTTGTTGGCTTTGCCGGTTCAGCGGCCGATGGGCTTGCCCTTATGGAAAGGCTTGAGGCAAAACTGGAAGAGTTCAGGGGTAACCTTCTCAGAGCATGCGTGGAACTTGCCAAGGACTGGAGGATGGACAGGAGCCTGAGAAGGCTTGAGGCACTTCTGCTTGTGGCGGACAGAGAGCGCATGCTACTTCTCTCTGGCAACGGTGATGTGATAGAACCCGACGAGCCAGTGCTTGCCATAGGCTCGGGAGGAGATTACGCGAGGTCTTCAGCTCTAGCCCTCTACAGAAACACAGACATGTCTGCAGAGGAGATAGTGAGAGAATCTCTGAAAATTGCAGGTGAGATATGCATATACACAAACCAGAGCTTTCTTATAGAGAAGCTGGAGTAGGCTAAAATTTTTGTCATGTTTAGAAAAGTTCTTGTGGCAAACAGAGGAGAGGTTGCTCTCAGGATAATAAGGGCCTGCGAGGAGCTTGGTATAAGGACGGCGGCCATATACTCAGAGGCAGACACAAGGTCCCTCTATGTGAAAAAGGCAGATGAGGCATATCTCATTCCCGGAGACCCCGTGCGGGCTTATCTTGACTATGTGAAAATCGTAGACCTTGCCAAATCAGTAGGGGCTGATGCCATACATCCAGGTTATGGCTTTCTTGCGGAGAACGCAGACTTTGCCCGCTACTGTCAGAGCAACCGTATAACCTTTATAGGACCCTCCCCAGAGCATATTGAACTCTTCGGGGACAAGGTAAAGGCAAAGCAGGCAATGCAGAAGCTGGGCATTCCCACCATACCCGGTTCCCCAGACCCTCTCAAAAATCCAGAGGACGCCCTGCACTACGCGAGGGAAATAGGGCTCCCCGTGATCCTAAAGTCTGCCTATGGCGGTGGTGGGAGGGGGATGAGGGTTGTCCGAAGCCTTGAGGAACTGCCAAGGCTTTTTGAGTCTGGCTACAGGGAGGCGGAGACCTTCTTTGGAAGGGGTGACCTCTTTGTGGAGAAGTATTTAGACAATCCCAAGCATATAGAGGTTCAGGTTCTCGGGGACATGTATGGCAACGTGGTTCATCTGGGTGAAAGGGACTGCTCAGTGCAGAGAAAACATCAGAAAATCATAGAGCTTACCCCGTGCCCCGTGCTTCCCACGGAGCTCAGACAGAAGATGCTCGGGCTGAGCGTAAAGGCAATGATGCAGGTGGGATACTACAGCGCAGGCACTCTTGAGTTTCTTGTGGACCTCAAAAGCAAAGAGTTTTACTTCATAGAGATGAACACGCGACTTCAGGTGGAGCACACCATTACGGAGATGGTGACAGGTATAGACATAGTGGAGACAATGATAAGGGTTGCTGCGGGTGAGCCTCTCCCCTTCACCCAGAGTGATGTGACCTTCAGAGGCTATGCCATTGAGTTCAGGATAAACGCAGAAGACCCCAGAAGGGGCTTTGCACCAGCTCCTGGCAAAATAACCGCCTACTATTCTCCCGGCGGTCCAGGCATAAGGATGGATGCGGGTGTTTACAAGGACTACGTGATTCCGCCCTACTATGACTCCATGATAGCCAAGATGAGCGTCTGGGCTCTAACATGGGACAGGGTGCTGGCGAGGGCAAGAAGGGCAATAGATGAGTTTATAATCAGAGGTGTCCCCACCAACATACCCCTTCATAGAGAGATAATAAGAGACCCAGACTTTATATCGGGCAACTTTGGCATAAGGTTCCTGGAGGAAAAACTTCCCCACTACGATTTTGAGATAGAGGGTGAGGAAGACCCCGAAACCCTGGCCCTTGCCATATCTGCTGCCATAGCGGCCTACTACGGACTGTAATCTACGGACACCCCACTGCTCTCAAAGCCAAGGGGGCCGACCACTTTCACCGTGTAGGTGGCCTTTGTCTTCGGCGGTTCTACCTCAAGGGCAAAGCCCATGGTCCTTTCTATCTCCTTCCCGTCCCTGTAGACTACAAACTCCCTGTAAGGGTGCGGGTAAAACCAGACAAGGTAGAGACTATTTTTGCTTGCTCTTAGCTCAAGCCCTTCAACCTCCGGGACTGGGGGTGGAGGCTTGGGCTTTACGCAGAATTCCACGGGCTGGCTCTCCACATCTCCTTTAAGTCCAGTAAGGGCGTAGCATCTTTCCCAGTAGTCCTTCTCCAGCTGTATTTCCCTCATGAAAGTTTTTGCTGTCTCAGGGTGGATAAGGCCATCTCTGAGAACATAGAGTCTATAAGCTTCAAAACCAGAAGGAAGGACCTTTACGGAGGTGTCTTCTTCCAGAAGTCTGACAGATGGCCTCTCCTCCAGAGCCTGAGGGACGCAGAACTTTCTGGAGCCTTCCCCCAGTCTCTCTACCACAAGGCAGAAGGCTTTTCCTTCCTCCCTTACCCAGTAGTCATCGTGTTTTTCGAATCCCTTTACCTTTATGTCTCCAGAAAGACTCTTCACGTATACCTTCTGCCCTATTCTTCTTATCTCAACCTCCGGAGGTTTGAGCACTTGGGGATTTGCCTTTATGCCACAGCCTGCCAGTAAAAGAGCTAGCGGCAGGAATCTTTTCATTTAGGCGGTCCAGACTCCTTTTCGTAGGGCCATATGAGTATGCCACCTGCCAGATTGTAGGCCTCGTAGCCCATGTGCCTCAGAAAATAGGTTGCAAAGGCACTGCGTTCACCACTTCTGCAGTAGACTATGTATGTTTTATCCTTTGGCAGGTCTTTGAAGGCGTATCTGAGCTCATCAAGGGGTATGAGCGTTGAGTTGGGAATTCTTAGCTGCACGTGTTCCTGCGGTGTTCTCACATCAAGAAGAACAACATTGTCCTTCTGAAGCATTTCCTTTGCTTCCTGCGGTCCTA
This sequence comes from Pampinifervens navoyensis, assembly GCF_046159715.1. Taxonomy (NCBI): domain Bacteria; kingdom Pseudomonadati; phylum Aquificota; class Aquificia; order Aquificales; family Aquificaceae; genus Pampinifervens; species Pampinifervens navoyensis. The sequence goes on from NZ_JBJXCT010000002.1 coordinate 173,890, forward strand.
CCTCTGGCACCTGAAACATGCTTACCTCCTTAAACTGATAATTATATTCTAAAGAGTCTCATGCTCAGGTCAAGCCACCTTGCTGAGTGGGTTATGGCACCGCTTGAGATGAAATCAACTCCTTCTATTGCATAACCCCTTATGTTCTGAAGTGTTATGTTGCCCGACACTTCCACCATGACCTTCCCCTTTGTGAGCTTCACCGCCTCCCTCACCCCTTCAGTGCTGAAGTTGTCAAGAAGGACCATGTCAACGCCACACTCAAGGGCTTCTTGGAGCTCCTGAAGGCTCTCCACCTCCACCTCAATTCTGTAAACTGGACTTATCCTCTCCTTTACCCTTTTTACCGCTTCCTTAATGCTACCAGCCACCACCTTGTGGTTGTCCTTTATGAGCACCATATCGTAGAGGGCATACCTGTGGTTTACGCCTCCACCCACTCTAACCGCATACTTTTCAAAGTATCTCAGGCCGGGGGTTGTTTTCCTTGTGTCAAGAAGCCTCACATCAGTTCCTTCAAGGGCCCTGACAAATTTTCTCGTGAGCGTGGCAATTCCGCTGAGCCTCTGAAGAAGGTTGAGAGCTACCCTTTCACCCATCAGCAGCACATCCGCAGGACCCTCAATTAAAAGTAGCTCATCACCCTCAAAAAACTCTTCTCCATCCCTCAAACTCCCTATGAGCTTTACCTCTCCAAGAAGCCGGAATACCCTCAGGGCAAACTCTACACCGGCAAGGACTCCTCCCTCCTTAGCCCTTATAACTCCCCTCGCCCTTTCACCTCTGAACATGCCCTCTGTTGTTATATCCCCCCTTCCCAGGTCCTCTTCAATAAATCTTAACAAAAGGCTGTCTACCATAGGCTATAATTTTAAAGGGGAGCTATGAAAATAGTGTTCGTTGCCTCAGAAAGCGCCGCCTACATAAAGGCGGGTGGGCTTGGGGATGTGGTTCATTCTCTTGCAAAAGCCCTTATAAGACTTGGACACTCCCTTTATGTGATAATGCCCAGATACTCAAAGATAAGGGGAGACATGAGGGCTGTATCTGGCGGAAAAGTCTTCTTCGGCAACCAGTGGCAAGAATTTAAGGTCTTTGAGGATATAAAGGAACATGTGAAATATTACTTTCTGGATTCTCCTCAGTATTATCAGAGGGATTATATATACGCGACCCCTAAGGGAGAATACGAAGACAATCCCCTCAGGTTCGGCTTTCTGTCTCTGGCCAGCCTTGAGGTGATAAAGAGCCTGCAGATTAAACCCGATGTGATTCACCTGCACGACTGGCATACGGGGCTTCTACCCCTCTACAAAAAGATACACTATTCAGAGCTTCATCATGTTCCCACCATATTCACCATACACAACGCCCTTCATCAGGGCATATACGACCACCACTTTATCCCACTTCTCAACCTCCCATGGGATGTTTACCATCCCTTTAACGGTATAGAGTTTTATGGAAAAATAAACTTCCTCAAGGCGGGGATAGCTTTTTGTGATGTTCTGACCACCGTGAGCCCCTCCTATGCTGAGGAGCTAAGACACCACGCCTACGGTCTTGAGGGTCTTATAAGGGAAAAAAAATACTTTTTTGGTATATTGAACGGCATAGACTACGATGTGTGGAACCCTGAATCTGACAGGCTGATAAAACACCATTACGGCGTAAAAAACTTTCCCAGGGGCAAGGCTGGCAACAAAAAACATCTGAAGGAAACCTTTGGGCTCAAGACGCCAAACGAAAGACCCCTTGTGGGAATGGTTTCAAGGCTCACAGCACAGAAGGGTCTTGACCTTGTTCAGGGAATACTCTGCGAGGCAGTCCGAGAGGGTTTTGACTTTGTTTTCCTTGGCTCGGGGGAGGAAAAGTATCAGGATATGCTCATAGAGTTCATGAAGAAACATCCGGATAGCGTCAGGGTCAGAATCGAATACAACGAGGAACTTGCCCACAAGATATTCGCCGGAGCGGACATGTTCCTCATGCCCTCTCTCTTTGAGCCCTGCGGCATATCCCAGATGATAGCCATGAGGTATGGCACAGTCCCTGTAGTGAGGTCAACGGGCGGCCTCAGAGATACGGTGATAGACTTTGTGGACAACCCACATGAGGGCAACGGCTTTTCCTTTGAAGAATTCTCAAGTAGAGAACTCATGCATGCCCTTCTCAAGGCAAGGGTATACTACGACATGCACATGTGCGACCACTCAAAGGAATGGCATGAAATAATAAAAAGGTGTATGAAGAAGGATTTCTCCTGGGAAAAAAGCGCCAGAGAATACGAGAGAATATACTCCACAGCTATAATGCTCAGAAGATATGGTTCTTAGTCTTGAGGAACTCATAAAACTTCTTGAACCTGTAAGAGACAGAAAAAGTATAGTTTTTACAAATGGCTGTTTTGACCTGCTTCATGCAGGGCATGCCAATTACCTTGCAAAGGCAAAGAGCCTGGGTGATATACTTGTGGTGGGGCTAAACTCCGACTCCTCTGTAAGGAGAATCAAGGGTCCAAAAAGACCTGTAATTCCACAGCACATGAGGGCTTACCTCCTTGACAGCCTCAAATCCGTGGATTTCGTGGTCATATTTGAAGAAGACACGCCTCTGGAGCTCATAAAAGCCATAAGGCCCCATGTGCTTGTAAAGGGTGCAGACTGGGATATAAAGGATATAGTAGGGGCAGACTTTGTGCTTTCCTACGGTGGGAGGGTGGAGAGGGTAGAATTTGAGTTTCACATATCCACCTCTGATATCATACGCCGGATAGTTGAGCTTTACAGAGAGGAAGAAAGATGAGCCTCTATGGCATCTTCAAGTCTTGAGAGAAGTTCCTGGCTCACTTTCAATCTTTCAAGTCTCTTTAAAGCTTCTTCCTCCATTAGTCTTCTTACGAGCCCCCTGAGTCTTTCTTCAAAAACCTCCTCCTTGTAAAGTCCAAGGCGCCTGAGAAAATCTAGCTTGAACTTTGAAAGGAATAAGCCATGGTTCTGTGGATTGAGAGTGATGTAGAAAAGTGCCATGTTAAAAAGTTCAGGGTCATACTGCAGAAACCATCTTTCTACAAAGAGGGCAATAGAGTTCATCCACACAAACCTCTGATAGCTCCCAAGACATAGATAGGATATAAACTCCACTTCAATGAGGTCATCAAAGATTATCAGACTCCCAGATTGTCTGTATACGAAGCTTATTAGGTTGAAAGCTTCTAAATAGCCCAATAGCCCCCTGTCTACTTTCAGTCCACCTGGCACAAAGACCTTTACAGGTCCGCAGGTTCCGTAGGCTTTCAGCATTATGTCCTCGTCACCCGCCCTGAACCTTCTGAGAATCAGGAAACTACCCTTTGCGGACATGTGCTATAATTATAGCCCTCTGAATGATGAGCCATGCCAACGCTTTTTAAAAAGCCAAGAGAAATAAGGAATTACCTGAAGTCTGTCAGGTGTGATAGCAGGCAGAGTATCGGCTTTGTTCCCACAATGGGCTATCTTCACGATGGACACAGAAGGCTTATAAGAGAATCAAAATTGCATAACGACATTACTGTGGTAAGCATCTATGTGAACCCACTGCAGTTTGGTGTAGGAGAGGACTACGAAAAATATCCCAGGGACATAGAGAGGGACATGAGTATATGTGAGGAAGAGGGCGTGGATGTGGTCTTTGCTCCCTCTGATGAAGACATGTATCCAGAAAAACCCCTTGTAAGCATAGAGATAAAGGGTCTCACAGACTTGCTTGAAGGTAAGTTCAGACCTGGTCATTTCGGTGGTGTATGCACCGTTGTCCTCAAGCTCTTTAACATAATACAACCTGACAGGGCTTACTTTGGAGAAAAGGACTATCAGCAGCTTAAGATTGTGCAGAGGCTAGTCAAAGACCTGAGCCTGCCCGTGGAGATAGTTCCGGTTCCAACAGTCAGGGATGAGGATGGGCTAGCTCTGAGTTCAAGAAACTCATATCTCTCCCCTCAGGAGAGAGAATCAGCCCTTTCCCTCTACAGGTCCTTCCTTCTTGCAGAAAAACTCTTTAAAAACGGCAACAGGCAGGCAGAGCTGCTCAAGGAGGCCATAAGGGAGTTTATACTGAGGCATCCCCATGTAAAGGGTATAGATTATGTAGAGATAACTGACCAGGACCTAAGGCCGGTGCAGGAGGCAAGCGTAGGTGATAGAATACTTCTTGCAGTGTGGGTAGGAAACACGAGGCTCATAGACAACTGGAGGATAGGCGATGCAGAAGTATGAGGGTCTTCTGAAGGCAGAAGGTATAAGCATTGGTATAGTGGCCAGCAGGTTTAATCATCTTTTGGTGGACAGACTGATAGAGGGTGCTACAGATTGTATAATCAGGCACGGAGGCGCTGAGGAAAACATACATCTTGTAAGGGTTCCTGGCTCATGGGAGATTCCCCTTGCAGTAAAGGAGCTCATAAACAGAAAGGGGCTGGATGGAGTTGTTGCCCTGGGTGTTCTTATAAGGGGACAGACACCACACTTTGAATACATAGCCAGTGAAGTGGCTAAGGGTCTTGCCGTGGTAAGCCTTGAGACTGGAAAACCTGTGGGCTTTGGAGTTATAACTGCGGATACCTTGGAGCAGGCAGTGGAGAGGGCAGGGACCAAGCAGGGCAACAAGGGCTGGGAGGCAGCGCTGTCTGTTATAGAGATGGTCAACCTTCTGAGAAGTTTTGAATGATATACAAACCTCAGGCAAGAAGGGATGCCTTTTTAGTCCTCTATCAATGGGATATGAAGGGCGAACCAGTTGAAGGACTTGTAGAAGAATACATAACAGCAAACCGTATAAGCCTGCAGGACCAGAGAAGATACTTGAGAAAACTTGTAAAGACATACATGGAAAACTCCACAAGCATTGACAAGCTAATAGCTGAGCTTTCAGAAAGATGGGACATTGACAGGGTGGGTTATATAGAGAGGAACATACTCAGGATAGCTCTTGCTGAGTTTCTTCATGTGGGAGTGAAAAATCCAAAACTAACCATCTATGACTATGTGAAGCTGGCACAGAAGTATGCAGGCAAAAAATCTGCACAGTTTATAAACGGTATACTGGGAAGGGTGGTAAAGGAGAAGTTGGGTGAAGGCTAAGACTTTTCCCCTTCCTTGACCTCCTCGCCCTTTACCTCCTTCACCTTTTCCTCCTCACCTGAAAAAGCCTTCTTGAAGTTTCTTATGCCCTCGCCCAGGGACCTGCCAACTTCGGGGAGTCTACCCGCTCCAAAGATGAGCAGGACTATAAGAAGTATTAGAAGAATCTCCGTAAAGGATAGCTGTGGTATCATGCCTGTTCCTTCTTTTCGGGCTTTTTCTCCTCTTCTGTCTCACCGGCAAGAGCCTTTTTGAAGTTCCTTATGCCTTCACCCAGCCCCTTGCCAAACTCGGGCAGCTTTGAGGCACCAAATATGACAAGTATTACGAGAAGTATAAGGACTATCTGCCAGGGCAATGGAAAATGCATCTTTTCACCTCCTTGTCCTTAATAATTATATGCCCGCCCCTTGACAAAGACAAGGGGACAGTTTATGATTATCCTGGAGTGGGTAAAGAAAGGGAGGGCGCCTACCTTTCTGGACTTACTCAGTAATAATTTTTAAGGAGGTTTTTGTTCCATGTCACTCACAGGCACAGTCAAATGGTTCAGCAAGGAAAAGGGTTATGGCTTTATAACCCGAGATGACAATCAGGGGGATGTGTTCGTTCACTTCTCCGCCATACAGCAGAGGGGCTTCAAAACCCTTGAGCAAGGTCAGAGGGTTGAGTTTGAAGTAGAACAGGATACAAAGGGTTTGAGAGCAAAGAACGTAAAAGTCCTGTCATGACCCCTTCCCCCTCCGGGGGGCTATAATTAATCCTTATGCAACTCTACGACCTGTATCGTGGCAGGGATTATCACATTGTTCCAACCTTGGAAAGGATAGAAAAGGCCGTAAGCTATCTATCCTTCAAACCCTCTTACATTTCACTTCAGGTAGGTGGGACCAACGGAAAAGGTTCTACCTGTGCCTTTGCTCAGAGCATCCTCAGACATCATGGCTATAAAGTTGGCTGGTTTGTTTCTCCCCATCTCTCTGATGAGAGGGAAAGGTGGAGGATAAACGGTGAGAAGATACCCGAGGAAAGACTCTCAGAGCATGTGGGGGAGCTGAGACCTGTTTTTGAGAGGTTTGAACTCACCTACTTTGAAGCCTGCACACTTATAGCACTCCTATACTTTGAGGAAGAGAAGGTGGACTTTGCGGTTTTTGAGGTAGGCATGGGCGGCAGGTGGGATGCAACAAAAGTTTGCCAGCCAGAGGTCTGCGTAATAACCAACATACAGAGAGACCATACCAGGTGGCTTGGAAGGGACTGCGAAAGCAGGGCGGTGGAGAAGCTGGGCATCTACAGAAGGGGAAAGCCTCTGGTGCTCGGGAGTATGAGGTTTCCGCTATACACAAAGGCTCTGGAGCTGTGTGATGAAAGGGACCTTTATGTGGCCGGCATTGACTTTTTCTGCTCTGGCAGGGTTGAGGGTGCAAAGACGGTTATGGATTTTTACGAGGATGGAAATATCAGGCTTGAAAAAGCAGAGCTTGGTCTCTGGGGCAGGTATCAGGTTGACAACGCAAGCCTTGCCATAAGGGCTACTGGGCTTTTGATAGACCTGAAAGAGGATGCACTCAGGAACGCTCTGAAAACTACCAGATGGGAGGGCAGGATGGAAATCCTCAGGAAAAGCCCCCTGTTAATACTGGACGGAGCCCATAATCCTGACGGGGTGGCAAGGGTTGTGAAAGAGTTGAAAAGGCATATGGGAAAGCTTACCCCTGTATTTACAGCCCTGAAGGACAAGGAGTGGGAGCTTTCGCTTTTTCATCTGAGGGAGCTTTCAGACAGAATTTACCTTGTTCCTGTAAAGCATCACAGAGGAGAAGAAATGCTGACCCTCTATCAGAAGGCGAGAGAAGTGGGCTTTAGAGAAGTCATTGTTCTTGATGGCTCAGAACAGCTTCTTGAACTCAAAGAGGACCTGCTGGTGCTTGGGTCCTTATATCTTGTAGGGGAGATAAGGGAGATACTGGAGAGGGAAAAGGTAGTATGAAGGTTAGGTTTGTGGGTAGTTTTGTGAAAGGCTTTCCCATGGACGACCTCATGCATGTGGTATTTGTGGGCAGGTCAAACGTGGGAAAGTCATCCCTCATAAACATGCTGGTGGGGAAAGATGTAGCACGGGTAAGCAAAGAGCCCGGCAGAACAAGAGCCATAAACCTTTTTCTCCTTGAAGACCACGGTCTTTATCTTGCTGACCTTCCGGGCTATGGCTTCGCAAAAGTTTCAAAAAAGGTAAGGGAAGAGTGGAAAAGAATGATAGAGGGATACTTTCATGCCTGCTGGGAAGACATAAAGCTTGTCCTTTTGCTCATTGACAGCCTTGTGGGTCCTACAGAGCTGGACATTGAGAGCCTTAACTGGCTTCAGAGCCTGAATCTTCCCCACATAATAGCCCTGACAAAATGTGATAGAGCGAGCCAGAGAGAACTCAGTTCAACGCTCAAAAAGATAAGGGAATTTTCCCACGCAGAGGTAGTGCCCACTTCTGCAAAAGAGGGTATGGGCAAGAAGGAGCTTCTTAAATATGTTCTCAGCTAAGGCACCTCAGATGGAACTGGTTGGAAAAACCCTGTGTATACTGAAAAAGTATTCTCTCAACACCGTCTGTGAGGAATCCCTCTGTCCAAACATTGGAGAGTGCTTTTCCAAAGGGACAGCTACCTTCCTGATAATGGGCATGGTATGCACAAGAGCCTGCAAATACTGTCATGTATCCAGCGGAAGACCACAGCCACCAGACCCCTCAGAACCAGTCAGGTTATACCATGCAGTTAAAGAGCTTGGGCTCAGGCACGTGGTGATAACCTCCGTGGACAGGGACGACCTTCCAGACTTTGGTGCGGGGCACTTCAGGAGATGCGTGGAGTTTCTAAAGTCAAGAGACAGCAGTCTAAGGGTTGAGGTGCTAACTCCAGACTTTCAGGGTTCTGAGAAAGTCCTTGAGGAAATCATAAAGGCAAAGCCCCACATACTTTCCCATAACATAGAAACGGTGGAGAGAATCTTTAGAGAGGTGAGACCTCAGGGTGATTACAGGAGGAGCCTCAGGGTTCTCAGGTTCTATTCCGAGAGCGGAGTCGCTCCTGTAAAGTCTGGCATAATGCTTGGTCTTGGTGAAAGGTGGGAGGAGATAATAAAAACCATGGGGGACCTTAAAAGCGCTGGTGTGTCCTCTCTTGTGATTGGGCAGTATCTAAGACCAAGCCCAAAACACTACCCCGTCAAAAAATTCTACTCTGACGAGGAGTTCAAAAAACTTGAGGAGATAGCACTGGAAATGGGCTTTGAAAAGGTTCTTTCAAAGCCTCTAGCGAGGTCTTCTTATCACGCAGAAGAGCTTGCACTCTAAATCTTTCAATCCCACATTTGGCGGCTAAAACCCGTCGTGGCATTTCGCCGAAAACTCTTCAGCAACAATTACTATAATAGCATAGGGGTGCCATCAAAAGCAAGCAAATTTTCTCCAAGTGGCGGTAGTGCATTTTTTCTTTCCTGTCCTCAGGAAGGTGGGGATTTTTACCGCCACGCTCAGGATTATGCTATAATTAAAAGATTGTTAGGAAACCTTAGGAGGCTGAAATGCGTGCAAAGGGTCCTTCTTCAAGGAAGTTCAAGAAGAAGATACTGAAGCTGGCAAAGGGTTTTAGAGGTCAGCGTAAGAATGTATACAGAAGGGCGAAGGAGTATGTTTTCAGGGCTTTACAGTATCAGTATAGAGACAGAAGGCAGAGAAAGAGGCAGTTCAGAAGGCTCTGGATTGCCCGTATTAATGCTGCGGTCAGAGCCCATGGACTTTCCTACGGCAAGTTTATGAACGGACTTTCAAGGGCTGGCATAAACCTCAACAGGAAAATGCTTGCAGAGATGGCAGTTAGAGACCCTGAAGGTTTTTCTAAAGTGGTAAGCAGGGCGAAAGAAGCTCTGGCACAGACTGCATGATAGATTTTCAGAGGCTTCAGGGAGAGCTCGAGGAGGAAATACACAGAGTAAAAGACCTTAATGAGCTCTCACAGCTCAAAGCAAGATACCTTGGAAAAAAAGGGTTCATAACTCAGGCAATAGCACACATAAGGGAAGTGTCTCCGGAAGAGAGGAAGGAATACGGCTCGAGGGTAAACAGTCTAAAGGAGTTTGCAGAAGAGCTTTTCAGGAAAAAGGAGGAGGAGCTAAGGGCTTTTGAGATTGAAAGAAAGCTCTCAAAAGAATGGCTTGACCTTTCCGTGCCCCTTGAGCCTGCCATCGGCACCCTTCACCCACTTACTCAGACTCTGAGAAGGATAAAGGACATATTCGTGAGTATGGGCTTTTCTGTAATGGAAGGTCCAGAGCTTGAACTTGAAGAGTATAACTTTGATATGCTCAACATACCAAAGGAACATCCAGCCAGAGAGATGCAAGACACCTTCTATGTAAACAGGGAAGGTTATCTCCTGCGCACCCACACCTCTCCTGTTCAGATAAGAACCATGCTATCACAGAAACCTCCCATATACATAGTGGCCCCGGGGAGAGTTTACAGAAGGGATGATGACCCTACCCATTCGCCCATGTTTCATCAGGTGGAGGGTCTCGCTGTAGACAGGGACATAAACTTTGGACATATGAAATACACCATTGAGACCTTTCTCAGGGGGTTCTTCAAGATAGACATGCCCGTCAGGTTCAGAGCCTCTTACTTTCCCTTCACAGAGCCCTCTGCAGAAGTGGATATAGGCTGTGTCATATGCGGTGGTGAGGGCTGCAGAGTCTGTAAAGAAAGCGGCTGGCTGGAGGTTATGGGCTGTGGTATGGTTCATCCTGTGGTCCTTCAGAACTGTGGTATTGACCCTGAAGAATATCAGGGTTTTGCCTTTGGAATGGGTGTTGAAAGGCTTGCCATGCTCTATTTTGGTGTAGACAACATAAAGCTGTTCTTTGAGAACGATATAAGGTTTCTCAAGCAATTTTAACCATGCTGAAAGACTTTACGCCCCAGGAGAGGAAGGTAGTTCTCAGCATAACTTTTGCAGTTATGGTGCGCATGCTTGGTCTGTTTTTGCTCCTTCCCGTTCTATCACCCTATCTGAAGACCCTTGAAGGAGCAACTCCACAGCTTATAGGTCTTGCCATAGGCATATACGGTCTTGCGCAGGCTATTCTTCAGATACCCTTTGGTTATCTCTCTGACAGACATGGAAGAAAGCCTGTAATATTGGTTGGTATGCTCACCTACGCCCTTGGCAGTCTAATGGCTGGTCTTGTTTCAAACATATGGAGTATGGTGTTTGCTCGTTTCCTTCAGGGCTTTGGTGCAGTCTCTTCTGCCATGATAGCTCTTTCTGCGGACCTTACCAGAGAAGAGGTCAGAACAAGAGCTTTTGCCCATATAGGTGCCTCCATAGGGCTTACTTTTGCTCTCAGTCTTACAATAGCCCCGGTTCTTGCAGGAAAGTTTGGAGTTCCATTTCTCTTTTTTCTCACCGCATTTCTAAGCCTTCTTGCCACAGCGGTGCTTATGCTGAGGGTTCCCGAGCCTTCCCAGAGGTCAAAGGAGAGGGAGATAAATCCGTCGCTGAAAAATATAACCATGCTTCTTACCGATAAAAACCAGCTTTTCCTCAATCTCTCCATAGCCCTGACCCATGCCTTCATGGTGGTCATATTTACCGTGGTGCCCTACGAACTGGTCTACCTCTACCACTTTCCCAAGCTCAGACACTGGGAGATTTACCTGCCCACCATTCTTCTTGCCCTTGCCTTCATGGTGCCGATGGTGATTCTGGCAGAAAAGAGAGGCAGGTTCAGGGAGGTGTTCATGCTCGGGGTGCTACTTCTTGGGCTTTCCTTTATATCTTTTGCGCTTCTTGGAAACTTCCTGGGCATTGTGCTTATGGTTCTTTTCTTCTTTATGGGCTTTAACCTGCTTGAGGCCCTTGTCCCCTCACTGCTGACAAAATTGACTCACAGAGACCTGAGGGGACTTTCCCTTGGCTTTTTCAACACAACCCAGTTTCTCGGAGCCTTTGCGGGCGGTCTGTGGGGGGGTTATGTGCTAAAGCATGGATATAGCTATATGACAGTGATAGCAATTCTGGCTGTGCTGATATGGTTTGTGTCTGGCCTTCTCTGGTTCAACGGTTTGAAAATTCATTCAAGGCTTGGAGTTGCTAAGGAATAAGCGCTGGTTAAATTTACTCGCAATGAAAGAAAACATCACAAATATACTCCTTACAGTGCTTGAATACAGAGATGTGTATACAAGAGGGCATACAGACAGGGGAGTGTTCTACGCTCTGAAGATAGGGGAGAGTATGGGGCTTTCTGGTGAAGAGCTGGAGTATATTCGGATTGGCGGTATGGTGCACGACGTGGGTAAAATAGCAATACCCGACGTGATACTCCTCAAGCCAGGGAGACTGACAAAAGAGGAGTTTGAAATAATGAAATTGCACGTGAGCCTGGGTTATGAGATGGTAAAAGATTCAGAAATACCCGGGGAAGCTCTCAATGTGCTACTCTATCATCAGGAAAAGTATGACGGAAGTGGCTATCCCTTTGGTTTCAGAGGTGAACAGATACCCTTGCTCGCGAGGATATACACGGTGGCGGATTCCTTTGAAGCCATGACCTCAAGAAGAATATACAAGAAAGCAAAAAGCTGGGAGCAGGCTATGCAGGAGATGGAAGAACTCGCCTCAATACACTTTGACCCAGATGTTGTGTCTTACGCAGTAAAGACCCTGTATAGTCTGAGGTATGTGAGCATAAACCCCTCCCATGTTAATCAGGAAATAGAAAAGATAAGATGGAGCTTCCATTACATGGACCCGACAGGTGCCATAAGGGGTGACCTTTTTCTTCCGGCTCTGAAGGCCTTTATGGAACAGAAGGACAGCTTCTGCCTTACAGTGTTTGATATAAAGAACCTCACGCATATAAATCTCCAGAGAGGCTGGGAAGCAGGAAACGAGGCCCTGAAGAGGCTCGTCTGGGCTATAAACCTTCAGTGCTGCTCAATGCATGATATAAAGGATGTTATACTCAAGCTCATGAAGGAAGATGTTATAGATATAATGAGCCCTGTTATATTCCGCATAGGAGGTGACGAGTTTGCAGTTATTGCACCATATATACCTCCGCAGGAGAAGGTTCTTGGTGTGGTAAGGAGCATGAAGGAAATAGGAGTTGATATAGACTATTTACAGATGTCCTATCCTTCAACTTTCTCCAGCTATGATGAGGCCCTTGACAGGATATTTAACTTTACAAAAAGGAAGCTGCTTGGGCTCTATAATATAACCTCATGACAACCCTGGAGCTGGCGGAGCTTCTCAGGGCTCAACATTCTGGAAAACCCTTACCCTTCAGTGGCTTTTCAATAGATAGCAGAAGCGTGCAGAAAGGACAAGTTTTTGTAGCCATAAGGGGCAAAACCCACGACGGGCATGATTTTGCTCTGGATGCGCTGAAAAGGGGCGCAGTGGGTGTAATCTGTGAAAGAAGGCTTGAGCTACCCACTGGAGCTCCCCAGATACTGGTGGAGAATTCGCTGGAAGCCCTCAGAAGCTTTGCTCGCTGGAGAAGGGAAAACTTCAGAGGTAAGGTCATTGCCATAGCCGGGTCTGCAGGCAAGACTACCACAAAGGAGCTTACCGCCTATCTGCTCTCAAAAGTGGGAAAGGTCTGCAGGACTCCCAGAAACTACAATTCTCAGGTTGGGGTTCCACTTTCGGTGGCAAACTTTGGGGAAGGTTGCCATTTCTGGGTTGTGGAGATAGGGGCAAGTCAGAAAGGTGATGTGAGAAGGCTTGTTGAGCTGGTAAGACCCCACATAAGGGCAATAACCGCCATAGGGGAGGAGCATCTTGAGACCTTTGGGTGTCTTGATGACGTGGTGCTGGGAAACGGGGAGGTTTTCCACCAGATGGAGGAAGAAGACTGGGGCGTATGCCCTTCCAGCGTATCCCACTGTTATTCCATACATAAAAAGCTTGTATTCGGAGAGGGGGAGTTCAGGGCAGAGAATATAAACCTTTCCGAGGAAGGTATTAGCTTCAGGGTCTATGGAGTGGATGTGTTTATTCCAGTGCCAAGCCTGGCTCTGATAGAAAACTCCCTTTGTGCCTTCGCCATACTCAGGACTCTGGACATTGACTGGAAAGACCTCGTCCACTATCTTGCAGATTTTCACCCCGTGGAAGGACGCTTTCGTATACTGAGAAAAGGAAAGGTAGTTCTGGTAGATGATACTTACAACGCCAATCCACCTTCTGTCAGGATGGCTCTGAAAAGTCTCAGCCTGTTCAGGACTCGAAGAATCGCAGTTCTTGGCGACATGCTGGAGCTTGGAAAGGACTCTGAGCACTACCACAGAGAAACAGGGAGGCTATGTGCGGAGCTTGGCATAGATGTATGCCTGTTCCTGGGAGAGCACATGAAGCATGCCTATGAGTTATGCAAAGAGCTGGGAGGAAGGTGCTACCATTTTAAAGCACCAGAGGAACTTCTTGACTGGCTTCTCAGGAATGTCAGTGGGAAAGCTGTTATACTTTTTAAAGGTTCAAGAGGCATGAACATGGAAAGGCTGGTGGAGGGCTTTTTGAATGGCAGAGCTGATTGATGTTTATAAGAACCTTGAGGGGGGCATACTGTTTCATACGAAGCTTGAAAAGCTCAAGTATCAGGAGGGAAAGGTATACCTGAACCCTACCCCCCTCGCCAGAAGGCTGATACTGACTGGAGATGTGATAAATCTGGGATACATGAACTTTGTGCTTCCAGGAAGGGTTGTAGGTAAAAACGAAAATATTATAGTAAACATCTTTTATGCAGGCGAGGGAAGGCTCGGAGACAGAAGCAAGCCTAGGGTTCCGGTTCAGAAGGAACATGCCTTTATGGTTCTCCTCAAGATTGGTGGCATCTTCCGAACCTTCGAGCCAGTTGACATATCGGAGGGTGGTTTCTCCCTTGTGATAACAGATTCTTCCCTCGTGCCTGAAATGATGAACAAGAGCCTGGATTTTAAGATTACGGGCAGAGAAGAGCTTTCTGGAGTCTCTGGCACTGCAAGGCTTGTGGGTATAGTGGAAGAAAGACCCTACAGTTCAAAGCTTGCTTTTGAGGTTGATATTGATGATGCCAGCTCCACTAAGATAAGGCTATATGTTATAAACACCATAAAGAGGTTGTTGAGTGGTGCTTGACATATTAGAATATAATGATATAATTATATTGCGATAATCATGGGAGTGTTGATTTTATTGCTCACACTGCTAACTCTGGCTTTTGCCAGGGATATTACCCTGAAAGAGGTGGTGGACCTGGCACTCAAGAACAGCCCTCTGATAAAGTCTGCTCAGAGGGATTTGAGAGCTCAGGAGCTTGAACTCAAGGCTGCAAGAGGTGCCCTCTTCCCCAGGGTTAAACTGGAAGAAACCTTCACAAGAACAGACATGCCCGCCTACGCCTTCATGAGCCGGCTCAATCAGGAAAGAATAACACAGCAAGACTTTGACCCAGGGAGGTTAAACAACCCCTCATCCATAGACAACTTTGAGACAAAGCTTACCCTTGAGGTGCCCATATGGCTGGGTGGTAAAATTCAGTCTGCACAGAAAATGGCGGAGTATGAATACAGAGCGGTGGGTTTTGAAGCTGGAAGAAGGGAGGAGGAGGTTATAAGGCAGGTATACCATGCATACATGGAGGCAGTTCTTGCAAAGGAAGCTATAAAAGTGGCCAGACAGGCAGTTGAGGATGCAAGAGAGCATCTCAGACTTGCAGAGCAGATGCACAGCGTTGGCATAGCTCTGCTTTCTGATGTGCTCAGGGCAAAGGTGTATCTCTCCAAGGCGGAGGAAAACTTAGATAAGGCCATAAGGGGCTATCAGGTTGCAAAGAAGGGGCTTGAAGTAGCAATAGGTTTAAAGCTTGGAGACTTTGATGTTCAGGATGAAAGCGCTTGCCCTGCGGTAAACCTCCAGGCTCTAAAAGAAAGAGTTCTGGGCAGGAAGGATATAAGAGCCCTTGAGGAGAGGCTAAAGGCACTGGAAGAAGCCTACAGGCTCACTCTTTCAGACAACCTTCCTCAGGTTTACGCCTTTGCCCAGTATTTTCTAAACTCTAAGGAATATCCTTTTGGTGCTGACGGAAAAGGCTACCTTGCGGGAATAGGCATCTCCTGGACCTTTGACACTGGACTGACCACATTCAGAAAGGCTCAGGCAAACCTTGAAAGAAAGGCAAGCCTTCAGGAGAAGTTAAAGCTCCTGAGGGATTCTGCGGTTTTTGACCTTGAGAAGTCTTACGCCGAGTATGAGAACGCTCTGGATATGCTCAGGTCCGCTGAAGACAGGATAAGGGCAAGTCAGGAGGTTCTCAGGGTCATGGAGGTCCGATACAGAAATGGACTTGCCAGGATGGTGGATATACTTGATGCCCAGACAGAGCTTGACAGGGCAAGACTGGAGAAGGTTCAGGCAATAAACGCCTGCCACAAGGCTTACATGGATATCCTCTATAACGCAGGCTCCGTAGAGGAGGTGAAAAAATGAAGGGCTGGATAAAGTATGCAGTATTTGTCCTTATAATCCTTGCCATGGTGGTCTGGCTCGGGGGGTTTCTCACAAAAAAAGAAAAACCTGGCGAGGTATCTCAGGAGGCAAAGGTTGTTCATGGTATCACCACAGGCAATGTGGAAAGGCTTTCTGAAGTTCTTAGCCCCTACACAGGTCAGATAGTGGCGGACAAAAGGGTGGAAGTTTCCACAAGGATTATGGGAAGGGTGAAGCATGTTCTGGTGAAGGAGGGTGACAGTGTAAGGATGGGTCAGCTCCTTGTGAGCATAGATGCGGAGGACATAAGGGCTCAGGCGGAGGCAGTGCAACATCAGATAGCTCAGGCGGAGCAGGCACTCAGGTCAGCATCCGCAAACTATGAGGCCGTAAAAAAGACCTTTGAAAGGTATTCAGCCCTTCTAAAGGAGGGTGCCATAACGCAGCAGGAGTTTGACCAGATAAAGGCACAGTTTGAGTCAGCAGAGGCTCAGGTGGCACAGGCAAGGGCGGGTGTAAAAGCAACACAGAGCCAGAAACAGGCAGTGGTCAGCAATCTCAAGTATGCGGGTATAACCTCGCCGGTGAACGGCTATGTGGTGCAGAAGGGAGTTGACGCTGGAGACCTTGCAGTGCCGGGTCATCCACTTCTTGTCTTGGAATCACCACCCTATCTATTTGAAGTCTTCCTGCCAGAAAGGTTCGCAGGCAGGGTCATGGCAGGTCAGGAGTATGAGGTAAGCATATCGGGGTTGAACAAAAAAGTCAGAGGCAGAGTGGTGGAGGTATCTCCTGCCCTTGACCCAATCACCAGAACCTTCAGGGTTAAGGTAAAGCTTGAGGATACCCAGGGTATAAGAAGCGGTATGTATGCCAGCATACTTATACCGGAAAGGGTGGAAGTGTTTCTTGTGCCAGAGGCTGCCATCGTGAAACGCTTTGACTTTACAGGTGTGTGGGTTGTAAAGCCTGACAACACCCTTGAGCTCAGGTTTGTCAGGCTGGGTGAGAAGAGGGGAGACAAGGTGGAGGTGCTGTCAGGTCTAAGGGAGGGTGAGAGGATAGTCATCCAGGGCATAGAGAAGGCCTGTGAGGGTTGCAGGGTAGGAGGCTGAGCATGTATGGCTTTGCTGGAAGGCTTGCCAACTACTTTATAGACTCAAAGCTCACTCCAGTTATTATACTGGTTTCCCTTGCCCTTGGTCTTTTTGCCGTTATTACCACTCCAAAGGATGAGGAGCCACAGATAGTGGTTCCCATGATAGACATAATGATTTCCTACCCAGGTGCAACCCCAGAGGAGGTGGAAAGGAGGGTTGTGGCACCCCTTGAAAAGAAGCTCTGGGAGCTCAAAGACATTGAATACATTTACTCTGCAAGTATGGAAGGCATGGCGGTGGTCACCGCCAGATTTTATGTGGGAACGAACCCGGTAAAAGCCTTGGTGGACCTCAACACCAAGATGATGTCTGCCATGGACCTTGCACCCCCGGGAGTGATGCTGCCACCCCTCGTAAAGCCAAAATCCATAGACGATGTGCCCATACTTACCCTTACACTCTGGGGCAAAAACTACGACCCCTACGACCTGAGACGCATATCCGAAGCCCTTGAAAACGAGATAAAGAAGGTTCAGAATGTGGCTGATGTTTTTCTTGTGGGTGGAAGACCAAGGCAGGTGCGCATAATCCTTGACCCGCAGAGAATGGCTGGCTATGGTATATCCCCTCTTCATATAGCCCACCTCCTTCAGGCTGCAAACGCCCAGTCTCTGAGCGGTAAGGTGGTTCAGGGTGGCAGGGAATATCTTGTGAGAACGGGGGAATTTCTAAGGTCGAAGGAGGATGTGGAAAACATAGTGGTTGGTGTCTTCAACGGAAAACCAGTTTATATGAAAGATGTGGCCACTGTGGTGGATGGTCCCTCTGAGGTGAGGGATTATACCCTGATGGGTTTTGGACCAAGGCATGAGGAAAAGGGCATACAGGGTGTAAAACCTGGAGAACTTTACCCCGCCGTTACCATAGCTGTTTCCAAGAGGGTGGGAACAAATGCGGTGGAAGTAGCTCAGGAGGTTCTTGAGCTGGTTGACCATCTCAAAGGGAAGATAATACCAAAAGACCTTGAGGTTACCATAACAAGAAACTACGGAGAGACGGCGAAGGAAAAGGCAGACACCCTCATAAAGAAGCTAATAATAGCCACTTTTTCCGTCATACTCCTGATTGCAGTAGCCCTTGGCTTTAAAGAGGCCATAGTAGTAGGCATTGCGGTGCCCGTCACCCTTGCCATAGCTCTCTTTCTCAGTCAGGTTTTTGGCTTTACTCTGAACAGGGTTACCCTCTTTGCCCTCATATTTGCCATAGGAATTCTCGTGGACGACGCCATAGTGGTGGTGGAGAATGTGCACAGGTGGTTTGAGCTCAAGCTGGCAAAGACGCCCAGGGAGGCAATAGTCAGGGCAACAGACGAGGTGGGAAATCCCACAATCCTTGCCACCTTCACCGTCATAGCAGCCCTCATGCCCATGGCTTTTGTGACAGGTCTTATGGGTCCCTACATGAGGCCCATACCCATAAATGCTTCTGTTGCCATGTTTTTCTCACTGCTGGTTGCCTTTATCATAACCCCCTGGGCGAGCTATCTGCTCCTGAGGAAAAAGTTTGACCAGGAGCATGAAAAGCATGAAGTGAACATAAGAGAAACAGCCTTCTGGAAAATATATTCCCGTCTTATGGTCCCACTCCTGACAAGCAGAGCAAAAAGATACGCCTTTTATGGCTTCACTCTTGCCCTGATGGGTCTGTCTGTGGGGCTTCTTCTCACAAAGGTAGTGGTTGTCAAGATGCTACCCTACGATAACAAGAGCGAGCTTCAGGTAGTTATAGACATGCCCGAGGGAACCCCTCTTGAGAAAACCCTTGAGGCCACAAGAGCCATAGGCGACTACATATCAAGGCAGTCCATAGTAACCGATTATCAGATATACGTGGGAACATCTTCACCCTTTAACTTCAATGGATTGGTAAGACACTACTACCTGCGTCAGGGCTCAAACCTTGCAGACATTCAGGTAAACCTTATAAACAAGGACAAGCGCCAGGAGCAATCTCATGACTTTGCCAAGAGGATAAGACCTGCGGTTCACGAGATAGGGAGGAAATACGGAGCAAAGTATGTGGCAGTAGTGGAAGTTCCACCGGGGCCACCAGTCCTGTCACCTATAGTGGCGGAGGTGTATGGTCCAGACCTCAGGCTTCAGCAGGAGTTTGCCAGAGAGGTGCTAAAAGTTTTCAGGGAGAGTAAGAGCATAACAGATGAGGGTATATACCTGGAGGACCCTGCACCTCTCTTGAGACTGGCAGTAAAGGAAGACAAGGCAAAGCTGGCAGGTTTTTCAAAGCAGGAGATTGTCCACACAGTCCAGGCATTGCTTGGGGGTTATCAGGCAGGCATAATGCAGAATACGGACACAGAGCACACACCCATAATAGTGAGGTTTGACGAAAAATACAGAACCCTTGACATGCTCCATATGCTTCAGGTAACCACAAGGGATGGTAAAAGAGTGCCCCTTTCAGAGCTCGTTGAGCTAAAAGAGGACACCGCACCGCCTACCATCTACCGCAAAAACCTCAGGCGCGTGGTGTATGTAATAGGCGATGTAGCAGGAAGAGAGGAAGCGCCCTTCTACGGTATTCTTGATGTGAGGTCGCAGATAAATAGCCTGCCCAACCCTTATGGAGGTGTTAAAGAGCTCTGGATGTCCCTGCCCCTTCTGGAGGATGGCCTTTATGTGAAGTGGGACGGTGAGATGCACATTACCCTTGAGGTCTTCAGAGACCTGGGGCTTGCCTTTGGAGTTGCCCTCTTTGTAATGTATGTGCTTATCCTTGGTTGGTTTAAGGACTTCAGAATCCCAGGCATAATAATGGCACCCATACCTCTTACCCTCGTGGGTATAATACCAGGACATCTTATAATGAACGCCTTCTTTACCGCTACTTCCATGATAGGCTTTATTGCCCTTGCGGGCATAATAGTGAGAAACTCTATACTGCTTGTAGACTTTGCAGAGGAAAGAATCAAGGATGGAGTTCCTCCCCATCTTGCCGTGGTGGAAGCGGGCGTCATAAGGACAAGACCTATACTGCTCACTGCGGTGGCAGTCATAGTGGGCGCCTTTGTCATAATCTTTGACCCTATCTTCAACGGCCTTGCCATATCCCTTATATTTGGAACCATAGGCTCCACAACTCTCACCCTTGTCCTGATACCTGTAATGTATTACGCCAGCAGGGTCAAGAGGATGGAAACCCTCCCGACCCCAGAAGAGGTGCAGAAAGACATTCTCAGATAATTAGGAGGCTGTCTGTGGTGCCAAAGGGGTTGGGCACCTGCTGGTCTGCAGACAGCTCATTCTCCCAGTGCTGTCCATCAATAAGGTATTTGAACCTGTAGCTCCTTCCAGTTTTCAGCCTCTTGCTTATCCAGAAGGTGCCGTCCTTTTTCCTCTTCATTGGTTCAGGCTTCCAGTTGTTCCATTCACCAACCAGCTCCACCCTCTGAGCATCATCCCTCTTCACATAAAAGCTAACCACGCATATGTCCTTGCCTTCCTGATAGGTCTTTGTAACCATGTGCCACCTCCTCTAATTATTATGCTACCATATATAGGCATGTATCTGAACCTCAGCCGGGAGCAGGTAGAAGAGCTGTCTAAGGATTACAATGTAATTCCTCTCTTCGCGGAGTTTATGGCGGATACTGAAACGCCTCTTTCTCTCTATCTTAAACTGAGGGAAGGCTGGAAATACAGCCTGCTTCTTGAAAGCGCTGAGGGAGGGATAAAGTGGGGAAGATACTCCTTTGTAATTCTTGCCTCAAGCTTTCAGTATGCATGGAAGAGGGGCATAGCCTACCTTTACAGGGGTGGAAAGGTAAGCCTTCTTCAGGAAGGGGACCCTCTCAGACCACTGGATGAAATGCTGAAAGCGCTCAGACCTTACCATGACCCTTCCCTTCCCAGGTTCTGGGGTGGTTATGTGGGCTATGTGGGCTATGATGTGGTAAAGCGTTATGAGCCTGTGGAAGATAAAAAACCAGACCCCCTTGAGGTCTTTGACCTCCTCTTTGTGCTGAGCGATGCGCTGGTGGTCCATGACAACCTGAGCGGGAGCATAAAAATAATCGTGCCCATGCTCACAGAAAGAGGCATACAAAGAGAGTATGAGAGAGCCAGAAGTCTCGTAGAAGACCTGAGGGGCAGGATATTTGAAAGCTGTGTCTATCCTTTGCACTTCTCACAGGAGGATGTGAGGCTCGAAGAGTGGCGTTCAGCATACAGCAAGGAAGAGTTTATGACAATGGTGGAAAGGGCGAAGGAGTATATATCTCAGGGGGATGTGGTTCAGGTAGTGCTCTCTCAGAGGTTCAGAAAAAGTTTCTATGGTGAGGCTGAGAGCATATACAGGTCCCTGAGATACCTAAACCCATCGCCCTACATGTATTACATGGACCTTGGAGACCTGAAGGTCATAGGCTCTTCTCCAGAAGTGCTGGTCAGACTTGAAGGGAAAAGGATAGAAACAAGACCCATAGCAGGCACAAGGAAGAGAGGGAATACCCCTGAGGAGGATATGGCTCTGGAGAGGGACCTGCTAAATGATGAGAAGGAAAGGGCTGAGCACCTCATGCTTGTTGACCTTGCCAGAAATGATGTGGGGCGCGTGAGCAAACCCGGAAGCGTGAGAGTGGAGGGTTTTATGAGGGTTGAAAGGTATTCGCATGTGATGCATATAGTGAGTGATGTGGTGGGTGAACTGAAGGAGGGGCTTTCTGCAGTGGACGTGCTGAAGGCTCTATTCCCTGCGGGCACGGTTTCCGGAGCTCCAAAGGTAAGAGCCATGCAGATAATAGAGGAGCTTGAAAAGGAAAGGAGGGGCATATACGCAGGTGCGGTGGGTTATATATCCTTTGAGGGCAACATGGACATGGCTATAGCCATAAGAACAGCCCTATTGTTGGAAGATGAGCTCTTTCTTCAGGCAGGTGCCGGAATAGTGGCAGACTCTGACCCTGAGAAGGAATGGTGGGAAACGGTTAACAAGGCAAAGGCTCTCATGAAGGCGGTTGCTATGGCAGAATCAGTCCACAAAGAGAGATAAACCCTTTAAACCTTTCCTTCTAAAAAGTTCCCTTTTAACCATGGACTTGAAGAGCTCCTCGTCCCCCTTGAAGGAAGAAAACCTTCTCAGGATACTTGCCTTCTCCTCCCTGCTGAGACCTTCCCAGATTTTCTTCGCCATCTCACCCTCAAGTCTCTGCAGTGTGTCTTCAGCCTCCTTCAAGTCCTCAGGCACATGCACATTTAACTCTCTCTTAAGAATCTCCTCTGCAAGCCTGACCTTTCTCAGAAACCTTTCCCTCCAGTCTTCATTCCCCGAGGCTTTCCCCATATGAAGCCTTCTGAGCTTCTGTATCTCTCTAAAGCTCATGAAAAGGGGCAACTTTGACCTTTTTTCTGGAGGATGGAAAAGAAAAAATTTCTTTATCCCTTCCCTTATCACTTCAAGCGGATAGCCCTCCTCCTCAAGAAACTTAAGAAACCAGACGTCCCTGGGCGACAGGAAGTGCCCACCTCCTTTCAGCTGGAGTATGAAATCCTTAAGCTCTCTGTAGTAGCTCATTTACTCTTTCAAGGACCTCCCTGTGGCTCAGTCTTGTTCTAAAGCCCTCTGGAGTAAAATGAGTCCTTACTCCTTTAAAGACTTCCAGAAACCTCTCTATGGATGGAGACTGACCTATGCGAAAGGCTCTGCAGAGAGAGGATATGGTGTAAAAGCCAAGAGTATCACACTCACACTCCCTTCTGATTCTGTCTAAAAGTCTGTTTGTGCTGTCTGATATGTCAACCCTGCCCCTTATCTCCCATAGCCTGTGCACCAGCTCCCTGTCCCAAAGCTCTCCAAGCCACAGTGGCCCGGCAAGGAGAAGCGAACCCCCACAGTGGGGACACTGGTGCCCTATACTATCCAGCCCAGCCCCATCCCTGTAGAGGCACTTCGGGCAGTATAGAAGAAAGCCTATTTTCCTGAAAAGACTGTCTGTCCTTCTTGGTCCTATGTCCTTGATAAAGAATATCCTGAAGTAGTGCCTGTAGGAATAAGAAAATACAGGTCTCAGGGCGTAGTCCATCTTTGCCCCCTCTTCCAGCACCTTCTTTATCAGGATACGCACGCCCACCTCGTGGTAGAACTCTGCGGAAAGAAGCGGTCTTGAACCGTATCTTCTCATACATGTCTCAGGATAGGTTCCAGAAAGCACGGAGGTGTCCGTGGCAGTCACCGCAAGCATCCCATGCCTTGCAACGGGAAGTATACCACTTTCCAGAAAGGGCACTGGGGAACCAAAGGGGTCAATATCCACATAATGGCAGTTCCTGAGCCTTCTCAGAAGAAGACAGGCATCTTCCTGATGGACCTCCACCTGCTCTTCTGGTATGGCGTGCCTCTGGAGCATCCCTTTGAAGAAGTTAACCGCTTCCTGGCTTATGTCGTTGTATACGGCTTTCTTTACTCTGTCAGTTTCCAGCAGAAATCTCATGAGCCTGACACCGCTTGCACCCATGGGGTCGCAGACAAGGAGTTCTTCCTGTGGAAGGCAAAGAAGCATAAGAAGGCTTATGTCCCTGTTTTCCCTCATGTGGGGGTTGTAGAAAACGCCCATCTCTGAGGATATGACCTCTGGAAGCTCAAGGTCTAAGAATACCCTTCCCTCTCTTATCATGAAAGGCTGTAGCTCTTTACGGTATCCACCAGAAGCTTTACCTTACCAAGTTCCATGTCGGGCATGAGCCCATGACCCAGGTTAAAAACATAGCGTGTCTTTCTCGGAATGCACCTCAGAAGCTCAAGGGCTCTTTTTTCTATGGTTTCCTCATGGCAGTAAAGCACTGCGGGGTCAAGGTTTCCCTGAAAGGCTTTTGAGCTGTTTTTCATGGCAGAGGGCATGTCCACCGTCCAGTCCACGGAAAGGGCATCCACAGGCAGGCTTTCAAGGGCTTTTAGAAAGGAGCCAGAGCCTCTGAAAAAGTATATGACAGGTGCATCCGTCTGCTTTTTCAGGCCCTCAAAAAGGGGCTTCAGATAGTTCTGTGCATAATCCTCAAAGTCCTCAAAGGCAAGGTGCATAGCCCAGCTGTCAAAGACCTGCAGAATATCTGCACCAGCCCTGACCTGACCCAGCAAGTATTCAAGGAGGTTTTCAACCAGTAAGGGCATTAGCTTCTTATACTCCTCTGAACGCCACATAAAGAGCTTTGCCCTTCTGAAGTCTCTGTTTGAACCACCCTCCACCATGTATGCCATGAGTGTGAAGGGGGCACCACTGAAGCCTATGACCGGCACATCCCTTACCTGAGCCTTGACAGCTTTTATTATCTCCCCCACAAACTCCACATGAGAAAAACTTATTCTCTTCAGGCCTTCCACCCTTCCATCCCACTCAAGCCTTGGACCCTCACCTTCAAGAAACTCCACCTTTACGCCCATGGGCTCAAGAGGCACAAGTATGTCCGAAAAGATTATGACTGCATCTACCCCAAGAAGCTCCAACGGTAGAAGGCTCGCTCTGCTCGCCAGCTCCACCTTTTTGCAGAAGCTGAGAAAGTCTCTTTCCCTTTCCCTGAGTTCTCTATACTGGGGCATATACCGGCCCGCCTGACGCATTAGCCAGACAGGAAAGCGCGGGATTTTTTCACCTCTGAGACTTTTCAGAAGAAGCATGATTTAATATCTTAGCATATTTTTCACCCCCCGGGATGGGGGGTGAGGGAGGAGGTGAGCCATGGGGTTGCTGGGGGATTGGGTATAATAATATAGCATGGAATTCACGAAATTGCAAGGGTCTGGAAACGATTTTATCCTCATGGACAACAGGGATGGCAAGGTAAACAGGCTCACAGAGAGGCTTGGTCTGAATATGAAGGATTTTGTGGTATCCCTCTGCAAACCACACACTGGCATAGGTGCTGACGGTCTTATTCTGATAGAGCACCCACAGAACCCAGACAACCACTTCAGGTGGCAGTTTTTCAACGCTGATGGCTCTGTGGCGGAGATGTGCGGTAATGGTTCAAGATGTGCGGTAAGGTTTGCATACGAGAGGGGGATAGTGGGAGAAGAGGTAAGGTTTGAGACGCTTGCGGGAGTTATAAAAGCCTGGGTTATTGAAGGTGGAAGAAGGGTAAAGGTTCAGCTTACTGAGCCTAAAGATTACAGGGAAGTGAAGCTTGACATTAATGGAGAAAGGATAGAAGGAAGTTTTATAAACACGGGCGTTCCTCACTTTGTGGCGGTTGTTGTAGAGCTTGAAAGGCTGGATGTGGTGAAGGTTGGCAGGTCCATAAGGTTTCATCCAGAATTCCAGCCAAGGGGAACCAATGTGAACTTTATAAAACCCCTTTCGGAAAGGGCAGTGAAGATAAGGACATATGAAAGAGGAGTTGAGTCCGAGACCCTTGCCTGCGGAACTGGGGCTACTGCCTCTGCCCTTGTTGCCTACATGAAGGGGCTTGTAAGTGCAAAGCCAGTTGAAGTGCTTACGAGCGGTGGAGAGCTCCTGAGAATAGACTTCAGCGACGATTTCAGAGAGGTTTTCCTTGAAGGGGGTGTATGTAAGGTGTTTGATGGCTTCTTGTCAGAGGATGCACTGCTTTGCATGAGATAGCTCACAGATACTTAGAAGGACAGAGGTTATAATTCCACCTATGGCAGAGATAATAGTTGCTCAGCACGCAGGCTTTTGCTTTGGAGTCAGGAGAGCTATAAACCTTGCAGAGGAGGCAGTAAAGGATACAGCAACAGGAAGAAAGGTGCTCAGCATGGGTCCTCTCATACACAACCCTCAGGAGGTTAAAAGGCTTGAGGATAAGGGTCTGAGGCTCTTAGAACACGAGGAGGAGCTGGATGAGAAAAGCACCGTAATAGTTCGTTCTCACGGAATACCGCCTCAGAAGGAGAAAGAGCTCATATCAAAAGGTGTGAAAATAGTGGATGCCACATGTCCTTTTGTGAAGGCTGTTCATGAGGCTGTTGTAAAGCTCAGTAAGGAAGGCTACTTTGTGGTATTGGTAGGTGAAAAGGACCATCCAGAAGTGGTGGGAACGCTGGGGTATCTCAGGGAGTGTGGTGGAAGGGGCATGGTGGTGGAGAGCAGGGATGACCTCAGGGAGGTTCTTGGAAAAGACAGGGTCGGTATAGTGGCTCAGACAACTCAGAACGAACAGTTTTTCAAAGAGGTGGTGGGAGAAATTGCCCTCTGGGCAAGAGAGGTGAAAGTGATAAACACCATATGCAACGCCACCTCAGAGCGTCAGGAGGATGTCTACACGCTGGCACCTCATGTGGATGTTATGGTGATAGTGGGTGGCAAGAACAGCGGCAATACAAGAAGGCTCTACGAAATAGCGAAATCTCTGAACCCCAAAAGCTACCACATAGAAACACCGGAAGAACTCAAAGAAGAATGGTTTGAAGGGGCAAAAAAGGTGGGCATTACTGCAGGAGCTTCAACGCCCGACTGGATAATAGGGCAGGTGGTGGACAGCATAAGGAGCATGGTTGTATAATCTTGAATATGAAACTGCTCTTTCTGCTCTTTATCCTGTTAAGTCATGGCTTTTCTCAGGACCTGTATACAGAGTTTATAAGGTCTCAGGTAAAAGAGATACCCCTCAGCAAAGCCATAGTCGTGGGGAAGGGAAAGAGGGAGCTCATAACCTTCATAAACCCGGACTGTGGGCACTGCAGAAAGGAGTGGCAGGCTCTAAAGCCACATCTGGACAGGGTCAAGCTCTACGTGTTCCTGCTACCTTTCAGAAGCTTTCCAGAGAGCCATGCCAAATCCTACTACATAGCCTGTTCAAAGGATAGAGTCAGGGCTCTTGATGAGGTGCTCTCCGGGAAGTTTGACGGCAGACCTCCAAGGGTTAAAGAGTGCCCCCTCGTGTATGAACACATAAAAGTGGCAGAAAAGCTAAACGTTCAGGGAACGCCTTACAACATAATATTGGGAAGTTATAAGGTCATAGAGGGCTATAGCCCGGCTCTGCTCCAGGAACTTGGCATAAGATGATAGTGGTTGTCATGGGGCTCTCCGGCTCTGGAAAATCCTTTCTCGCCAGCATACTTCATGAGGATTTTGGCTTTGAATGGCTCAGAAGCGACCTGATTAGAAAAGAGCTGGCAGGCATTGACCCGCGCCAGAGGGTAAAGGAGGGTTTTGGCGAGGGGATTTACTCGGAGAAATGGACGCAAAGGGTTTACGAAGAAATGATAAAAAGGGCAGGGGAAGAGGCAAGTAGGGGCAAAAATGTGGTTCTTGATGCCACCTTTCTCCAGGAGTGGCAGAGGCAAATGGTAAAGGAGAACTTTCCAGATGCCATATTTTTGCTTGCTTATGCTGAGGAGGAGGAAATAATAAAAAGGCTAAGAGAAAGGCAAGATGTGTCAGATGCAGACATAGAGGTATACCTCAAGCAGAAAGAAAGCTTTGTTCCACCCCATTATGCCATACCCATAAACACAGAAAGAAGCAGGGAAGAGCTCAGGGCTGTCCTACGGGAGATGCTCCTGCAGAGTGAGTGGAAAGACACTCAAGAGAACGCTCTATAGGATTTCCCCCTTCCAGCTTGCAGTCAGGACTAATACCCTTTTCAGTGGTCACGGGTTCACCGCTTGGAAGTTTCATCTCAAAGGTGATTAGCCTGAGAACATTACCACAGGAATCAAGAAGATACATGTTGCTCCCCACATACTTACCCACAGTGTTTTCTCCCACTATGACTGCCCCCTTATACCTTTTGAGAAGAGTGGCAACCAGCTCTGCTGCGGATGCCGTTTGTCTGTTAACAAGCACCACAATGGGCTTATTAAAACCCTCCCTGTTTGTAAACTGATAAATTCCCAGGTTTCTTCCCCTGCCTTCAAGATAGAACATGACGCCCTCCCCTCCTATCAGCATATCCACTATGCCTTTTGCCACAGATATTAGCCCACCGCCATTATCCCTTAGGTCAAGAATAAGTATATCTATGTTGCCGGCATTGAATTTTTCCATCGCCTCCCTGAACTGTTCTACCGCGGGCTGTGTAAAATTGGTGAGCTTAATGTATCCTATATTCTTATCGCCATGTCTCCCTAAGGCCATCTCTTCTATCACGGGCACTGAAAATTCACCCTTTACCGCTCTTATGTCCATAAAAAGCCCATCCCTTATTATTTCAAGGCTTATAACTTCACCTTTCTCCGCCTCTCTTATAACCCTTCTCCACTGGTTTTTATCGCTCACACCGTTTATGGATACTATCAGGTCGCCTTCTCTGACCCCATACTTTTCAGCGGGAGATCCGGGAAAAACCTTTACCACATAGCCCCTGTCGTCCCACCGCACACCCAGACCCACCATCTTTGAGCTTGAATACCAGAGCCTGTCTTCTTCCTGCCTTGTTATGGATGTCCATCTGTCTCCTATTTTTCTTATCTGTTCTATTAGCTCCTGTTCATTCTTCCACTGAGTATCCTTTATCCTGTCCCACCATAGATAGTGCCTTTCCATGAGCACGCCAATCCTTTTTAATAGCTCATCTTTTGGACAGTCTTCACCTGCAAAGGAGATATGAAGGAGCAAAAGCACCAAAAAGATGGGTGCACCCATATGAGTTCAGTTAAGGAAATATAATTCAGTTGACAAAAACTTCAAGTGTTATAACTTATAAACACCTGATTAATTTTCTTAGGAGGCAAGGCATGTACTATGTGGCAGAGGTGATCAACGAAGAGTGCACCAAATACAACTGCAAGCAATGCACCCTTTTCTGCCCAGAGCCCAATACCCTCATGTATACAGATGAGGAACATCATGCTTATGTAATTCAGGACAGATGCAAGGGCTGTGCCCTGTGTGTGTATGTTTGTATAAACCTTTTGAAGAGAAACGCCATTCACATGGTGATGCCAGAGGTGCATGCGGAGAAGTAAGGTATGGCTATAAAAGAAAAACCCTGGACCTATCAGGACTATCTTCAGCTTGGGGATGAAAAGAGGTATGAGATAATTGAGGGAGAGCTTCTGGAAATGCCAGCACCCAGTATAAGGCATCAAAAAGTCCTGTGGAATCTGACTGGTCTTTTTAGAGACTATCATACAAAAACCAAAAGCGGTCTTTTTCTCTTCGCTCCAGTTGATGTGGTTCTGTCTGAGACGGAAGTTGTTCAGCCAGACCTTATATATATTTCAGAAGATAGGTTGTCTATTGTAAAGGAGAGGGCAGTGGAAGGGGTTCCAGATATGGTTGTGGAAATAGTTTCACCTGCATCATATACAAAAGACACACATGAAAAGAAAAATCTCTATGCAAAGCATGGTGTAAGGGAATACTGGTTGATTCTACCAGAACTAAAGCTAGTTGAAGTGCTTACACTGGAAGGAGGGGACTACAGGGTTCATTCCCTGTCTTCTGAGAAGGGCGTGGTGTGTTCAAAAATTCTGGAAGGCCTTTGCTTAGATTTAGAAGAAATCTTTTAAGGAGGTAAATTATGGCAACACTTGGACCGAGCGGTTTTTCACCTTATCCGGTGGCCGTTTACGAAGAGGTTCTGAACCCACCGCCGGGTAAGGCTCTCATGTTCAATGAGGTGGTGGATGAAGAGCTTGCCATGAGAGAGGCTGCCATAGCCATGCTTACAAGACCCAACCCCACCATATTCCCCGGTCCGCAGGTTCTCTACGCATGGAATGAGGAGGCGAAGGAAAAAGCAAGGCTTGTTAAAAGAATGGCAGAGGTGCTTGGTGCAAAGATAATTCCCATGTATGACTACAGACCAAAATACCCCAAGATAAACCCGGCGGTTGAAATAAACCCAAACCATCCAAACCTCACCATATGGCACAACAAGATAAAAGCCTGTATATTTGTGGGTGTCCACTGCCATTATGCCAATGTGGCCCTGAAGATAATAAGGGCGGAGACGGATTGCTTTACCATAGCTATGTGCGGTATGGCAGGACACGAAGATGCCATGATAACCCTCAGGGACCAGCATGTGGAAGAGATGGAGAAGTTTATAAAAATAGCCGAAGAGGTAAAAAGGGAGCTCTGTAGATGAAAGCTGCAGAAAAGCTCTGGAATTACGAGGATTATCTGAAGCTGGAAGGTGAAAAGAGGTATGAGATAATTGATGGAGAGCTTGTGGAAATGCCGGCACCAGGTGTGAGACATCAGGAAATCTTAAAGAGGCTTGCCAGACACTTTGAGACTGTTGAAAAAAGAGGTATAGGTCTTTATTATTTCTCACCTATTGACCTCGTGCTTTCTGAAAAGGATGTTTTTCAGCCAGACCTTGTGGTGGTGCTAAAGGAAAACTACTCCATAATTCAGGATAGGGGCATATTTGGTGCTCCAGACCTTGTGGTGGAGGTTATTTCACCTTCAACTTTCAAGAAAGACACAGAAGAAAAGAGAGAACTGTATGCTAAGTCTGGAGTAAAGGAATACTGGTTGGTTATACCTGAGCTGAAAATTATAGAAGTGCTTACGCTAAGGTCCGGCAAGTATGAGGTTCACTCTTTTGCCTGCGAAAGTGGCAAGGTATGCTCAAGGCTCCTTGAAGACTTATGCATTGAGCTGGAGGAGCTCTTCCGGTGATAAAAATCAGCTCCCTTGCAGGCGTTTTTTATAAATTTAAAACAAACTTTTGCAGGAGGTAAGGTCATGCAAACAGCTACCGAGGCTGTTATATACAACAAGGCGGGGCAGAGGATTGTTTCACCCGACTACCTGCTTTTTGAAGCACCAAGAACCAAACACTTCATGACAGGTTCAGAGGCGGTAAAGGAAGCGGTAAAAAGAGCCTCTGTGGATGCCTCTGTTTCCTATCCCATAACACCACAGTCTGAGGCTGCACATCTTATAGGTGAGCTGTGGGTTGAGGGATATGTGGGCGTATACTTCAGGGGTGAGTCAGAGTTTGGCGTTATGTCTGAGATAGCCGGATGTGCCATGGCTGGTGCAAGAACAATTACCACAACCTCAGGACCAGGAACGCTCAGGGCCTTTGAGAACTTTCCCATGTGGGCAGGAACAAGGATACCCGTGCAGCTTGTGCTTATGGCAAGAGGTGTCAATTCACCGCTTTCTATACAGCCCGATAACCTTGAAGTAGGCTTCCTGCTTGACACCGGTTGTATGATATGGTATGCAGAGAACGCACAGGACCTCTTTGATATGATTCTTGCAGGCTTTACCGTGGCAGAACAGCCAGATGTGCATGTTCCTGTTATAACCGTGGTGGATGGCTTCTTTGTCTCTCACACAAGAGAAGCGGTAATGCTTCCCCCAGATGACATAGCTCTTCCACCCTACAACCCCTACAAGGCACCCATGCCTGTAATTGATGCCGAGGTTCCGCCCGGAAGGTTTTTAAGAGACCCCTTTGTGATGAAGTCCAACTACATATCTTATGCGACCCATGCCAGCTGGCAGTGGGAAGTGAGGTCTGCCATTGAAAGGTCAAGACCTTATGCAAAGCACTATTTGAGAGGGCTTATAGAAGAGTTTGGGGACCCATCCGCCGAACTGGTGTTCGTTGCGTGCGGAACTGCAGCTGCCCAGGCAAAGGAGGCAGTGAGGCTTCTCGAGGAAGAGGGTATAAGGGCAAGAGTTGTCAAACTAAAAACCATAAGACCGTTCCCCATAGAGGAGCTAAAGCAGGCAGTGAAGGGTGCAAAGTATATATTCGTGCCAGAGTTTAACGTGGTGGGCTGGCTTGAAAGAGAGGTAAGGAGATACCTGTATGGGCATTCAGAAGCTGAGGTTATAGGTGCACCAAGGGTGGCAGGAGGAATGACCATGCCCGCAGAAGTTATAGTTAAAGAAGTTCTCAAACTAACAGGAAAGGAGGTCAAACATGTCATATAAGATTTACGAGATAAACGAAGACCTTCTGGATGTTATGCCTCAGGAGATAAGAGACCTTCAGTTTAGAGCCACCTGGGGCAACCCCAAGAGGGGCGTTATGGACCTCCCCTACTCAAAGGAGCTTATAGAAGAGCACTCCCTCTGCGCAGGATGTCCAGAATCTATGGCTCTCAGATACATACTTGCTTCACTTCCAAACCCTGAGGACACCATAATAATAAACTCTACAGGATGCACATCTCTTGTCTTCCCCCACATAGCCCTGCATACGGTTCACTCCCTCTTTGGAAATCAGAACGCGGTTGCATCGGGCATAAAGAGGGTTCTTGAATGGAGATTCCCCGACAAGGTAAAAGATGTGGTGGTGCTTGCAGGCGATGGTGCCACCGTTGACATAGGGCTTGACTGCACCCTTCAGTCCTTCTTCAGACAGGAGAAGATAACCACCATATGCTTTGACAACGAGGTGTATGCCAACACAGGTGGTCAGGAGAGCGGTCTTACAGTCAAAG
Organism: Pampinifervens navoyensis; assembly: GCF_046159715.1. Classification (NCBI taxonomy): domain Bacteria; kingdom Pseudomonadati; phylum Aquificota; class Aquificia; order Aquificales; family Aquificaceae; genus Pampinifervens; species Pampinifervens navoyensis. Next base: position 206,035 of record NZ_JBJXCT010000002.1, read on the forward strand.
GTCATGTTTTCAAGATGGCACCCAAGGGCAAACAGTGGGACAAGGTGCCCTTCTGGCAGATTGCCATAGACTCCGGATGCCACTATGTGGCAAGGCTTACAGTTTCTTCCCCCAAGAGGGTGGAGACGGTCATAAAGAAGGCCATATATGTGGCAAGGGAAGTGGGACCAACCTATGTGCACCTGTATACCCCCTGTATACTTGAGATAGGTCTTAACTCTGACGATGGCCTTGATGAGATGAGGCAGAGGGACAAGGAAAGGTTTGCCTTCTTTGAGTATGTGTCTGAACCTGCCAAAGAGGTCATTGAACGCAAGAAAGAGGAGGGTCTGCTATGATAAGGAGAAGGGTGAATATTCGTATGCCAGCCCTCGGTGGACAAGGTGCAGTTACTGCCGCACACATAATAGCCACCGCGGCAGACTACGAGGGCTACTATGCAGTTTCCAATCCCTTCTTTGGTGCAGAAAAGAGGATGGCACCTGCTGAGAGCTATGCACGCATAGGCATGGAACCTATATACGACAGAGGAGAGGTGGTCTATCCAGACGTCATAATGGTCTTCCACCCACAGGTTATAACCATGGGTAAGTCCTACACCATGCCCTTTTACTCTGGCATAAAGAGAAGGGGACTAATCATAATAAACACCGAGGAAGACCTGCTTACGGAAGAAGATAAAGAGAGGCTTGAGTCTCTTGATGTAAAGGTCTTCAACTTCCCTGCCACCAAGTTTGCCATAGACATAGCGGGAACAGAGCTCTCTACCAACATGGCCATGATAGGTGCCCTATTTGGTGCAATAGGTGCTGTTGGAACTGAAGCCATAGAAGAGGGTATAAAGTCAAGGTTTCTTAAGAAGTTTGTAGCTTCAGGAGGAACTGCATCCCTTGACTCCGCCCTTGAGAGAAAGTTCAAGAAAAAGCTGGAGCTAATAGAGAAGAACCTCAACACAGCAAAGGCAGCCTACGAGCTTGCTCAGAAATGGGCTCAGGAACAGGGGCTTGAACCCTTCTTGCCGCCTCCACCAAGAAAGGTGGCAGTTTAAAAGAGGGGGCATTGCCCCCCCATTTAAAAACTTGACATAGCGGTGACTGAGGTGTAAAATTTAAACATGGGGTGGGCAGGAAGGTCCTTAGGAGGGTTTTTTCTAGGTTCCTTAATGGTGGCTACACCTTCTTTTTCATGTCCTGAGGGTTTGCCCAGAATCTCCTGGAGCTATGAGGTTTCATCCAAAAGGGGTAAAGAGTACAGGAGGGTGGATGTGGAAGTAGTAAAAATAGAAAAGGTGAGCACTGTGCTGTCAGACAAAAGACTGTCCTACAAAGCATCTGTTAGTCCGGATGGCTCTGTAAAAGTGGAAGTGTATAACAAAAGCGCTGAAACCATAAAGGATGTGGTAATATCTCAGAAGCTTGAGGGTAGCTTTGAAGGCCTTGTAAGGGCAAGACGCATACTATCCAGACATCCTCTGATAGTGGAGGACTTTATTACCGCCCCTTACAGGGTGGAAGGTGATAACCTTTACATAGGGGTTCCGGCCATACATGCCGGTGAGCAGCTTCAGCTTGAATACAGCGTAAGAGCCTCAGTTATATACAGACCATCCCTTATCTCCCCGGTAGTCAGAAGTGAAGAAGTTCGTGAGAAGATTGTCAGGAGGTATAGCTTTTACTTTCCCCATCGGTAAGGTGAGACTGGATGGTCTGGTTGTTGAGAGGCTGATGGCTGATTTAAGTCTATTACCTTCTGGTGAAGAATACAGGGTAAGAGTAAAGGGCTATGCAGACTCTGTGGGCAACATTCATATAAACGAGAGAATAGCAAAAGAAAGGGCAAGAGGTCTGGTGAGTCTTCTTACCAACAGAAGCCTTGCCTGTCTTGAGAAGAATCACTACGCCGAGGGTCTTACAGGCACATCCCTTGAAGCCAGATAGGCTTTTAGCTCAGGTATGGCTATCTCTTTAAAATGGAAGAGGGATGCCGCAAGGCATGCATCTGCCCCACCAGCCACAAAGCCTTCGTAAAAGTGTTCCATTGAACCAGCTCCACCTGAGGCTATGACCGGAATGTTTACTGCAGAAGATACCGCCCTGGTCAATTCTATATCGTAGCCAGACTTTGTGCCGTCTCTATCCATGGAGGTAAGTAGTATCTCACCTGCACCCAGGCTTTCTACCCTCTTTGCCCACTGGACTGCATCAAGCCCTGTGGGGGTTCTGCCTCCATGTATATAAACTTCCCAGCTATTTCCCTTTCTCTTCGCATCTATGGCCACCACTATGCACTGGGAGCCAAACCTTTTGGCGCCTTCATAGACAAGCTGGGGATTTTTCACCGCAGATGTGTTTATGGAAACCTTGTCTGCACCCGCTTCTAAAAGTTTTCTCATGTCCTCAAGGCTTGAGATGCCCCCCCCAACGGTAAAAGGCATAAAAACGTTTTCTGCCACTCCCCTTACCACTTCAAGGGTTATCTTTCTATCTTCGGCAGATGCAGTTATGTCTAAGAACACCAGCTCATCTGCACCCTGTTCCTCGTAGGCAAGAGCCACCTCCACCGGGTCTCCCGCATCCACAAGGTCCACGAACCTTACACCCTTCACCACCCTTCCTTTATTCACATCAAGACACGGTATTATCCTCTTTGCAAGCATGTCAACCTCTCTGCAACTTCTTGTATATTTCTCCAAGATAAATTCTGTAGTATATGGGCCTGCCGTGGGGGCATGCTTCCATGTTTTCAAAGGAGAGCCAGAACCTCAAGAGTTCTCTTGCCTTTTCCTCATCAAGCCTGTCTCCGGCCTTTACAGAAGCCCTGCAGGCTTCATGAGAATCCATCTTGAGAACCTCGTAATTGCACCTTTCTGAAAGGAGGTGCTGGTCAAAAAAGTAAAGGTATTCCCCATACCTTGCCACAATGATTGTATTATCTATTATAACGCAAGTTGCAAGTTATAGCATCCCTGCACTCCAGAGCCTATGGAGATTGTAAGAAATTACCGCCATGTAGAT
>NZ_JBJXCT010000003.1:0-179885 GCF_046159715.1 Pampinifervens navoyensis
TGACAAAAGGCTTGATGTTTCTTATTATTTTTTACATACCGATTTAGGGTTGCTAATCTACCGTGTGGAGTTGAAACAGCTATAGCGGGGGGGAGACGATCACAATCTATGCCCGTTGCTAATCTACCGTGTGGAGTTGAAACTCTCTTAAGGACTCAAGGAACTCTTTGTCATATACGAGTTGCTAATCTACCGTGTGGAGTTGAAACAGTAGGGGTTTGTTTTTGGGTATACTTTTTTTCAGTGGTTGCTAATCTACCGTGTGGAGTTGAAACGAGAAGGACTGTTTTGAGAAGTAGGTTTTGTTGTTTACCGTTGCTAATCTACCGTGTGGAGTTGAAACGTTTACATACAGCACCTGTTCGTTTGTTGTGTCAGAAGTTGCTAATCTACCGTGTGGAGTTGAAACTGAACCAGAAATTATCTTTGTATACTCTCATGAATGCGTTGCTAATCTACCGTGTGGAGTTGAAACAGAAGTGGATGGGAAGCAATGCAGGAAAGGATACTTAGTTGCTAATCTACCGTGTGGAGTTGAAACTTAATTTTTCGGGTTGGAATAGAGGCACGGCTACAGTTGCTAATCTACCGTGTGGAGTTGAAACTAAAAGATAACATCAATTGAAAGTTTTCTTCCAGTATGTTGCTAATCTACCGTGTGGAGTTGAAACCTGTCTTATGTAGGTTCTTAGGGTTTTGTCCTGTGGGTTGCTAATCTACCGTGTGGAGTTGAAACACTCTTATACTACCAGTCGCCGCAGTAGAAACAGATACTCGTTGCTAATCTACCGTGTGGAGTTGAAACTAGATTAACCGCCTCATCAATTTGAGCTGGCGTAGAATTGTTGCTAATCTACCGTGTGGAGTTGAAACTCTATACTATCCTCATGGATTGGACTATTACAGATTGTTGCTAATCTACCGTGTGGAGTTGAAACTGCTCTCTGTCAGCTTAAAGCGTTTCATGAGTTCTCTGTTGGTTGCTAATCTACCGTGTGGAGTTGAAACAGCGTACGTGCTTTTTGCGAACTCTCTCGGAAGGGCGTTGCTAATCTACCGTGTGGAAGTTTCTCATGTGAGCTATAGGCTCATAACTTCATAAAGTTTACGGTCGGCCCTTCTCTGCGTAAGCTAAAAACCTACACCAGTTTTTTCTCATTCCCTCTTTGGAAAGAGTATTACCCTATCTTTCACAAGGTATTCTCTCCTTGCGTATGGCTTTAACTCCCCCTGCAGTGGCTCACATCCCATAGCTCTGAAGATTTCTCCCATCTTGCCCGGCATGAAGGGCTCAAGCAGGTTTGCCAGAAGATGTATACCATCGGTAAGCGTGTAGAGAACTTTTCTCAAAGCAAGTTCATCCGTCTTTGCAAGACTCCATGGTGCTTTTGAGTCCACATACTTGTTGAGATAAGAAGAAAGCCTCAGCACAGTCTCCAATGCGTTGTAAAAGTCGACCTTTTGCATATATCTGTCGTAGTCATCAACTACTTCACGGGCAACATTTTCATACTCAGAATCTCTTTCCCCCGAGACCTTACCCCCAAGATACTTTATATCCATTGCCATTACTCTACTGAATAAGTTTCCAACTTCATTGGCTAGCTCCCCGTTGAGCCTGTTCAGGATAGCCTCCCTTCTTATGTCTCCATCTTCTCCAAAGGGCATGTCTCTCAGAAGGAAATACCTTACCTCATCCAGCCCCCACTCTTTGACAAAGTGGTAGGGATTTATCACATTGCCCAGAGATTTTGACATTTTCTGACCTTCCACCTTCCACCATCCGTGGGCAAAGATTCTTCTGGGAGCCTCAAGGCCCACAGAGAAAAGAAAGGCAGGCCAGTAGACTGCATGAAAGCGTAGAATATCCTTTCCAACCAGATGAAGGTCTGCAGGCCACAGATGCATCCTGTCCCTGATTGCAGAAACGTAGTTAAAAAGAGCGTCAAACCACACGTATATGGTATGCTCCTGGTCAAAGGGCACCTCTATTCCCCATCTTACTCTGTTTCTCGGTCTTGTAACAGATAGGTCTCTCAACCCCTGTCTGACAAAGGCTTTCACCTCATTTTTCCTGTAGTCAGGCATTATGAACTCTGGCATGCTTTCGTAGAATTCAAGAAGTATGTTTTCATACTTTGACAGCCTGAAAAAGTAGGAGGGTTCCTTTATGTAATCGCAGGGTTTTAGATGTATGGGACAGACCTTCCCCTCTAAAAGCTCACCCTCGGGCTTGAACTCCTCACAGCCAACGCAGTACCAGCCCTCGTATTCTCCAAGATAGATGTCTCCCCTTTCATAACTTTTCACAAAAACTTCCCTGACAAGCTCCTTATGTTCCCTGTCTGTGGTTCTTATAAACCTGTCATAACTTATGCCCATAAACTCCCAGAGCTTCTTAAAGTTTTCAGAGTTCTGGTCTGCAAGTTCCTGTGGGCTAATGCCCTTTTCTTCTGCAGACCTCTGTATCTTCAGACCATGCTCATCGGTCCCGGTAAGGAAAAAAACCTCATACCCTCTTTTTCTGTAATGCCTGGAAAGCACATCGGCAGCTACTGTGGTATAGGCATGCCCTATGTGAGGGACATCGTTAACATAGTAAATGGGAGTAGTGACATAGAACTTCATGAGCTCTATATTATAAAGCATGAGAGCCCTTCTGCTCCTTCTGACTCTTCTCCTTTCTGGCTGTGCAGTGAAGACATGGACGCTGGAGGGTCCATCAGACCTTTCCAATGGGTTGACAGTCAGGGTAGAGATGAACCGGTGGAAATACTATCCCTCAGACCTTGATAGATATGTGCTGCCCATATACATTGAGATAGAAAACCGCGGTTCACAAACGGTCAAGGTGGCAAGAGAGGATGTATTTTTGATAGACGAGAAGGGTAATCAATACAATCCAGTTGAACCCAGAGATGTGATAAGCATGTTGGGAAGGGATTACCGCATGGGTATTGGTCTCGGGTTTGGCTACTGGAGCTCACCCTTTGGGCTGTGGTGGTCACCATATTACACCTTCCCCAGAAATGAATCATACCCCGACATTGTGAACAGAGCCTTTATATTCGGTGAAGTTCAGGGTGGTGCCAGGCTAAGAGGTTTTGTGTATTTTCCAGAAATTCCCAGAGATATAAACAAACTTACTCTAAACGTGAAGGGATACAAGTTCAGACTGAAGGCTAAGGAGGATTGAATTATAATATTTCTTCAGCGGGTGTGGCGGAACTGGCAGACGCGCTGGACTCAGGATCCAGTGGGCTTACGCCCGTGAGGGTTCAACTCCCTCCACCCGCACCATAAGGCCATGAAATTCCTCGTGTTTGGAGACATAATAGGAAAGCCCGGCAGGAAAGCACTCAGGTATTATCTTGCTGGATACAGAGACCTTGCAGATGTGGTGCTTGTAAATGTTGAAAACTCAGCCGGCGGATTTGGAATAACAAAAAAGGTTTACGAGGAGCTCCTCAACCTTGGTGTGGATGTAATGACATCGGGAAACCACATATGGGACAAGAAGGAGGTCTACCAGTTTATAGACCAGACAGACACACTTCTCAGACCCGCCAACTACCCTAGCGGTGTGCCCGGTAAAGGTTATGGTCTTTACGAAAAAAAGGGTGTGAAGTTTGCGGTAATAAACCTTATGGGCAGGTCCCTTCTGGACTCAAACCTTGACAATCCTTTCCTTCTCTTTGACAGACTTTACGAAGAACTTTACAGAGAAACCCCCCTCATAGTCGTTGATTTTCATGCAGAAACCACCTCTGAAAAGTGGGCTTTTGCACTTTATACGGATGGCAGGGCAAGTCTGGTATACGGAACGCATACACATGTTCCCACTGCAGACCAGATAATACTGAGAAAGGGCACAGCTTATGTGAGTGATGTAGGTATGACAGGATGCTGGTATTCTGCCATAGGCATGAAGCCAAAGGAGGCGATAGAAAGGTTTACAAGGGGAATACCCCAGAAGTATGAAGTAGAAGAGAAGGAGGATGTGGTGGTTAACGCCATTCTGGTTGAAGTGGATGACCGCACAGGTAAAGCGCGAAGCATTGAACGCCTTCAGCAATACATAACAAGAGAAGAGCTTAGAGAAGTATAAATTTATACACATGCAGGAAAGGCAGAAAAAGCCAAAGATAAGCCTTATACTGGAGAGCTTTACTCAGCTCGAGAAGGCATACACGGACCTGAAAAAGAACCTCAGCTGTGTTAGGGAAGACTTCGTTGAAAACAAGCTCCTGCAAGATAAGGTGAGGGTTGATTTCAACCTGGCCTTTGAAAGCTGTATGAGAGTTTGCAGACATCTTTCGACAGTTTACAACATAAAAACTACCTCAAAGGACTGTCTGCAGAAGGTGGGTGAGTTTGTTGGCCTTTCTCAGGTGGAGGACCTGGGAGAACTCAGCCAGTTCTACATAAAGCACCGCGACCTCAAGGAGGCTCTCCCCCCGGAAGAGCTCTACGACTTTCTGAGCAGGTCTCTGCACCTTTTCAAGGACTATGCAAAGGCTGTGGTGGAGTTCATAAAAAAGGAGACAAACAACCCTCTGCTAATAGACTTTGAACTACTCAACGAAAAGGCAAGGCACATAAAAGAATCCCTAAAGAAGATAGACTTTGTTCTGTCTCAGGGTTTTGAAGAGTTTTCAAAGACGCCCATGTATTACGACAGGGTGAAATACTTCTATCAGGTGGCCTACGACAGCCTCTTTGACATATGTAAACATCTGGCACCCAAGTTTGGTGTCAAAAAATTTGGAGACGACTGCCTCTCAAAGCTGGTAGAGGTGGGCGTTATTCCCCAGGAGTATTACATGGACATTTTCCGTATGACCAACCTCAAAAACAGGCTCATAAGCACCTGGGAGGTAAGTCCGGAAGAACTTTACAGAAGCCTTGTGGAAGTAAGGGATAAAATAGAGCCCGTGGTGAGAGAGATATCAAAGAGCCTGAAGAGCCTGCTGGAAAGCAGGCAGAAGCCTCAGGGATAGATGGCCACAGGATTGTAAAAGGTATCTCTTTCCACCGGTATCTTGTCCGCACCTCTTATGAGTTTTATGAGTTTTTCTTTTGTATGTCCGAGGGCAGAGGTTGTTCCCGCTGCATGCACTATCTTCTCCTCCTGAATGGTTCCATCAAGGTCATCCGCACCCATGTTCAGAGCTACCTGTGCTACTCTTTCGCCAAGAGTGACCCAGTATGCCTTTATATGGTCAAAATTATCCAGAAAGAGCCTTGCTATGGCTATGGTCTTGAGGTCGTCAACAGAAGATGTTCTTTTTCCACCTATCCTTGTGCCCTCTGGCCAGTAGGCCAGTGGTATGAAAACCTGAAAACCACCGGTCTCGTCCTGAAGGTCTCTGAGCCTTTCCATATGCTCAACCCTCTCCTCATAGGTTTCCAGGTGTCCGTAAAGCATGGTAGCGTTGGTGGGAATGCCGAGCCTGTGTGCTGTTTTGTGAACCTGGAGGTATTCCTCTGCGTTGGCCTTGTATGGAGCTATGATTTTCCTAACCCTTTCTGAAAATATTTCTGCGCCACCGCCTGGTATGGCATCAAGTCCCGCCCACTTGAGTTCAGTAAGAATCTCCTCATAACTCTTGCCCGATATCTTGCTCATATGATGTATCTCTATGGCAGTCCATGCCTTTACAACCATATGGGGAAAAGACTTTTTTATCTCCCTCACAAGGTTTACATATTCCTCATACTTCCAGTGAGGTGGTATTCCACCAACTATGTGAACCTCCTTACCACCCATCCTTTGAGTCTCCTCAACCTTCCTGAGCACCTCCTCAAGGCTCATCTCATAGGCCCTTGGGTCTGACTTTGTAACTCCAAAACTGCAGAAGTTGCACTGATAGACGCATATGTTGGTGGGGTTTATCTGCCTGTTGACTATAAAGTAGGCAAAATTGCTATTTTTCTTCCTGTTTACCCACTCCGCAAGGGCACCAACATAACTGAGGTCTGCTTCGTAGAAGAGCCTTATGGCATCTTCAGAGGACAATCTTTTGCCTTCAAGCACTTTTTCGCCTATGGATTTTAAACTTTTTGCAGAGCTTTTTTCTATAAGCGACTCTAACTGCATGCTTTCCTCCTTCAGTTTATTGGTATAGGTCTGCCCTTCTGTTCAGAATATAGTTTGAGGGAATCAATTAAATCTTCGTAGCTTTCTCCGTCTTCTGGGTAGGTGACCACAATGTAATAGCCCTCTTCACCCAGAAAATCCCTGATACCCTCTGCCAGGTGGATGGCTCCTTCCTTACTTGTGCCGGGAAGCAGGCAGATTATATAGAACCCCAGCTGAGCTATTACGTCTGACTCTCTCATGGACTTAGATATGCTCTCAAGGTGTTGTTCTGAAAGGTGTTCACTGTATAGCAACAAAATTGAGAAATTATCTACACCGGGGATATGTTCTACAAGAGAGAGGTCTTTTTTCAATCTCTTTAACTCACCTATCTCGTGCCTTACAAGGGCATGAAGGTTCTCAGGGCTGACAAGCTGTGCCATACTTACGATTATAAGCCTTTTTGCATGCGGGGCAATCAGTATTTTCCACTCAGCATGAGCTCTCTTTTACGCTTTACAAAGTCCTTTACACCATGCAGGTCTTTCGTGTTCAGAACGAGCTCAGGAATTGCCCAGCCTCTCCTTGCAAGACCAACACCCACCTGCATGTATGAGAGATGTTTTACAGAGTGAGCATCAGTAACAATGGCTATGGTAACACCCTCCTGCATGCACCTCCTTATGTTCTCCGGTGAGATGTCAGCCCTGTAGGTGTTTAGCTCAAGGGCAGTTCCAGTCTCTTTTGCGGTTCTTATTACCTTTTCCATGTCAAGGGGGTAGCTTTCCCTGGTCCCGTAGGCCTTTCCCGTTGGGTGGCCTATAAGGTTCACATAGGGGCTTTCCATAGCTTTGAGTATTCTGTAAGTATTGTCTTGATTGAACCTTGAGTGTATGGAAGCTACCACAAAGTCAAACTCCTCAAGGAGTTCGTCTGGAAGGTCAAGAGAACCGTCAGGCAGTATGTCCACCTCACAGCCTCTCAGTATGTAAAAGCCCTTTGGATTGTAGTACTGGTTTAACCTCTCTACCAGTTTGAACTGCTCCCTGTAGCGGGCTGGGTCAAGGCCGTTTGCAACCCGTGCGGATTGGGAGTGGTCTCCTATAACCATATACTGGTATCCAAGCTGATAGCAGGCTTCCGCCATTTCCTCAAGGCTGTGAAGTCCATCGCTCCAGTTTGAGTGCATATGGAAGTCACCCTTTATATCTTTTAGCTCCACAAGCCTTGGCAGTTTCCCCTCAAGGGCAAGCTCTATCTCCCCTGTGTTTTCTCTCAGCTCTGGCGGAATCCACTGCATGCCTATCAGGTTGTAGACCTCTTCTTCGGTACTTCCTCCTATCCACTCCTCCGTGTCTGAACGGAAAACTCCATATTCGCTTATCTTGAGCCCCTTAGCTCTGGCTATGTCCCTGACTCTCACGTTGTGTTCCTTTGAGCCTGTAAAGTATTGAAGAGCTGCACCCCACTGATGGGGTTCTACTGTTCTGAAGTCCACCTGCCTGCCTTCCTGAAGCACCACGCTTGACTTGGTTTCTCCATGAAGGAGAACCTCTTTTACGCCTCCGTAAGACACAAAGTGCCCATGGAGTTTTGCCCAGTTATCTTTTTTTGCAGAGATGAGAAGGTCAATATCACCTACGGTTTCCTTTCTTCTTCTCAGGCTTCCAGCAAGCTCTATGTTTTCATAGAGGTCTCTTACGCTCTCAAAATACTTCAGAAGCTCCTGTCCAAGCTCGTAAGCCTGTAGAAGTGTCATCCTCTCCTTGCTTTTTTCCCACAGCTCCAGACCCCTCATTATGTTCTGAATTTTCTTTTCTCCCATTCCTGGAAGGAAAGCAAGCTGCCCGCTCCTGACTGCCCTTATAAAGTCTTCCTTGCTTCTTACCTTGAGCCTGTCATAGGCAAGTCTCAGAGTCTTTACGCCCACCCCCGGAACTTCAAGAAGCTCAAGAAGGTCTTCCGGCACTTTCTGCCTCAGTTCCTCGTAAGCCCCAACTCTTCCTGTGCGAAGGTATTCCAGTATCTTTTCTACGCTGGATTGTCCTATGCCGTGTATCTGGTGAATCTTTCCTGTGCGCACCAGCTCTTCCACATCCTCACCAAGCTCTGAGAGAACCTCAGCCACCCTTCTGTAGGTGTTTATACGGTAGGGGTTATCTCCCAGAAATTCAAGCATGTCCGCCATCCTATCAAAGATTCTGGCAAGTTCTCTGTTTTTCTCCATAGGTTAAAATTTAGGAATGGAACTTCTCTCTTACAGCCTTTTCTGGGAAGGCTTCCTCTCTGCTCTTTTCATAGCCCTCTCCACCTCCCTTGTGGGAGTTTTCCTCCTCATAAAGAGGCTTGCCATGCTGGGTGCGGGTCTGTCGCACGCTGCCTTTGGGGGCATAGCCCTTGCCATAGTGCTTGACCTTGAGCCCATGACCTTTACTGTGTTTTATACTGTCCTGCTTGGTCTTCTCATTCAGTTCCTTGTAGACAGAAAGTCTCTGCCGGCGGATACGCTGGTTGCCCTTTTTTTCTCTGTGGGTGTGGCCATGGCAATAGTGGTGCTTGGAATTACGGACAACCTGGGCACAAATGTGTTCTCCTATCTCTTTGGTAGTATGCTCACTGCTTCAGAAAAGGACCTTCTCCTTTCTGTGATTGTTTTTATGCTTACCCTTCTTTTTGTATTCCTGAACTACAGAAGTCTGTTGCTTCTCAGCTTTAATGAAGAAATTGCAAGGCTCAGGGGTGTAAAGGTGGGGCTTCTCAACTATTCTCTTATTGCCCTTGCCTCTGCCAATGTGGTTCTTTCCATAAAGGCGGTGGGCCTTGTGCTCTCTGCAAGCTTTATATCCATACCCGCCATGACCTCTCTGATGGTGTCCTCTTCCTTTCTTCAGGGGATGCTCCTTTCAGTAGGTTTTTCTTTCCTTTCTCTTTCTTCTGGCATAATTCTTTCCCTGCTCCTTGACCTTCCGCCCAGCGGTGCGGTGGTGGGAAGCATGGTCTTTTTCTTTGTCCTTGCCTCCTTAAGCAAGTTTATAAAAAGAAGGTTTTCAGGAGTTTTTTAGCCATCTGTGCATCCCGGCGGTAGATTCTCCGGGCAAGTTCCATAACCTGCGGTGATGAACCCTTTGGCAGGTTGTGCCTTCTGAGCCATGTGAGAAACTCAGCCCTTGCAAGGACACTGGCGGTGGCAACCGCAAGCCTTTCTTCCCCCCTATGCTCAAATTGAACCCTTTTATCAAAGGGGCTTTTCTTTGAATAGGCGTCGACAAAAAAGCTTGCAGAAGGATACTTCTTGAAAAGCCCTTCCAGTAGTTCTCCATAAAGTGCATCCAGTATTCTGTTGAGATTTCCAGATTTCTGATAAAGCTCGTTTAACTGGCCGGGTTCTACAAGCCTGCACCTGAACTCTCCAAAAGACCTGAAAAGGTCTGCTTTCCTGAGAACCTCCTCGTCTTTCATCCTCTTACAATCCCTCATATTGAGGCTCAGAACCTTCTTGTAATACTCTGGCTTTATAACAGCACAGCAGAGCACCAGAGGACCAAACACATCCCCCTTCCCAGACTCATCACAGCCTATGTCTGTAGAAGAGGGTGCTTCAATCAGAGAGAGAACCAGTTCCTTCATAGCCTCTGTCCTCTTACCCTGAATGAGAAGAGTTCCCGAAGGGTATAGCCTGAGGGTGTTTTCTCCGTCAGTTAAGAGCCATTTCAGACCAGGACTCTCAAGTTCATAGAAGCCCCTTCTCAGAAGCTCGCTTTTAAGCTCCTCTGCCTTTTCAGGGAATACTTTGAGGGTTAGGTTTGTCATGTTCTGAACATTACTATTTTACTGATATAATAAAAATCCATAATCTTCGGAGGTGCACAATGATTGAATATGCCCACAGGATAAATGCTCTTCCACCCTATCTCTTTGCTCAGATTGACCAGAAGAAGAGAGAAAAGCTCTCTCAAGGTGTGGACCTCATTGACCTTGGGGTTGGGGACCCGGACATTCCCACTCCACAGCCCATAGTGGAAGCTATGAAAAGGGCTGTAGAAAAGCCCGAGCATCACAGATATCCCTCCTACGAGGGCATGCTTTCCTTCAGGCAGGCTGTAGCAGACTGGTATAAAAAGCGCTTTGGCGTTGAACTTGACCCTCAGAAGGAGGTGGTGACCCTTATAGGCTCAAAGGAAGGTATAGCCCACTTTCCACTGGCTTTTATAAACCCGGGCGATGTAGTCCTTTGTCCTGACCCGGCGTATCCAGTCTACAAGATAGGCACTCTTTTTGCTGGAGGCGAACCATACATACTGCCCCTGAGGGAAGAGAATGGCTTTCTGCCAGATTTTAAAAGCATTCCGGGTGATGTGCTCAAAAGGGCAAAAATCATATGGGTAAACTACCCCAACAACCCCACTTCTGCCACTGCGGATGAAGGCTTTTACAGAGAGCTCGTAGCGTGGGCTAAGGAGCACAACTTAATAGTGGCTTCAGACCTTGCCTATTCAGAGATATACTTTGGAAGCAGAAGACCCATGTCCATACTGCAGATAGAGGGGGCAAAGGAGGTTGCCATAGAGTTTCACTCTTTTTCAAAGACCTTCAACATGACAGGGTGGCGTCTTGGTATGGCGGTTGGCAATGAAAAGCTCGTTGCTGGACTGGGGAAGGTGAAGACAAATGTGGACTCTGGTCAGTTTCAGGCAATTCAGGAGGCAGGCATTACAGCCCTCAACCTTCCAGAGGAGGAGCTCCAGAAGATAAGGGAAACATACAGGGAAAGAAGACAGGCCATGGTAAAAGCTCTTGAAGAGGTAGGTCTGAAGGTTTACAAGTCTGATGCCACTTTCTACCTATGGGTGAGGGTGCCTGAGGGATACACCTCTGCAGGCTTTGTTTCAAGGCTGCTTGATGAATGTGGAATAGTATGCACTCCGGGCAACGGCTTTGGAGAGCATGGAGAGGGATACTTCAGGATATCTCTGACGGTGCCAACTCAGAGGCTTCTTGAGGCGGTGGAAAGAATAAAGGGTCTTAAGATATGAAGAAGAGGGAAGCCTGGGCTTCCAGAATAGGTCTCATCTTTGCCGCTGCAGGAAACGCTATAGGTCTGGGAAACCTGCTGAGGTTTCCCTCCAAAGTTGCCCTCTACGGCGGCGGTGCCTTTATGATTCCCTACTTTGTGGCGCTTTTTCTGCTTGGTATACCACTAATGATATTGGAGTGGGTAATAGGAAGGTATGCGGGGGCAAAGGGTCATGGTTCTATGACGGGGATTATGGGCTCTCTCTTTCATCATGCCAACTGGGCAAGAGTGCTTGGCTCAATAGGCGTTGCCATACCCTTTCTAATTGTCTGCTACTATATATACATTGAGTCCTGGACGCTGGGCTTTGCAGTGCTTTCCCTCTTTGGTCAAATGCCAGTGCCCGTAGAAGGCGGTGATGCAAAAACCGCCATGGCTCCCTATGTAGATTTTTTTAGAAACTACACAGAACCCTCAGTTTACGCCCTTGTTTTTTTGTTCATAACCCTTGCGGTAAACTGGTATATACTCCAGAGGGGGATAGTCAAGGGTATTGAACTTACCGCAAAGGTGGGAATACCAGCCCTTCTGCTCATGGGGATTTTCCTTGCGGTGGTATCTCTGTCCATTAGAGGGGGAAAGGGTCTTGAAGGGCTTCTCTACATCTATACTCCAGACTTCAGCAGAATATGGGACCCTCAGGTCTGGCTTGAAGCATCAGGGCAGATATTCTTTACTCTTTCTCTGGGTATGGGTGCTATAGCCACCTACGCCAGCTATGTAAAGGCCCGTGAGGATGTTTTAAAGGCAGGGCTCTGGACGGCAGGCTTGAACGAGTTTGTGGAGGTAATCATAGGTGCTTCCATAGCCATACCTGCCGCCTTTGCCATGTTTGGGGCCATGGCTGTGCCTGAGCTGGCAAAGGAGGGCACTTTCAGAATTGGCTTTATGTCCATGCCTGCAGTTCTTATGGCATTGCCCCTTGGCTGGCTTCTCTCTGCGGTGTGGTTCTTCCTTCTTTTTATAGCTGCACTTACCTCCTCCCTTGCCCTTACACAGCCTCTTATAGCGCTCTTTGAGGATGAGATGAGGTGGAAGCATTCAAAGGCTGTAAATGTTTCCATGCTCATGGTAAGTTCAGGCGCTCTTCTTTCTGCCTTCCTTCCTGGATTTATAGACGAGCTTGATTTCTGGGCAGGGACCTTCATGCTTGTCTTCTTTGCCCTCCTTGAAATAATTGTTTTTGTATGGATATTTGGAGTTTACAGGTTTCATCACGAGCTTACAAGGGATGTTTTTATAAGGGTGCCAAAGTGGCTGGTTTACTTTTTTGCCATAGTTTCTCCCATGTTTCTGGTTATTCTCCTCTATCAGTGGGGACTCCTTCAGGCACCCAGGGTGCTGGCTCAGGCCGATGGTGGAGTGGTTGCCGCCCGCCTTTTCATAATTGCAACCCTCGTTCTGCTTGCCTTCATAGCCGTAGAGAGTAGAAGAAGATACCTGGCAGGACCTCACATATGAGAGATATACAGCTTGTGAGTTTAGCCACTGGTGTGCCAAGAATAGAATACAACCTTGGTATAAAGGAAGCCCTGAAGGCTTTTGAAGAGTTCAGTATCTATGACTTTCTTGTTGTGGTCAGGGACAACAGACCTATAGGCACAGTCAGCAAGCTTGACCTGATAAAAGCTCAGCACAGAGAACATCTGACAGTGGGCGACCTTGCTCATCCGCTGATGAAGTTAAGGAACGCAACCTTAAAGCCTGAGCATCTTACATCGCTTCTGGACTTTTTTAACGCCTACAAATCACCCATCCTGCTGGTGGACAAAAAGGGTTCATACATGGGTGTTCTTTTTTACCATGTGGTTCTTTACCACGCAAGCCTTTTTAGAGAGGCTACAGTTCCCATGTTCCAGAAGATAAGGTCCCTCTTCGGTCAGGATTACTATTTCTACTGTTTCTACATAGGTGGCCTCAGGGGTTTTGTGGAAGAATACGGGTCTTCAAAGGGGGAGAGCCTTCAGAGGATACTTTACGAGGACGTAAAAAATACCATACAGGGAGACGTGAGCCTCTCTTACGAGGAAAATGAGGTATATGCCCTTTCCAGGGTGAAGCTGAAAGAAGAAGAAATCGTAGATTTATACCGGGAGTTTCAGAGAGAATTCTCCCTGCTCTATGCAGATGCAAAGCCCATCTACCTGTTCGGCTACTGCATACCCATAAAAAACCTTAGAAGCTTTGAGGACTTTTTCAAGCTCAGCTCAGAACTGAAAAAAAGGATGGAGGATGTGCACGATGCTTCCTGTTTCATATTCCATGAAGAAAAGCCTTCTGTGGTTCTCTGCGAGTATGAGAAAAGGGAGTTGATACACCACATAAGGCACAGGATAAAGCAGGATTTTGAAAACATAGTGGAGAGCCTCAAAAGGACTGACAGAGACCTGTGGGAATTTGTGCTATACGATTTTTTCAAAAAGTATCCATACTTTGAGCTTTTTTATGTCATAGGAGAAAGTGGGCTTCAGGTTTCCAACAATGTGGTGAACCCAAGGCTCACCTATCCCATCAAGACTGGTAAGAAAGGAGCAGACAGGTCAGAGAAGGAGTATTTTAAGAAGGCGAGCCACGAAGATGTTTACATCTCCAATATATACATATCGCAGGCAACTGATGACTTTTGCATAACCGTTTCCAAAAAGTTCAGCTATGGTGAGAAGAGCTACCTTCTGGCTGGAGACATAAACTACAGAGAGGTCCACAGGCTGGTAAAGAGCTATGCGGAAGAGCTCAAAACTGATAGGTAGCTACGCCTATAGAAACCTCAGGTATTCAAAGAATCATCCCCTGAGGATTCCGAGGGTTTCACTGCTCTTGGAGCTCCTGCACGTCATGGAGCTCCTTTCGGGGGAAGAGCTTACAGAGAGCAGACCCGCCAGCTGGGAGGAGCTGAGACTCTTTCATGAGGAGGAATACCTCAGAGCCCTTCAGGAATGCGACCAGTGTCAGTGCGTAAAGAGGGAATACAGAGAGAAGTTCAACATAGGAAGCTATGAAAATCCAGTTTCACCCGCCATGTGGAGAGGTTCTCTGCTTGCCACAGGCTCTTCCGTGCAGGCGGTGGAGCTATTTCTTGAGGGATACTCAGCCTTTAACCCGGCTGGTGGCATGCACCACGCCTATCCCTCAATGGCAAAGGGCTTTTGCTTTATAAACGACCCGGGAGTAGCCCTGCAGTATATCCTATCAAGGGGCTTCAAAAGGGTGCTCTACATAGACCTTGACGCCCACCACTGTGACGGAGTGCAGGACTTTTTCTACGAGGACGACAGGGTTTTCGTTTTTTCCATCCATCAGTCCCCCGAGTATGCCTTTCCCTTTAAGAGAGGCTTTCTCCATGAGCGTGGTTCTGGAAAGGGCAGGGGCTACAACCTCAACGTACCTCTACCTGCGGGAGTCAACGATAGCGAGTTTCTGTTTGTGTTAGAAAGAATCATCCCCATAATAGCAGAGCTCTACAGACCAGAGGTGTATGTGCTTCAGCTTGGCACCGATGTGCTTTTAGAGGACTACCTTTCCAAGTTTGAGCTGTCCAACTGGGGCTTTCTGAGAGCCTTTGACCTTGTGAGGGAAGTCCTTGGGGATGGCGTGTATCTGGGGGGAGGAGGCTACCATCCCATCGCCCTTGCCAGAGCGTGGGCTCTCCTGTGGTGCAGGCTCTCAGGTAGGAAAATCCCAGAGCGTCTGAGTGCGGAGGCAAAGGAGCTTCTCCTTTCCGTGGACTTTGAGGAGTTTGATGAAGATGTGGACAGAAGCTACATGTATGAGAGCCTCCTTGACAGACCAAGGGAAGGAGAGGTAAGGGAAAAGGTAAGGAAGATAGTGGAGGAAACGCTGGCTTACTACAGGTGAAGGGTTTTTTTTGTTTCTCTTCTGTGAAGAAGCCTTGCACTGCTTATTACAAGATACAGACCGCTGAGGGATACCCCCATAAGCCCCGCAAAGAAAAGAAACCTTGTAAAGTCCTCAAGAATGTCCCGCTTACCCAGAGAATATTCAAGAGCTCTGCGCATCTCCTTGCTATCAAACACAACACCATACACATACTTTTTGACCTTCATGTCCGGAGAGATGAATACCACAAGATTGGGGTGAACAAAGTCCTTTGTCTCCGGAATAGACATGAACCTGAAGTCTATGGCATCCACAAGCCTGAAGAGGTCTTCCTTGCTCTTTACCCTTACCACCTTCCATCCATCTCCATCAAGACCATGCTTTTCCTGAAAGGTTTTTATATCCTCCTGCCCATCGGTGGGGTCAAAGGTGAAGGATAGAACCCAGAAGTCTACGCCGGGCTTTCCCAGGGACGGGATGACTTTTTTGAGCGAGTCCGTTATTATGGGGCATGCGGAGGTGCAGTTGGTGTATATGGGGCTCAGGATTAGGGGCTTTCCCTTCAGGCTGTGGAGGTTGAACTCCCTTCCGAAAGAGTCTACGAGAAAAACGTCGGGAAGCTCCTTTCCGAGAGTTTTTCCCTCGTTGGGGGGTATGCCAGTAGAGCTTTCCTGAGAGAAGGCTGAAAAAATAAAAAAGAGGAGGGCTAAGAGCCCTCCTGACAGATGGCGCACGACGGAACCCTCACTTGACCTCAGCGGTTTCTTTCTTTTCATCTTTTGCAGACTGTGGTTTGGTTATAGGCACGGGGCTTTTGTCGTTGTAACCCGGTGAGTCAAAGAACACGCCCCTCTTTGTAACATCGTAGAGGGGTGGTATGTAGGATATGAGGAAAAGCAGAGAACTGAAAACTACCCAGGGAGTAAGCCTTTGAAGGGCTGGCATCTTTTCATCGTGATAGGGTTCTGCGGTGGGGATTTCAAGCTCAGCTTCTTTAACCGCAGGTGAAAGTAAGGTTCCAAAGAAGGATACAGCCCAGAATACAAAGCCCACAACAATAAGAACTCCTGCAAACACAGAAAGCTCGGCGTATCCAACCCATTCCGGCCTGTAGAGGGGTGATTCAGGGTTCAGGTAGGATGTGCCTGTGTTTGTCCTTCTTGGAAATCCATGAAAGCCTGCCAGAGACATGGCGTATTCAAATATGAGCATGCCCTGCCACCAGAGCCAGGGTGCAAGCACTGCAAGACCCTTAAACCTTATTTCTTTTCCTGTTAGCTGGGAGAGGAAGAAAAGAGACATACCAAGAAATACAAGCGTCACAAGTCCACCCACAGTGGTGTGGAAGTGGCCGGGGACAAAAGAAGTGTTATGAACCACCTGATTCATGTTGTAAGAGGCGTTTATGATGCCAGTAATACCACCCACAAAGAAGAGGAAAAGACCTGCCATGAAATAGGAAACAAGCCACTTGTTGCCCTCAAGGCTTATGTAGGGTATCTTTGCCCACCAGTAGAAGAGAGAGTTTTTCACCTCTGGAAATTTTGACTTTATGGAGTATTCAAGGGATGCAGCCACCGTAAAGGCGGTTATCATGCTGGGAACTGCAACACCAAAGGTAAAAAGGGCATGTATAAGCTTGTAGTTGCTGGTTATCCCTGGCTCTGTAAACTGGTGATGTAGCCCCACGGGGAAGGAGAGTATGAGGAAGAGGATAAAGACGAACCTTGCGGCGCCATCCGAATAGAGCTTTCCATCACCGGTAACTATCCTTGGAAGAACGGTGTAGAGCATCACATAGGCAGGCAGGAGCCAGAAGTAAACCACAGGATGTCCAAAAGCCCAGAAGAGAGTTCTCGCAAGGGATGGGTTTATCTCCTGAACTAAGCCAAGAGACAGGGGAAGAAGCTGAAAGAGCACTTCAACAACCACAGGCACCACCATAATCACCCACATGATGTGGTTTATCAGCATGCCATAAACGGCAAGAGGCACCTTCTGCCCGGGGTTTTCCCTTCTCCAGGATACATAGTTAGGTAACCAGTCAAAGAAGAGTGGAACTATCGAACCTACTATCAGAAGAGCAGCACCGAGATAAAAGGTCCAGTGGGCTATGAGCGGTGGGTAAAAGGTGTAAAGCACGTTTGCCTTGCCAGTAAACATTGCCCACGCAGCCATAAGAGTTCCGCCGAACATGAGGATAAGACTGAGCCACTGCACAGGAGGTCTGAGGGGTTTTTTAAGGTAGTAGAGAAATACTATGTTTCCAAGGGCCACTATGATTATGGTGGTGAAAACTATAGCGTTTATAACCCCGTGTAAGGTAAGACCCTGATAGTATTCAATACCACCCACAGACATGTCCTTTATGACCCCAGCCCTGTAAAGCACCTGCATTAGGCCGTGGTAAATACCAAAAACAAGGAGCAGGACTGGGAAGACTATCTCTGCCACTATGATGTTCCTTATTGTTCTGTCTACCTTCATGGCATACCTCCTTTACTTGACTACTATCTTCGTAGCCATATCCTGATGGCCTATGCCACAGTATTCATGGCATACTATGTGATAGACACCTGGCTTGTCAAACTTATACCTTGCGTAGGCAACAGTTCCGGGAATAGCCATAAGGTTCACGTTTGTTCCGTCAATCTGAAAACCATGTATCACATCTCCACTGGTCAGGTATATGTCCACCACTGAGCCTGCTGGTATTTCCACATCCGCTGGCTCAAAATACCACATCTTGGCAAGATAGTGAATTTCATACCTGTTAGGTGCATGCTGGATTACCTTGCCTTCAGTAAAGGGTTTAACATCCGTTATACACGTTGGTACGTCAATGTTCAAGGCTTTTGCAGCATAAACGAGCAGGGCTGCAAAGAAACCAAGAAAGCCAACCGCAAGCACAAGAGCTGTCTTTTCTGCCTTATCCATGGCTTCACCTCCTTATGGTTGTGTCTGACCCCTGACGAGCATTGTCAGGTAAGTGGACAGCCACACAAAGGCATAAAAGCCAAGCATGAAAAGGAAGAAGGCTACCGCCCCCTTTGGGAAGAACTGCTCGTCCTTCATGGCATACCTCCTATAAGGATGTTTTATAACATAATAAAACTTACTTATGAGTATATGCAAACTTTTATATTTTGTCAAGTTATATCAGAAGAAAGATTTATTCAATTTCTTCTTTTCACCTTTCATGGTTTATTAATCTAAAATAAGTAATTAAGAATATCATTATGCATTTATACATCTTGCAAAACCGAAGCAGAGTTTATATTTAATATTTCCATGAAGCTTCTCGTTAACGGCAAGGAGCTGGAAGTAAAAGAGAACATCACCCTGCTTGCCCTCCTTGAGAGTAGTGGCATACAGGTCAGACCTGTGGGTCTTGCGGTGGCGGTGAACGAGGAGATAGTGCCAAAGAGTAAGTATGGGGAGTGCATATTGAAGGATGGAGACAGAGTTGAGATAGTAAACATAGTAGGAGGTGGCTAAATGCTGGACTACGAAAGGCTTCTGGAGGATGACTACCTTGAGATTGCGGGAAGGCGTTTCCGCTCAAGGCTCATAATAGGGTCTGGTAAGTTCAGGAGCTTTCAGGAAAACAGGGATGTGCTTGAAGCCTCTGGTGCGGAGATGATTACGGTGGCAGTGCGCCGGGTAAACATTACAGACCCGACAAAGGAAAACCTTCTTGACTACATAGACCCCAACAAGTATCAGATTCTTCCCAACACCGCCGGCTGCTATACCGCAGAAGAGGCAATAAAGACCGCCATGCTGGCGAGGGAAGCAACGGGCATAAACTGGGTCAAGCTGGAGGTCATAGGAGACCAGAAAACACTACTGCCAGACATGGAGGAAACCCTAAAGGCGGCGAAGTTTCTTGTAAAAGAGGGCTTTGTAGTCCTTCCCTATATCTTTGACGACCCTGTTTACGCAAAGAAGTTTGAGGATGTGGGCTGTGCGGCGGTCATGCCCCTTGCAGCACCTATAGGCTCAGGTCTTGGCATGCAGAATCCCTATAATCTCATATTCATAAAGGAGGCGGTCTCAGTGCCAGTTATAGTGGATGCAGGCATAGGCACTGCAGGAGACATACCTCCCGTTATGGAGCTTGGCGTGGACGGTATACTCACCAACACAGCCCTTGCAGAGGCAAAAGACCCCATAAGAATGGCGGTCTCCATGAAGTATGCCACCATAGCGGGAAGGCTCGCCTACCTTGCGGGGAGGATGCCAAAGAGGACTTACGCAGTGCCCTCCTCACCTCTCAAGGGTGTTCCCTACAAGACATGATAGACATAGCAATAGTAGGGGCGGGCATATCCGGGCTTTCCGTTGCCCTGCACCTTAAAAGAAGGGGCTTTGAAGTCCATGTCTTTGAAAAGGAAGAGCTCCCAGGGGGCAACATACAGACTCTTCAGAAGGGGGGCTACATCCTTGAGCTTGGACCACAGACGGTGCTGGCGGATGGAAAGGTAGAGGAGTTTTTAAAGACCGCAGGCATAAGCCCCCAGTATGCCAGCGAAAGCTCTAGGATAAGGTATGTCTACAAGAAGGGTAAGCTTGTCCCGCTTCCCATGTCTCCCCTTAGCTTTATAAAGTCTCCCTTGCTCTCTCTTACAGGCAAGCTAAGGGTTTTGAGAGAGCCCCTTGTGCCACCTTCTGTAAAGACAGAAGAAAGCATTGCAGAGTTCGTCCGCAGAAGGCTCGGGAAAGAGTTTCTTGACTACGTGGTCGCTCCCTTTGTTTCGGGGGTTTATGCAGGAAATCCCGAGGAGCTATCTGTTAAGTATGCGGTAAGGCGTGTCTACGAGCTTGAGCAGAAATTCGGAAGCCTGATAAAGGGAGCCATTAAGCTCAAGGCTCTCGGACCGGGTGGAAGGCTCATATCCTTTGAGGGTGGAAACTATAGTCTCATAAGGCATCTATCTTCTGAGCTAAAGGTGGATACAGAGAACGTGGTCCTCAAGATAAGGAAAAAAGATGATAGGTTTGTGCTGGACGCAAAGAAGGGCAAATACGAGGCAAAGTGCGTGGTGGTCTCTGCTCCCGCCACTTCTGCGGGCTATCTTCTGAGGGACATATCCTGGAGCGCATCAGAAGAATTTGACAGGATATACTACGCCCCCGTGGTGGTCATTCACGCAAGCGTAAAGAGGGGTTCTGTCCCTCCGGGCTTCGGCTTCCTCGTGCCAAGGGTTGAGGGAAAAAGGACTCTTGGCGTTCTCTTCTCCTCTCAGATATTCACTAAAAGGGCACCGGAGGGCAGGGAGCTCCTGACCGTATACATGGGGGGAGCTACAGACCCCGATGTGGTAGATTACGAAGAGGAAGCTCTGTATGAAATAGCGGAGAGGGAACTGAAAGAAACGCTCAGAGTGGACGCAGTTGACTTTCTCAACATAACTCGCTGGAAGAAGGGCATTCCCCAGTATACACTGGGTTACGGCAAGTATATTGAGCTTGCAAAGACCTTGGAAAGAGAAAACCCCGGTCTTTTCCTGACGGGAAACTACCTCAATGGCGTTTCTGTAGCGGACTGCATAAAAGGGAGCTATGAAGTTGCCAAGAGGGTGGAGGACTACTTAGCAGGAGTTAAGCACTTTCCTGAGAATTCTCCTAAGTCTGGGATGGTGTGAGCCCTTCCAGTATATCTTTCCACAATGAGGACACAAAGTAAAGTCCCTTCCGTATAGGTAGACCATGGGTGGTATCCTGTCCTTTACCTCCTCCCTGTCAACTGCTACAAGTTCAGCGTTGCAGTGATAGCATCTGTTTAGCTTCAGCTCTGGCTCAATGTGGAAGTATCTTATGAGAAGGCAGAGCTGGACCTTCCAGTCATCCTTTGGAAGTATCAGGTATTCTATGCCCCATGCCTTGAAGTGTTCTTCCAGCTTCCTTGAGGTGGTGATAAATATCCTGCCCGGATACCTTACAACTTCTGATTTGTTTATAGGTCCCTTTATAAGAAGGGCATCCTGGCCCAGGAGCCTGAGCCAGTGGGCAAGCCTGTGAAGGTCTGCTTCAAGCAAGAACCTCTTCAAGCTCCTCCTTTCTGACCACCTCCTCAGGATGGGCTATCCTGCCAAGGACTGCACTTGCAGCCACCACTGCAGGGTTGGCAAGGTATGCCTCGCTCTTTGGATGTCCCATCCTTCCGGGGAAGTTCCTGTTGGAGGTGGATATGCAACGCTCACCCTCCGCCAGAATGCCCATATGACCACCAAGGCATGGACCGCATGTGGAAACGGAAACAGAACAGCCTGCAGAAAGGAAGATGTCAATAAGACCTTCCTTCAGAGCCTGCATGTATACCTGCTTGGAAGCTGGAATTACTATGCATCTAACATATGGGTGGACCTTCTTACCTTTGAGTATCTTTGCCGCTACTCTGAGGTCTTCAATCCTTCCGTTGGTGCAGGAGCCTATAAAGGCCTGGTCTACAGTTATGTGGGTTGATTCAGAAACAGGGTGCACGTTTGATGGCAGGTAGGGCCAGGCAACCAGAGGCTCTATCTTGCCTGCGTCCCACTCGTATAATACCTCGTAGCTGGCATCAGGGTCGCTCTGATAGACCTTCCAGGGCTTTTTTGCCCTCTGGGATACATACTCTATGGTCTTCTCGTCGGGTGCTATTATTCCGCTCTTGCCACCGGCCTCTATCGCCATGTTGGCTATGGTGAGCCTCTGCTCTATTGAGAGACTCCTTACGGCTTCGCCGTCAAACTCCATAGCCTTGTAGAGGGCTCCATCCACTCCTATGTGACCTATGGTATGCAGTATGAGGTCTTTGCCTGAGACCCAGGGCTGGAGCTTGCCGTAAAAGACAAACTTCATCGTAGGCGGGACCTTGAGCCATGTTTCTCCCGTTGCCATGGCGTAGGCTATGTCCGTGGAACCCATGCCTGTGGCAAAGGCGCCTATGCCCCCGTAAGTGCATGTATGAGAGTCTGCACCCACCACAAGGTCTCCGGGCACCACAATACCCTGCTCGGGCAATATAGTGTGTTCTATGCCCTCACCTTCTGGGAAAAACCACTTTATGTTGTGTTTCCTTGCAAAATCCCTCACTATCTTTGCCTGCTCTGCAGACTTTATGTCCTTTGCAGGCACAAAGTGAGAGAGAACCAGAGCTATTTTCTCAGGGTCAAATACCTTCTGTATGCCATACTTTTCCAGTATCTTTATGGCAAGGGGTGCAGTCACATCGTTTGCCATGGCAAGGTCTATCTTCACCGTAATGAGCTCACCGGGGTGGACTTCCCTTTTCCCCGCGTGGTCTGCAAGTATTTTTTCTGTGATGGTCATTCCCATAATTTCACCTCCTTCTTTTTCATCATGCTACCTCCTGCTCAAGGCTTTTCTTCTCTTCCATCTCAACCTTAAACTCTTCCTTCTTGCACTCGCTTTTTACCTCAACTCCATGGAGTTTGAGTATTTCAACCACCTCCTCACAGGACATGGTTTCCTTTTCCAAAAGCCTTTTTACTACAGCCTGAATGGCTTCCCTGTATTCAAGAACGACTTTCTTCGTATCCTCGTATGCTTTTGTAAGTATCTTCTTTACCTCCTCGTCTATCTCCCTTCTCAGGTCCTCGCTTATATCCACGGAGGTTGTCATGCCACCAAGGAATGGGTTTACTGTTCTTCTCACCGCCAACGGACCAACGCGCTCACTCATGCCCCACATGGAAACCATCCTGTAGGCAAGCTCCGTTGCTCTTTGAAGGTCGTTCTCCGCACCTGTGGTGATGCCTTCTTTGCCGTAGAACACCTCTTCTGCAGCACGCCCGCCCATGAGGGTGAGTATCTTTCCGTAGAGGTCCTGCCTGTCATACATGTGCTTGTCATCTATGGGTAGCTGTTGCGTCACCCCAAGAGCCATACCCCTTGGTATTATGGAGACCTTGTGCAAGGCATCAGAGCCCGGGACCATCAGGCTCATTATGGCGTGTCCCATCTCGTGGTATGCGATTTTTTCTTTTTCTTTCGGTGAGATTACCATGCCCTTCCTCTCAAGACCCATGGTAATCCTGTCTATGGCTTCTTCTATGTCCTGCATCTCTATGGCTTCCTTTCCCTTCCTTGCCGCAAGAAGGGCCGCCTCATTCAGAACGTTCTCAAGGTCTGCGCCCGTAAAGCCTGGGGTCGCTCTTGCTACTATCTCAAGGTCCACATTGGGAGCCAGCTTCTTGTCCCTTGCATGCACCTTGAGTATTTCATACCTGCCCCTCACATCGGGTCTTGGTATGTATATCTGTCTGTCAAACCTGCCAGGTCTGAGCAGAGCAGGGTCAAGTATGTCCGGTCTGTTGGTGGCGGCAATGACTATTATTCCTTCGGAGGTGTCAAAGCCGTCCATCTCCACAAGGAGCTGGTTGAGGGTCTGCTCCCTCTCGTCATGCCCTCCTCCGAGGTTGAGGGCACCCCTCGAGCGACCCACTGCGTCTATTTCATCAATGAATATGATGCACGGAGCGTGCTTTTTTGCTGTATCAAAGAGGTCTCTCACCCTCGCAGCACCTACACCAACGAACATCTCCACAAAGTCAGAACCCGAAACTGAAATAAAGGGCACATGGGCTTCACCAGCAATGGCTTTTGCCAGAAGGGTTTTACCCACACCGGGCTCACCATAAAACATCACGCCCTTTGGAGGTCTACCGCCCAGCTTCTGGAACTTCACAGGGTCTTTCAGGTATTCTATTATCTCCTTGACTTCTTCTTTTACCTCTTCCATACCCGCCACATTCTCAAGGGTGACCTTGGGCTTCTCGTCTATGTATACCTTTGCTCTGCTTTTGCCAAAGCTGAAAGCCCTTGAGGTGGGGTTCCCCCCACCGCTCACCTGCCTCATCATGTATATCCATATGCCTATAAAAAGAAGAATAGGAAGCCATGAGACAAGAAAAGGCACAAGCCAGCTGCTTTCCTGCACAGCCACCTCAACCTTTACTCCCTTGTCTATAAGTTTGTTCACTATATCAGAACCCGGCGGTATGCCCGTCTCTATCTTCTGACCTTCTGTGGTCACACCTGTAAGCAGGTTATCCTTTACCTTTACCTCTTTAAGCTTGCCTTCCTCTGCAAGCTCAAGCACCGTGTTCACCGGTGTCCTGACTGCAGACTGGCTTCTATTGCTCTCAAAGAGGTTAAAGGCGAGAACCATAAAACCCAGAAGAACAACCCATATAAAAATGCTTTTCATCCACTGCATCCGCTTACCTCCACGCTTAAAGATTTAATATTAATCATGCCTCTGGGCTTTTCAAGGGCATGCCCCTTTTTACACTGTTTATAAAGCTTTCCACACCTTTCATGCTTTTTATACCGTAGAGCCTGTATATGAGTCTTCTCCTTATAGCATGGGGTAGCTTTAAAAATGCCCTTCTGTCCATATCGCCATCTTTTATAACACTCTCTATGGCTTCCTGTGTAAGTTTCTGAAGAACATCCTCCTCTTCCTTCAGTATTTCTCTGAGCCTGAGAAAGCTCTCCTCAAGCCTGGGGTTTATCTTTTTCAGCTCTGGGACAACTCTGTGCCTTATTAGATTTCTCGCGTAGCTCAGGTCGTAGTTGGTGGAGTCCTCTACCCATGTCTCTCCCTCTGATTTTACAAAATCCTCTATTTCCTCCCTTGTGGCAAGGTAGAGGGGTCTTATTACTCTTCCCTCTTTTTCTTCAAAGCCAAGGAGCCCCTCCCTTCCTGCACCACGCACAAGCCACAGGAGCATGGTCTCTAGGAGGTCGTTAAGGTGGTGGGCGGTGGCTATGAGGTCAAAGCCAGCCTCCTGCCTTATCTCTTCAAGGGCTCTGTATCTTAGCTCCCTTGCCCTTGCCTCAAGGTTTTCTCCATGGGACACAACCCTGAGCCTTCTTACGAAGATTTCAACTCCCTTACTCCTGGCAAAGTTCAGACAGAAGGACTCATCCCTGAAGGCTTCCTCCCCCCTTATCTGATGGTTTACGTGGGCAAGGGCGAGCCTCTTCAGCCTGAAAAAGTCCCATAGCCGGAGCATGCACAGGGCGAGGGCAACAGAGTCCACACCTCCTGAGAAGGCAATAAGAAGGGAAGAGTTTTCAGGTATAAGCCTTTTCTTCCTCTGAAACTGAACCACCTTTCTGAGCAGCCTGTGATATTTCATGCTGTAAGCCGTTTCTTTACCTCCTCATAGAAGGGGTGTGGAACGCCCTCCTGGTGAAGCCTCTCAAGAAGTTCAAGGGCGGATGTTCTGTCTCCCTTTCTTTCCAGGAGGTAGACCATTAGCTCGTAGGAGTTTATCTGAGGGAGTGTTCCCCCGTTCCTTTCTTTGAGTTCCTCCTTGTAGTCTTCAAAGAGCTCAAGGTCCATTCTGGCGTATTTTTCCATCCTTTCAAAATCTTTTAGCTTCTGGGAGAGCATAAGCAGGTCATTGAGTATGAGATGCCTCTCAAAAGCATTCTGACTGAGCTCAAGAGCTCTCAGATAAAGCCATTCTGCGTCCTCGTATTTCCCCTCAAGCAGGGCGGTCTGTGCAAGAGTGCCAAGAAGCGTTGTCCTGGTATAGCCAGGGTTGCTCACTTCTCCTGAGTCAAAATGCTTTGCCCGGAAGGGGAAGCGCATATCCTTTATGCTTTTAAGGGAAAAATAATACTTGACCCTCTTCTGGTCCCCCGGCTCAAGGGCTTCATACCAGTTCCAGAGGTCAAGGGCTTTCAGCACCCCTCCCTTTTCCCTGAAAATTCTGAAGACCTTACCAATCATAGGTGCTTCCTACACCCTCAATAACCATATCCCTCCTTACTTCCTTTATCTGATTGTTTTCGTTTACATAAACCAGATAGGGGCTGTAGTTTTCTAGCTCCTGTTCATTGAAAATTGCGTATGAAGCTATGATGATTATGTCGCCCACAGCGCCCAGCCTTGCAGCTGCACCGTTGAGCCTGACTTCACCGGAATACCTCGGGGCAGGTATCACATAGGTGGAAAAGCGTGCGCCGTTGCTCACGTTGTATACCTCTATCTTTTCAAAGGGCAAAAGGTCTGCCGCCTCCATCAGGGCAAGGTCAAGGGAGAGACTCCCTTCGTAATGAAGTTCTGCGCCCGTTATTCTTGCTCTGTGCACCTTTGATTTCAGCATAAACCTCTGCATACCTTCCTCCAGAGGAAATAAAAATATAACCTGAACCTTATAAACTTCAATGCCTTTTCTGATATAATCTATAGGCATGGAATACGCCTTTTTTGAAGGGAACTTCGTCCCCATAGAAGAAGCAAACATAAACATAAAGACCAACTCCTTCCACTACGGCACTGCCGTCTTTGAGGGTATTAGAGCCTACTGGAACGAAGAGCATGAGCAGCTGTATATCCTCTTTGCCAGAGAACATTACCAGAGGCTCATAAAAAACTGCAGGGCCATGTTCATGGAGCTTCCCTACAGCGTGGAGGACCTTGTTAGCATAACGGTAGAGCTCCTCAGAAAGAACCAGATAAGAGAGGATGTTTACATAAGACCCATAGCATACTTCAAAGACCTGAAACTCACACCAAAGCTCATAGACTACACTCCTGAAGTGGCCATATACACCTACAATTTTGGAAGGTATCTGGATACTTCCAAGGGCATAAGAGTAAAGGTTTCCTCCTGGAGGCGTAACGACGATAACTCCATACCTTCAAGATGGAAGGTGGCGGGAGCCTATGTAAACAGCGCACTGGCGAAAACAGAGGCTCTCATGGCAGGTTACGATGAGGCTCTCATGCTGAACCAGCACGGTTTTGTGGCGGAGGGGTCTGGAGAAAACATATTCCTCATAAGAGAGGGAAGGGCTATAACGCCCTCCTATTCAGAACATATACTTGAGGGCATAACAAGGTCTGCTGTAAAAAGACTTCTGAGAAATGAGCTTGTGGTTGAAGTGGAAGAGCGTCCTGTATCAAGGAGCGAGCTGTATGTGGCTGATGAGATTTTCCTTACAGGAACTGCAGCTGAGATAACTCCTGTGGTGGAGGTGGACAACAGGAAGGTGGGGAATGGAGAGACGGGAAGTATCACAAAAGAACTTCAGGAAATATACTTTCGTGCCGTGAGGGGAATGATAGAAAGATACTCTGGCTGGCTTACACCCGTTTATGAAAAGTGAAAGGCTGGAGTTTTTCAAGGAGTTTGCATACAGGACCCTAAACCACAACAGACTTACAGGAACAGATGGCAACGTAAGAGTTCGCAGGCTGATAGAGTCCTTCCTTGATTACACCTCCAGCAACTACAGGAAGGAGATTTTCCATACAAAAAAGCTCATACCCGAAGAGGCATGGCTCAGCATAGGTGACAGAAAGATAAGGGGTGTTGCTTACATTGGCAGCAGGTCTATTGATAGGGAATCCTACGCAAAGAGGGAATACATAGAAGGTGACATAGCCCTCATACCGGACTTAACCCGGGAAAAGGCTCTTCAGGCTCAGGAAAAGGGGGCTGTTGCGGTGATAACTTACAGGTCAGAGGATAAGGCAGACGCATACACCTATGGAAGCTATGTGGGTCTGGACATACCCGTGGTGAGCATAAGGCGTGAGGATGTTCCAGAGATAGAGGACTCTGAAGTATTACTCAGAGTAAAGTCAAGCGAAAGAGTGGTAGAGGGCACAAATTTTCTCATGGAAATAGGAAGAGGACCCATAATCTACATCATCTCCCACATGGACACCACCGTAGATATATACGGGGCTGTGGGCAACGGTGTTGGCTTTCTTCTTCTGCTCTTCCTTTACGAGGAGCTAAAGGAAAATTACACTGTTCCCTACAGGCTCAGGTTTCTTATCACAGATGCCAGAGAGCTTGGTATGGAAGGTGCGAAGTTTCATTTAAGGGGTGGTCTCAAGCACGTTTTTTACTGTATAAACCTTGAGGGTGTTGGATGGCACAACCCCTGCGTCCTCTACAGAGACTGGGGAGGGTATAACGGAGAAAAAATAAACCATATGTTTTACAAGCACCTGCAGGATATGAGGGTAAGCATAGACTTCTGTGAGGCAAAGGATAGGGATGGCGACCACATTCCCTTTAAGGAGCTTGGCATTCAAACCCTCTATCTCAGCTCTTATCCCTTTACCATAAGGCACACCCATTATGATGTCTACGACGCCATAAGCTGGGACCATGTAATAATGTGGTATGAAGTTATACTATCCTTTTTAAGGAGGTTTCACAAACTATGAGGCTCTTAATTCTTTTTACTCTTCTGCTTGCATACTCTGCCCTTGCCCAGTCCTTTGAGGACTTTCAGAAAAGGCTTGAAGACATAAGGAGCCTGAAGGTTGTATTTGTCCAGCGAGTTCAGTATCCATGGCAGTCAAAGCCTGACGTATCAAAGGGAACCTTTTATGCCCAGAGGGGTGGAAGGTTCAGGATAGAATACGAACAGCCGGAGAACACGCTCATAGTGTCCGATGGATTTCAGGTAATGGTCTATTCACCGAGGGATAGAACAGCCTTCCTTGACCGTCTTGAGAGAAACAGCTCACCAGTTGTGGAGGCCCTTTTTCTGGTGTCAAGACCTCTCTCTGAGGTGTTTGAGCTGGTTGGTGAGATGGAAAGTTCAAGGGGCAGAGTTTTCATACTCAAGCCAAAGGTCAGGGATGAATATTTTTCCAGGGTTCTGGTAGAGGTTTCCTCAAGGGGTGATATAAGGAGCATAAGGGTTGAAGAAAAGGAGGGAACCACTACCACAATAGAGTTCCTGAGTATGTCTTCCAACTTTACGCCCTCGGAGAACCTTTTTAGGGTCCGAGTTCCAGAGGGTGCAAGGGTAATAAGACCATGAAGATTCGCAGGGCAGAGGAGGGAGACATAAAAGAGCTGGTGGATGTCTATCTGCAGGGCTACAGAGGTCTTGAGGAATATTCCTATACTCATCCCGATGATGTGCAGGCATATCTTCACTGGCTTTTCAGAAGAGATGTGGCAGGCATATGGCTTGCGGAAGAAAATGGAAAGATTGTTGGTTTTATTGCAAGCGACGGAAACTGGTTCAGTAAGAGGGAAGGAAAGGTGGTGGGTGCTATTCATGAGCTTGTGATTCTTCCAGAATACAGAAAAAAGGGCATAGGGAAGGCTCTTGTGGAGAGGGCCCTGGAATACTTCAAAAGTAGAGGACTTGAGATTGCAGAGCTCTGGGTGGGTGATGAAAACACAGGGGCAATGGACTTTTACAGGAATCTTGGGTTTGAGGAAAAAGACAGGTTTAACTACTGGGTGAGGATGACAAAAGCTCTGAAGTGAGCCTTTCTTTTAGCTTGCATACAGAACACACCTCTGCGGTGGTAGGCTCGCCACAGACAGTGCATGGTCTTAGCTTCACTTCCTTAGACTCAAGCAAAGGATGGAGCCTTCTTATAAAGTCCATGTAAAACCTCAGCTTTGTGCCGGGGCTATTCTCCTCTACTTGCGAGAGTATCTTCTTGTGTTCTATGGAGCTCGCCCCCTCTGCAAAGGGACATTCCTCCTCCACATACTCAATCCCTGAGAGGAAGGCATAAAGGGCGTTTTCCTTCTCAGTAAACTTAAAGAGTGGTTTTACTTTTCTCACAAAGCCATCGCCCTCTGGAAGAACTGGAAACTGCCTTGAAAGATAGTCCATGTTCCAGCTGAGCACATTGGAAAAGAGCGTAGCACTTTCATCATCAAGGTTATGTCCGGTGGCTATGACCCTGTAGCCCCTTTCCCTGGCAAAGCGGTTCATGTAGTATCTTTTGAGCTGTCCGCAGAAGGAGCAGGCAGGGCGGGACTCCACCTCACTTATCTGAGGTATTGTAGCAATTTCCTGACGCAGTTCCACCACAGAAAGCTCAAGCCCTCTTTCAAGGGCAAACTTCTCACACGCCTGCCTTGACCTTTGAGAATACTCGCCTATGCCAAGGTCTATGTAAAGCCCGTCCGCTCTGTAGCCAAGCCTGTGCAGTGCATCCCACAGAGACAGGCTGTCCTTTCCACCAGAGACCGCCACAAGAACTCTGTCCTCCCTCTGGAACATGCTGAACTCTCTTACGGTGGACTCTACCCTCCTGAGATACCACTCTATGTAGTGCTCTTTGCAAAGAGAGAGCCTGTGCTGTGGCAGGGACACAACAGCCTTCTGACCGCACTTCTGACATTTACGCATTCTCTTAAATATATCCACCCGATATAGCGTTTATTACCCTGAGGCTCTCCCCGTCTTTTATGAAGTCCCTTTCGTCCAGAATCTCATCCCCCTTCACCACAAAGGCGTATTCCCTTGAAAGCCCAAGAGACCTCAGCAGGTCCTTTACCCTTACCCTATCCCCTTCAAACTCCAGTTCAAGGCTCTGCCCCCTGTAGCTAACCCTGACCCTCATGCCCTCAGAGCACCCTTGATGCCTTCGTATACAAGCAGTGTAGCCCTTGACTTGTTCAGAGTATAAAAGTGCAGTCCCTGAACGCCGTTCTCTAAGAGGTCAAGACACTGCTCTGTGGCAAACTCCACGCCTATCTTGAAGGTTTCCTCCGGGTTGTCCGCATAGGGTTCAAGCTTCTCCACCAGGCTCTGGGGTATGGTGGCACCGCACATGCTGGCAAACCTCTGAATCTGCCTGAAATTGGTGATGGGCATTATACCGGGTATGATGGGAATATCTATGCCCTCTTTACTGCACAACTCCACAAACTCATAGAAGAAGGAATTATCAAAAAACATCTGTGTTATGGAAAAGTCTGCACCCGCCTCCACCTTCTTCCTGAAGTATCTTATCTCCCACTCCATGTTGGGAGACTCGGGGTGTCCCTCAGGGTAAGAGGCCACGCCTATGGAAAACCATGCGCCAAAACTTTCCCTTATCAGCCTCACAAGTTCATCAGAATGCCTGCAGGCACCCTCGGGGGGCCTGAAGTCGGGCATGTTTGCAGGCACATCCCCTCTAAGGGCAAGTATGTTCTCTATGCCCATGTGCCTGTATTCTTCCAGTATTTGCAAAAGCTCCTCTTTTGTATGTGCTATGCAGGTAAGATGTGCCATCACAGTCAGGTCTGTTTCCCTGTGAATCCTTTCCACCACCCTGCGCGTTCTGTCTCTTGTGCTTCCACCCGCACCGTAAGTGACGGAAACAAAGGTAGGGTTAAGAGGCTGAAGGCTCTTTATGGTCTGAAAGAGCTCTTCCTCTCCCTCAGAAGTTTTGGGAGGGAAGAACTCAAAAGAAACGCTAAACCCTTTCTGTTTCAGATACTCTCCTATCTTCAAGCAGTGCCTCCGCAAAGTTTATGAGCCTTATTTTACAGGGTGCAGGCGACTTTATGAACATGCTTAGCAGGCTTATGAGCCTTTCTGTCTCTTCTGGATGCTCCTTCACAAAAGAATGAAGAAGGGGGAGGATGTCCTCTATCTCAAAGCTTAGCTCCCGTATGTGCCTTATTTCCTCTGGATTTTTCCCCTCTCTGAAAGCCCTCAGAGCCTTCATAGCCCTGCTTATAAGGTCATCTCTGGTCTTTGCCCACTTAAAGTCTGTGTATCTTGTGGTTATTTCAAAAAAGGCTCTGAGGGAGGGCAGCATATATCAGCCAAGCTCTTTCAGGTCCTTTATAAACTGGTCCACATCAAGGGCGGGCATGGTCAGCGTCCTTATGGTGCCCCTTGAACCCAGCTCCACAGCCATCTTCACTATAGTGTCGTTGTCCGGAGCCTCAAGGATGTTTACAAAGTCATAGGGACCCATCACCACATACTGAGCCAGCACCTTCACACCAAAGCGTTCCAGCACCTCCTTATCCACTTCCTTTATCCTCTCAGGCTTGTGCTTGAGGGTCTTCATACCCTCATCTGTAAGGGTTGTGAGCATCACATACACTGGCATGGCTTACACCTCCTTAGTTTATTTTCTAATATGATACTTCCTCAGCCCAATTCTGTCAAAGAGTTCATAGAGCACCGGAAGCAGGAAAAGGCTCAGGGGCAGTCCTGTAAATATGCCACCTATGACTGCTAAGGCAAGGGGCTTTCTCAGTTCTGCACCTGCAGTCAGTCCCAGAGCCACTGGTGTGAGGGCTGAGACGATGGTAAAGGTGGTCATTAGTATGGGTCTGAGCCTTTCTCTTCTTGCCTGAAGTATTGCCTGACGGGTCTCTATACCTTCCTTCCTGAGCTGAATGATCCTCTCTATAAAGAGAACCGCGTCGCGCACGATTATTCCTACCAGCAGGATTATTCCAAAGTAGGAAGGGACGCTGAGAGATGTGTTCGTTAAGAGAAGAAGTCCAAAAGCTCCTGCCACAGCAAGGGGAACCATGAGAAGAACTGTAAAGGGATGCCTGTAGCTCTCAAAGAGGGAGGCAAGCACCATGTATACACCCACGAGGGCAAATATTAGGGCAAAGCCGAGCCCCTGAAAGGCTCTCTGAAACTCCCTTGCCTGACCCACCGGTTCAAAGGTGTAGCCCGGTGGGAGGTTGTTTCTGAGCCACTCTTCTACCTCTACCACTGCACTGGCAAGGGGCTTTTCTGGAGAGAGATTGGAGAAAAAGGTAAGGGAATACTGTCTGTTGTAGCGGTTTATTGCCTTGTAGCCTGTGGCAATCTGAATGTCTACAAGCTCTGTGAGGGGGATAAGTTCCCCCTTAAAGTTTCTAACAAAGACCTTTCTGAGGTTTTCCACGTTCTGCACAAATTCGGGCACAGCCTTCACATACAGGTCGTAGCTCTCCGCACCGAGCTCATAGGTGCCCAGCTGAAACTTGCCAAAAAGCACATTCAGAGTTGTTGCCACGTCCTCCACATTCACCCCCAGGTCTCCCAACTTTTCCCTGTTTACCCTTATCTGAACTTGAGACTCGTTGAGCCTGAGGTCTGTGTCCACGTCCCTGTAGCCGGGCCTGTTTCTGAACTCTGAGGTGAGCCTGCTGGCTATGGTCTGAAGCTCCTCAAGGGAAGGTCCTCTTATGGCATACTGCAGGTCCACCTGCCTTCCACCTCCAGGTCCCACTATACCCGGAGGCTCTATGCTTACCCTCACATCCTTTACCCTCCTGAGTTCTTCTCTTACCATTTCCATTATCTTTGCCTGATGGGGTCTTTTACCCTCTTTGAGGTAAACAAAGCCAAGTCCTCCATTTACATCGGGCCTTCCTGCCACCCCCTGACCCATGGCAAGTCCAAAGCGGTCTACATATGGGTTCTTCAGAAGTATGGCTTCTATCTCCTGAGTTTTCTTCTCTGTGTATTCAAAGGAAGAGCCCACAGGCGTTTCAAACCTCACGAGAAATCTGCCCTCGTCCACTATGGGGAAAAACTCCTTCTTTGTCGCCCTGAAGAGCTGAAAACCAATAAAAACACTGACAAGGGATAGTGCTATAACAATCGCCTTGTGGTCAAGAGCCCATCTCAGAAGTCTGTCAAAGAAGGCCTCAAACCTCTCGTAAGCCTTCACAAAGGGGTTTGTGGAGGGTGGTCCAGCTACAAGCCTTGAGACTGCCATGGGTGTAAAGCTAACCGCTACAAGGTATGAAAGGGCAATGGCTATCACGAGGGTCAGGGCAAAGCTGCCAAAAAGCTTGCCCACAACACCTTTCAGGAATATTATGGGAAGGAAAACTATCACAAGAGAGGCGGTGGAGGCGAGGAGTGCAAATACAACAATCCTTGTGCCTTTCTCTCCCGCTTCAATAGGCTCCAGCCCCTCCTCATGCCTCCTTCTGTATATGCTTTCAAGCACCACTATGGCATCGTCTATAACAATACCTACCGCCACCGCAAGGGCAAGAAGGGTAAAGGTGTTGAGGGAGTTGCCAAGCTGGTATATGAAAAAGACAGTTCCCAGAAGGGTTATGGGTATGGCAAAAACAGGCACCAGGGTGAGCCTGACGCTTCCGAGGAAGAAGTAGACCACAAGGGCAGTCAGAAGGCTACCTATTATGATTTCCTCTATGGCTGCTTTGACGCTGTCTTTTACAAATATGGAAGAGTCAAAGGTGTAATCCATCCTCATTCCAGGGGGTAGTTGACGGTTGAGCTCTTCCATCTTTGCCTTTACCGCATCCACTACCTGAACTGTGTTGGTTTTGGATTGCTTGTAGACCACAAGAGCAACGGCTTGCTCTCCCATAAACCTTGACATTCCTCGTCTTTCGTCTTCTGTAAACTCCACAAAGCCCACGTCCCTGAGCCTTACACCGTTTCTTATGTAGACCCCCTCAAGCTCCTTCGGGTCCTGAGCCTTTCCGTAGAGCCTTATTATGTATTCTCTATTT
The DNA here is from genome assembly GCF_046159715.1 of Pampinifervens navoyensis. Lineage (NCBI taxonomy): Bacteria > Pseudomonadati > Aquificota > Aquificia > Aquificales > Aquificaceae > Pampinifervens > Pampinifervens navoyensis. Next base: position 34,238 of record NZ_JBJXCT010000003.1, read on the forward strand.
TTGCCGTATATGGCTCCCGCCGGAGCTTCAAGGTGATTTTTGCTCATCGCGTCAATAACATCCTGAACCGCAAGCCCCCTTGAGTAGAGCTTTTCCGGCTCAACCCTTACCCAGAGCACATTGTCTCTGAAACCTCCCAGGTCCACCTGACCCACGCCGTTTATCCTCTCAAACTCCCTCTTTATCACCTTATCCGCCCAGTAGGCAAGGGTTTGGTAATCCGCGGTTTTCGAGTAAAGTAAGGTCACAAAGACAGGAGCAAGAGATGTGTCCACCTTCCTAACTACAGGAGGGTCAACTCCCTCAGGAAGCCTTCTGAGGGCTCTCTGCACCGCATCCCTGACTTCCTGCGCCGCCACATCTATGTCCTTTTCGAGGGAGAAGGTAATTGTTATCCTTGAAGTGCCTGCAAAGCTGGCGGAGGATATGGTCTCAATACCGCTTATGGTGGCTATCTGGTCTTCTATCTCTCTGGTGACATTCACATCCACCACGTAGGCGTTGGCGCCGGGATAGGTGGTTACTATACTCACTGTGGGAAAGTCCACATCAGGAAGCCTGTCAAGAGGGATTATCCTCAGAGAGTATAGGCCCAGGATTATGAAGGCTATCATGAACATCCAGGAAGTGACTGGTCTGTGTATAAAAAAGCGATACATGGCAGGTATATTATAACCGACCGACTGGTCAGTATGTTAGGGACTTTCCCCAATAACTCTAAATATTTCTTTCACTATCTTGGGATGCAGAGTTTTGCCAGCATGAAAGGGAATTACAATTCTCAAATTACCCTTGCCATAGATGCGATGGCTTCCTTTTGTTCTCAGCAACTCAAAGCCCTTTTCCAGCAACAGCCTTTACGCTTCCTGTGGCGTAAGCCTCGGCAATCTTGGCATTATAGTTCTACAAAGGCGGTAATGACTTCCTTACTCTTGAGGTCCATTAAGTCTTCCTCTGTAAGAGTTTCAATATACAGCTCAATGGCTTCTCTTATGTTTTTCATAACCTCTTCAAAGGTATCTCCCTGCGTCTGACAACCGGGCAAATCTGGACAGTAGGCGTAGAAACCATGTTTATCCTTTTCAATAACCACAAGATACGCCATGATTTACTATTAAATGCCTTCCCGTACGTTTGTCAACCGACCGACCGGTCAGTATGTTATAATGTAAGGTGCTATGAGGAAATTCCTCTCTGTGTTGACAGCTTTTTCTCTAACTTTTGTCCTCTCATGCCAGAAGCAGGCTCAGAAGCCACAAGACCAGCAAACTCAGGAAAGAAAGGTTGTGGTCAGCCTTTACAGGGTAAAGTCTGAAGATGTCCCCATTGAATACAGCACAAAGGGTTACTTTGAAGGGGAAAAGGATGTGATTCTCAGACCCCTTGTCAGCGGGAGGGTTCTGAACCTTTTTGTGGAAGAGGGGGATTTCGTAAGGAGCGGGCAGGCACTCTTGAAAATAGACCCTGCAGACTACGAAAATACCCTAAGACAGTTTGAGGCGCAGCTGGCTCAGGCGAGGGCAAGCTACGAAAACCAGAGAGCCATTGCAGAGAGAAGAAGGTTTCTCTTTGAGAGGGAGCTGATAGCCAGAGAAGAGTATGAAAATGTGCAGACGCAACTCAGGGCTCAGGAAGAATTCATAAGAAGCCTTCAGGCACAGATATCCAACGCAAGGCTCAGCCTTCAGAGAACCACACTCACCGCACCTTTCTCTGGATACATAGCCCAGAAGTTTGTAAACGTGGGTGATTACATAACTCCCCAGAGCCAGACTTTCAGGCTGGTGACCCTTGACCCCATAAGGTTTGTGTTTCAGACTCCTCAGGAGTATGTGATTCACGCAAGTGAGGGCTCAAGGGTAAGGATAAGAGTGGAGCCTTTTGGAGAGTTTGAGGGGATTGTGTTTTTTGTCTCGCCAGCGGCAGATTCCAACAGACTTCTTACCATAAAGGCAAGGCTCAAAAACCCCAGAGGTGAGCTCAAGCCAGGCATGTATGGGGAGGCTAAGCTACTGCTTGGCGTTGAAAGGGGCTTTGCGGTGCCAGAACAGGCTGTGGTTGTTCAGGGAAATAGAAAGGTGGTCTGGAGGATTCAGGATGGCATAGCACAGCCCGTGCAGGTGGAGGTGATAAAACAGGGGCAGGGTGTAGTTTACGTAAAGGGTGACCTCAGAGATGGTGAGGGAATCGCTCTTGAAAATGCCTACGTGCTCCAGCAGGGTGTAAAGGTGGAAGTAAGATGAGGTTTATTCTTATTTTTCTGCTAAGCATAAAGTTGACGCTCGCCCTTACTCTTGAGCAGGCAATAGATTTTGCGGTCAGGAACAACACCTCAGTGAGGCTCTCTCTTCTTGACCTCCAGAAGGCGGAGGAAAACATAAGAAAGGCCAGGGCTGGCATACTTCCACAGGTAAGCTTCTCATACAGCTATACAAGGCTGGGCGGAGACCTTGCCTTTGGCTTCACCCCCAAAAACAGACACAGCTACATACTTGAAGTAGACCAGACAGTATTTAACCGTGCAGTCCTTGAGGGTCTGAGCCTTGCAAAAGAACAGAAAGAGCTCCAGAGCCTGATATACGAAGACACCAAAAGGGAAGTGGAGTTTCAGACAAAGCAGCTCTTTTATGCTCTTCTTTACAAAAAGGAAGTTGTAAAGCTCCTTGAGGAAAATCTCAGATACTGGGAAGAGAACTACAGGCAGACAGAAGGCAAGTTTCAGGCAGGGGTGGTTCCCAAGGTGGAGCTCATGAGGGCAAAGGCTCAGCTGGAGAATGCGAGGGCACAGCTGGAGAATGCAACTGCAGATTACAGAAAGAGTCTTGAAGACTTTAAAGCCTTTCTCAGGTTTGAAGGAGAGCCAGAGCCGGAAGGAAAACTACAGATGCAGCCCCTGAATGGGGAAGACCACAAAAAACTTCTTGAAAACAACAGCACGCTAAAGGTTGCCAGAAAAAGCCTTGAAGTTGCCCAGAGAGCCCTTGATCTACAGAGGTCTCAGTATTACCCCAGCCTTGACCTCTTTGCCACCTACCAGGGCAGCACTGCAAGGATTGGGGGAAAGGATAGCCTGGTGGATGGTTACACTGTGGGTGCAAGGCTAAATTACAGGATATTTGACGGCTTTGCCCGTGAGTCAAGCATAGCTCAGGCAAGGATAGACCTTCTCAAGCAGGCAGAAAATCTCAAGGATACAGAACAGAGGCTCAGAGCCGAGCTCAGCAAAACTCTTCTGGACTTAAACTCTCTCATGGCTCAGATAGGGGCAGTAGAGCTATCTCTTGAATCTGCGAGGGAAAGCTTGAGGCTTTCCACGGAGAGATACCGCTTTGGCGTTGCCACACAGCTTGAAGTGCTTGATGTCATAAGTAATTACAACAACACTCTACAGAACTACTATTTTCTGCTCTATTTATACAACACTGCAGTAGCCAGGCTTGAAAGGCTTACAAAATGAGTGCAAGAGAGAGAATAATTCAGTCTGCCAAAGAGCTTTTCTCCCAGAAGGGTTATAACCACACCACAGTGGAAGATATAGTAAAACATGCTGGCCTTTCAAAGGGTGCCTTTTACTTCTACTTCAAGAGCAAGGACCAGCTCATGGAGGAGCTCATAAACAGTATGGCTAACAGGACAAAGGAGATAATGAAAAGGTGGCTGGAGAAGGATGTTTCAGCAGAGGAGGCTATAAAGGGGCACATAAGGGACTTTCTCCTTGAATGCTACGAGGACAGGCATATAGCCTATGTGTTCTTCTTTGAGCTCATGTGCAGTAAGGAGGAATTCAGAAAGCTGCACAGCATGCACCTGCAGGAGATAAGAGAATTGCTCTCTCAGATGGTAAAAAAGGGCTACGAAAGAGGTGAGTTTCTGTGCGGAAGTGTAAAAACCCTTGTTAATCTCATAGCAGGCTACATAAGGCTTATATACATGGAGGGGCTCCTCCTTGACCACACTCCTCTGGAAGATGTTTTGAAGGAGGCGGAGGAGGGCCTTGAAATCATATTCAGGGGGCTGAAATGTGGCTAATGCTACTTCTTCTCACTTTCTGCGGATTTTCCTTTTCCCTGAGCCTTGAAGAACTCCTCAGCTCTGCAGTAGAAAAAAATCCCAGGCTATCTGTAAAAAGGTATGCGGTGGAGTCTGCACGCCTGAACCTGAAGGGTGAGACACAGCTTTATTATCCCGAATTCTTTGCTGGATACAGGTTTTCTTTTCAGTCTGAAAAGCAGTCTATAAGCGTGCCGGCTTTTTGGGGCTTCCAGCCCTTTGAATTCAGCAGTTCAAAGAGAAGCTATCAGAACCTGCAGGCGGGCGTAAGGCAGTTCCTCTATGATGGAGGGCTGAGAGCCTCAAGGGTAGACATAGCAAGGAGCAGGCTGAAAATCTCAGAGGAGGATTACGCAGAAACTCTGCTGGATGTAAAGCTGGAGGTGATAAGGGCCTATCTATCTGTGCTCTCCTCTGCAGAGCTCCTGGAAGTTCTCAAAAAGCAGAGGGAAGCGGTGCATGCTGACCTTACGCAGAGGGAAGCATTTTTCAGAGAAGGCCTGGTTGCCATAACAGACGTGCTACAGGCAAGGGTCAGGCTTGCGGAGGTGGAAAGGGACCTCAGGCAGGCAGAGGGAAGTTACCGTGTGGCCATTGCAAACCTCTCAAGGCTTACAGGCATTGAAGAAGACAGACTGAAGGACATAAAGCCAGTAAACATTAAGCCTGAGATGGAAAGCCCTGAATCGCTCATACAGAGGGCATTGCAGAGACGGCCCATCACAAAACTGACCGCACAGAGGCTCGAAGCGACAAAAAGTCAGAGAAGGATTGAGTTATCTCAGTTCCATCCTAGGGTCTTCTTTGAGGGAGTTTACAACTACTCAGACCAGAACCCGACCCTGTCTCCAAAGGGGTTCTTTGTGCTCAGTGCGGGCATGAGCATCAGCTTTCAGTCTCTCAGCTCCTATTACAGAGCCCTTGCCCTTGTAGAGGAAGAAAAGGGCATAAGAGAAGAGCTCAGGGACTTACAGCAATCTATAGCCCTTAAGGTAAGGTCTGCCTATGAAAACTTCCTGACAGCACAGGATAATCTGAAAGTAGCAGAAGAGGCCCTCACTTTTGCAGAGGAATACTACAGGTTATCTCTGGAGCAATACAGAAATCAGATAATAAGCGGCACTGACCTTCTTCAGGCGGAGGCAAGCAGGACACAGGCTCTAAGGTCTAAAGTCATAGCCTACTACAGGCTTCTTGAAGCCTACTTTGAACTGCTCAGAGAGGTAGGTGAGTTATGAAGAAGCTGGGTGCAGTCATAGTAATCCTGTTAATCCTTGTCTTTGGCTTTCTTTCCTACAGGTGGATAAAGCACAGGATAGAATATGCCATAACCGATGCGGTTTTTATAAGGGCAGAAAACATGAGCAACGTAGCCTTTGAAGTGGGAGGAAGAGTGGTGGAGGTCTACAGGGACATGGGAGACAGAGTGAAGAGGGGGGAAGTTATTGCAAGGCTTGAACCTGAAGACTACAGGCTGCAGCTTGAGGTGCTTCAGGGCAGGCTCTCCTCCATGATTGCCCAGAAGGAAGCCCTTGAGCTTCAGCTAAATAGGTCTCAGGGTCAGATTAATATAGGTGTAGATATCTCAAAAGACACGCTCAGCGAAGTAAAAGCCAGAGAGGAAGCCCTCAGGAAGCAGATACAGGAGATGGATGTTCAGCTTGAGCAGGCAAAGCGAGACAGAGACAGACTGGAAAATCTACTGAAAGAGGGTCTGATACCAAAGCAGAAGTTTGAACAGGCTGACACTTCTTACAGAAGCCTTCTTATGAGAAAGAAAGCCCTTGAGGACCATCTGAAAGAACTCAGAGCGGTCTACTCAAAAGCTCAGGGAGAATTCGAAAGGGCTCAGTTAGACAGGCTTAGGGTGCAGGAACTCAAAAAACAGGTCAGCTCCCTTGAAGAGGAAATAAAGGCTTTAAGGGCACAGATACAGAAGGCTCAGCTTGACCTGCAGAGGACTGAGCTTCGCTCCCCTGTGGATGGAGTTGTGGCAAAGAGGTTCATAAGCGTGGGGGACATGGTAAGACCAGGTCAGCCAGCTTTCAGCCTTGTGGATGACAGCTCACTCTTTGCGGAGGCTCTCCTTGAGGAAACAAAGCTCAGAGGTATAAAGCAGGGCTCAAAGGCATACATCAGGCTTGATGCCTATAAGGGTGTTGTGTTTGAAGGGGTAGTGGAAGAGATAAGCCCTGCCTCCGCCGCCACCTTCGCCCTCGTGCCAAGAGATATATCCGCCGGGGAGTTCACAAAGGTGGTGCAAAGGATACCCGTAAAGATTAAGATAACAAAGGGAGACATGAGCCTTCTCAGAGTTGGCATGGGAGGAAGGGTGGAGATAAGGAGAGAATGAGAGAAGAAAAGCCCTTTCACGAAGCCCTAACGCCCCCAGAGCGTGCAGTCCTGACCCTCTCTCTGATGATAGGGGTCTTTATGGCAATCCTGGATACCACCATAGTGGACATAGTGGTTCCAAAGATGATGGCACCTCTGAGCACAGACCTCTATGGCGTCCAGTGGGTGATAACCTCCTACATGACCTCCGCAGCTACCGCCATCTTGCTGGTAGAGTGGCTTGAAAGCAGGGTGGGACTCAAAAGGGTGTTTCTGGCGGGCCTTTTTCTCTTCACCACCGCCTCCTTTTTCTGCGGTCAGGCTCAGTCCCTTGAGTGGATGATAGCTTCAAGGACCGTTCAGGGTTTTGGTGAATCCCTCATAGTGGTCAGTGCGGAGGCCCTTCTTTTTTCCGCCTATGCCCCAGAGAAGAGGGGTCTTGCCATGGGCATATATGGGCTCGGGGTGAGCTTTGCTCCCGCTCTTGGTCCTACCCTTGGAGGCTGGATAACAGAACATATAGACTGGAGATGGATTTTCTACATAAACCTTCCCATAGGCATACTCAACTTTACCCTTGCCCTTTTCTTTCTCAAAGACTACAGACCTATCCACAGGCTAAGGCTCAATTTTCTCTCCTACCTTCTCATCTCCCTTGCCACTGTGAGCCTGCTTGTGGTGCTCTCAAGGGGACAGAAGGAGGGCTGGTTTGCCAGCGACTTTATACTCCATCTTTCTCTTCTTTCTCTCTTTTCTTTCCTTCTCTTTCTGCTATCAGAACTCACATCCAGAAATAAGCTTATAGACCCTTCCATCTTCAGGATAAAGGAGTTTGTGGTCGCCTTCTGGGTCTACTGCTTTGTGCTGGGCTTTTCCATGTATCAGGTCTTCTATCTTATACCTCTTTATTTTGAAAAGCTCAAGGGCTACACAACCCTTCAGGCGGGGCTTGCCATACTTCCCATGGCCCTTACCATAGGCTTTCTCTCTCCAGTTGCGGGCATAATCTCCGATAAAAAATCACCAAGGTTTGCCCTGTATGTGGCAACAGTTCTTTATCTGTCAGTCGCCTTTCTTTTGCTGCCAAGGCTCAACTACTTTACTCCGGGGAGCACTGCGGTGCTCTATCTTGTGGCGATGGGTGCAGGTATGGGCTTTTTCTTTGCTCCTGTGACTCAGATGGCGCTGAAGAGACTGGGGGAAAAGACTACCCTCGGAGTGAGCCTTATGCACTATATAAGATTTGTGGGTGGGTCTTTTGGCACAGCCCTTGCTACCAACGACCTTCAGAGGTTTGCCGCAGAAAACCTTCAGAGGAGCACAGAGCTTCAGAACCCATACTGGCTTCAGATGAAGATAAAGGAGGCAGCTGATTTTATATACCAGTTTTCCCATCAGGCTGAAGAAAGGGCAAAAGCAATGCTCTACCAGCTCCAGAGCCTCTATGCCATGTCGGATGCCTTTGGTTCAACCCTTCTTCTGGCAGCCTTCTGGGCTCTTCTTGGCAGTCTGCCGGTCCTCTATCTTTTCTGGGAGGACATCAGGGATTTGCTGTCACATGGTCTTACAAAAGAAGTTGCAGAAAAAAGTCAGGAGGTGTGAGCCATGCGTGCATACAGGACTTTGCTGACGCTACTCTTGCCTGCGGCTTCCATGGCGGAGAATCGTATAGGTGCAGGTGGAGCTCTTATATGGGGAGAGGACAACAACTCCACTAGGTCCACAGGCATCATAAAAAATCTTGGAAAGCCGGAGGATAGCTTTCTCAGAGCCATCCCCCTGATTGACCTTAACCTCTCCTACAGGAGCGGAGCAAACACCTACTTCTTGAGGACAACCACGGAAGGAGCAACGCCCACCCTTCAGGCGGGCCTGAAAAGAGAGGGTTTTGTATTCCAGTCAACAGAATTCTATTTTGGCTACAACCCCTTCAGAAGAGTATGGAAAGACCCCTATCTGGTAAACATCCCGCGAGAAAAGACATACCAGCGTGATTACGAGGCTGGCATAAGATTCTCTCAGGGTAATTCAAGCCTCACGCTGAAGTCTACATATTCTGACGTGGAGGATGACCAGTTAGGTAAAAGAGAAAGAGACCTGAGAAGAGACAGAATTCTCATAGATACAGGCTATTCATACACCTACAGCTTTGGCAAAAGCCTGAGACTGACTCCCTCTGTAAATCTCAGATATTCAGAGGCAAAGGGCAGGGCAAACTCTTACGCAGGCTATGCTCTGGGTCTGTCAGGTTCTTACAGGACAGGTTTCTATCTTTTCAATGCAGGCATGGGAGTAGAAGTGGACAGATACATGAAACAGGACCCAGTTCTTCTCAAAAAGAGAAAGGAAACAGGATACTACGCCCTTGTAGCGTTGACAAGAAACAATATTTTCCACCAGAGGATTTACATAACATCTCTTGTAGCTTAAAGACAGGTTAACTCCAATCTAGACTTCTACGACAGAACTGGCCTCTTTTTTGGTGTATTGACAGGATACCGCTGGTGATGGATAATAGGAAACTGATATGCACGAGGAATGCGGGAAGTGCAATGCAATAGGGGGACTGAGGGAAGAGCCTGCCACACTTGTTTTCATAGCCGAGAGTGAATTATTAAGGCAAAAACTAAAGAAACAGCTTGAGGACCTCTCATATGAGTTTTATGATGAAGAGGATTCAATAACTTTACAGGTTTCAGGACTAAAGAGCTTCTTTTACAGGTTTTATGAGGCAAAGGGGCTGTCAGAGATTGAGAGCCAAGATATATGGCTTGTGGTTCTTTCTCCAGGGGAGAGGTTCAGAAGTTATCATGTAAAAAATGCAAGAAATCTGAATTTCTGGCTTTCGCAGGTAGCCTGCGACGAATACATGGAAATTCTAAGGGAAAAAAGGCTTATGGTGTATTTTCATCCCATAGTGGACAGCAACCTATCTGTGGTTGGCTTTGAATGCCTTATAAGGGGTATAAACCAGAAGGGTTCGCAGGTATCACCTGCTTATCTCTTTGAATGTGCAGAAAAGACAGACAGCCTCTTTTACCTTGACAGGGCCTGTAGGGAAATTGCCATACAGAAATCTGCAGAAAGAGGATTGAGGGAAACCCTCATATTTATAAACTTCGTGCCCACCAGCATATACAATCCAGAAACCTGTCTGCAAACTACCATAAGGCTTGTTAACACTTACAATCTCAGGCATGAAAACATAGTTTTTGAAGTAGTTGAAAGCCATCAAGTCAGGGATATAAAACATCTCAGAAATATAATGGACTACTACAGAGAGATGGGTTTCAAGGTGGCAGTTGATGATGTTGGTTCAGGCTTTTCTGGTCTTAACAACCTTATAAATCTGCGACCGGATATAATCAAGATTGACAGAGATATAGTTCACAATGTAAACGGAGACAGCTTGAGAAAGGGAGTTGTAGATGCCCTTGTAAACATGTGCAGGCAAAACCACATAAAGGTTCTGGCAGAGGGTGTGGAGAGCATAGGAGAATTTAACTTTCTGGTAGAAAGAGTTGATTACATGCAAGGTTTTCTCTTTGCAAAACCGTCTCCAGAGCCACAGATGCAGATAAATTTAAGGAAATCTTAGATGTTTCTCATAGACTCTACAAGCCCGTCCATTTCTTCTCTTGTTCTCTTCTCTGTAACCGCAAAGAGAAGGCTCTTAGAATAGCCAAACCTTTCAAGGGGCACGCCTGCCAGAAAGCCATTTCTCAGGGATTTTCTGTGAAGCTCTTTTGCTCTGTTGTGTCTGAGGGGGAATTCCCAGAGATGCCTGCCAGTGTATACCTCCTCAAAGCCCAGGTCCAGAAGCCTTCTTTTCAGGTATAGGGCCTTGGAAAGGCTCTGCTTTGCAACCTCTCTCATCCCCTCCTTTCCCAGAAGAACCATGTAGAGGAGGTTTGCGAGGGCTATCAGGTTCTGGTTTGTGCAGATGTTCGAGGTTGCCCTTTCCCTCCTTATGTGCTGTTCCCTTGTCTGGAGGACGAGGGTAAAAGCCTTTTTATCCTCCACATCCTCGGCCATACCCACGATTCTTCCAGGCATTTTTCTCAAATACTCCATCCTCGTGGCAAAAAAGCCTGCGTAGGGTCCTCCAAAGTTGAGGGGGACTCCCATCTGCTGACCCTCTCCCACCACTATGTCCGCACCCAACTCTCCCGGAGACCTGAGAATCGAGAGGGCAACAGAGTCCGCCACCACCACAAGTGGCACTTCATACCTCCTTGCCATTTCAGAAAGAACCGTAAGAGGCTCCACATAGCCCATGAAATTTGGATACTGCACCACAAGGGCATGAGCCTCGCCATCCCTGAGAAAACTTTCCAGCCTCTCAGAATCCGTATAGCCTTCCTCCGTAAGGGGGCACAGGCTTATCTCGTCCTCGTATCCTATCAGGTAGGTTTTTACAACTTCCCTGTAGAGGGGGTTTATACCCTCAGAAAGCACAACCCTCTTCCCCCTGCCCCTTATAGCCCTTGCCATAAGAACCGCCTCTGCAAGGGCGGAAGCTCCATCATACATGCTGGCGTTGGCAACTTCCATGCCGGTGAGTTCACATATAAGGGTCTGGTATTCAAAAAGAGCCTGTAATGTTCCCTGAGATGCCTCAGGCTGGTAGGGTGTGTAGGCGGTGAGAAACTCCCCCCTGCTCAGAATCTGCCATATGGCAGAGGGTATTATCCTGTCATAGGCTCCAAAGCCTGCAAAGGATATGAGGGATGTATTCCTTCCGCTCAGGTCTCTGAAATATCTCCTGAGATCCTCCTCACTCCTCGGCTCCGGAAGCTCAGGCCTTGAGAGAAGGGATGCGTCTATGTGTGAAAAGAGGTCTTCAAGTCTTTCAAGCCCAAGTTGCCTGAGTATTCTCTGCGTCTCATCCTCTGAATGGGGAATATACATCTACCTTTCCCTTTCTTCGTAGCCGAGCTCCTCCTCAGGCAGAGCTTCAAGGGATTCTTCAAACCTTTCTTCTTCTTCCTCCGGCAGACCTAGCTTTACGGTTTCTCCCTTTTCATCCTTTATTATCTCCACGAGAAGTTGTGCGTAATCCTCTGCGGGCATAAGGTCCTCCACCTCCATTGGGTCAGAAAGCTCTATGACAGCCAGCCATCCATCCTCGTAGGGTGATTCGTTCATGAGATGAGGCTCATCGTTTAATACTTCATTTATTTCCACCACAGTGCCAGAGAGAGGTGCATATATGGGTGATACGCTCTTTACCGATTCCACATTGGCTATAGTATCACCACTCTCGTAGGATTCGCCTACCTGAGGCAGGTCCACATAGACCACGTCGCCAAGCTCCTTTTGAGCATAATCTGTTATACCTATCCACGCCCTGTTTCCCTTCACAAGTGCCCACTCATGGTCCTTGGTGTAATACCTGTCTGTTTTCACCACATACTTGCCAACAATTATCTCATCCATCGCTTTCCTCCTTAAAGAGTTTCATATTCTATACCATATTCCTGCTTGAGTTTTTCCATCACAGTGGTGAGGTCCTTCTCTTCTCCAAGTAAGCCTTCCAGAGTTCTTATAAAGTAATCAAGGTCTATGAGCCTGAGAAGTGCCAGACCTTTCCATTCCCCATCTGTTGAGTAGAGGACATTCTTTCTCCTCTTGCTGATAAACTCTCTTAGTTTATCAAGGCTTATAACGTGAGAAGGGTCAAGGACAAGCACATCGTTTCCCCTTAGCTTCCTGAGACCTTTGTAAAGTCCGTAAAGGAAGGTTCCCCTATCGTTTCTTATGAATACGAGGTCGGGGAACCTGTCTATAAAGTCCTTCATCTCCGTAGTTATCACTGCATATAGGCTATCTGGACCTATGAGCCTTTTGAGGGTGTTAACCCTGTCCGCTACCTTCTGCAGCAGATCGCTTTCTTGGAGTAGCCTTGAGTAAAAGACCATAAGAACCTTCATCCTGCTATAATATTATAAGCCTTTGCGGAGGTTAAAATGTCAAAAATAAGAGTGGCAATAGCCGGCGTAGGAAACTGTGCCAGTAGCCTTGTTCAGGGTATCTATTACTATGCGAAGCACAGAGAAGATGTGAGTGGTCTCATGTTTGAAGATGTGGGTGGCTACAAGCCCTGGGACATTGAAGTGGTTGCCGCATGGGACATTGATGCCAGAAAGGTTGGAAAGGATTTATCTGAAGCCATATTTTCTCAGCCAAACTGCACTGCGGTCTTTGAAAAGGATGTGCCCAGAACTGGCGTTATTGTTAGAAAGGGTAAGGTGCTGGACGGATATGCAGGCCATATGGCAAACTACCCTCCGGAAAGGAGCTTTGTGCTATCTGAAGAAAGGGAAGACGAGCTTGAAGATGTGGTAAGGGTTCTCAAAGAAACGGGTGCGGACATGCTCATAAACTATGTGCCGGTGGGGTCCGAACAGGCAGCGAGGTTCTATGCAGAAGCATGCCTGAGGGCAGGAGTGTCCTTTATAAACGGTATGCCCACCTTCATAGTTTCAGACCCCTCGTGGGCAGAGAGGTTTGAGGCGGAGGGCATACCGGTGGTTGGGGATGATATAAAGTCTCAGGTTGGCGCCACTATAGTTCACAGGACTCTTGTCCAGCTCTTTCTTGACAGGGGAGTAAAGATTGACAGAACATACCAGCTTAACTTTGGAGGAAATACGGACTTTCTGAATATGCTTGAAAGGGAAAGGCTGAAGACAAAAAAGGTTTCGAAGACACATGCGGTTTCCTCTCTCATACCTTACGAGATGGACCCCTTCAGCATACACATAGGACCCTCTGACTGGGTGCCATGGCTAAAGGACAGAAAAATAGCCTACATACGCATTGAGGGGAGGCTCTTTGGGGACGTTCCCATGTATGTGGAACTAAAGCTGGATGTGGAGGATTCTCCAAACAGCGCAGGCTCCATGATAGACGCCATAAGGTGCTGTAAGCTGGCAAGGGACAGAGGCACAGGTGGACCCCTCTATTCAATAAGCGCCTACACCATGAAGCACCCCCCAGTGCAGTATCCCGACTGGCAGGCGAGGAAGATGGTGGAAGAGTTCATAAGTGGAAAGAGGGAAAGGTAGGCTCTGGTTTCATGTTGCAAGCGTAGGTGAGTTCAACACTGCCAAGCCTCTTCTCAAAAGGCTATATAGGGATTATCACATAACCCTTACATACTTTTCCTTCAGGGCAAGAAAATATCTTGAGTCTCAAAAAGGAAAAGGCTATTTCCACGAGCTTTACAGGCTTCCTCCAGACATACCCTTTCTCATAAGCAAGTTTGAGAGAAAAATAGACCCGGAGGCGATCCTCATAATGGAGAGGGAGCTGTGGCCCTTCCTCATATTATCCACCAGAGCCCCGAAGGTATGGTTGAACGCCTATTCAAAGGGTGGAGTGCTTGAAAGATGGTTTTCAAAAAGATTCTCCTTGATACTGGCAAGGGAGGAGAGGTCTTCTGAGAAGTTCAGGTCTTACGGGTCTGCACATGTCCACTCCTGTGGCAATCTGAAGTTTGTGCTTGAAGAACCTCCACCCTCAGAGCTGGAGGTGAAAGGCTCAAAACTTCTCGTAGCAGGCAGCACCCATTCCGGGGAGGAGCTTATTATAAAGAGAGCCTATGAAAGGCTTTTGAGGGACTTTGAAAGCCTCAAGCTCCTCATAGCACCCAGACATGTGAGCAGGGCTGGAGAAGTGATGAAACTCTTTGATGGAATGGGTGTGTGCTTGAGAAGCAGAGAAGAAAAGGGATGGAAAGTGCTGGTGGTTGACACCCTTGGAGAGCTCTTTTCCCTGTATAGATACGCAAACGTGGCCTTTGTGGGGGGGACATTTGTTCCCGTGGGCGGGCATAACCTTCTTGAACCCGCTTACTTTGGAAAGCCAGTGCTCTACGGACCTAACACTAAAAAGGTGGAAGACCTGAGAGCTTTTCTGGAAGAGAGAGGGCTTGGCTTTTGCGTAAAGGATGAGGAGGAGTTATACAGGCGACTGCTTGAGCTTCTGAGCAGAGAAGAGAACACGGATAAGACTGGGTTGAGAGAACACAGCGAGAAGGTTCTTGAATGTTATCTTTCCAGTCTTAACACCTTTCTGAAAAAAGTTTTGTAAAATGTTGTAAGAAAACATGAAGGACCTGAAAATTAACCTCCTTATCCTGCTCTTGATAATAGCTGTCTCGGTGGCGGTGGTTGTCCTCAAGCCTGTAAACCTCGGACTTGACCTCAGGGGCGGTATATCAATGGTTATACAGCCCGATATGAACTACAGCCTTGAGCAGGAATATGAGAGGCTCCTCAAAGATGTGGAGCAGAAGCTGAGAGAGGGAGGGGTCAGGGTTCTTGATGTTACGGCGGGTGTTGATGGAATAAAGGTTGAGTTGCTTGAAGAAGGCGAATACATTAAGCTTTCCTCCCTCCTTGAAAGAGAATTTCCCAGGTTTACGGTAGCAAGAAGGGAAAGAGGTGAGGTATTCATCAGGCTAAAGGATGCAGAGATAGAACAGCTCAGAAGTGGAGTGCTCACGCAGACAATGGAGGTTCTCCGCAGGAGGATTGATGAGCTGGGCGTAGTCCAGCCCGTCATAACTCGTATAGGTGCAGATAGAATACTGGTGGAGCTTCCTGGAGTTTTGGACATACAGAGGGCAAAGTCCATAGTGGGAAGAACCGCACTTCTGGAGCTAAAGCTGGTTGTGGAAGCAGGACCGAAGGAGGCGCTTCAGGAAAAACTCACAAGGGACTACGAGCTCCTCCCGGACCAGAGCGGGACAGAATGGTTTCTTGTGGAAAAACTACCGGTAATAACCGGGGCAGACCTGAAGACCGCCTACACCACAACCGACGAGTTTGGTATGCCCGCAGTGGGTTTTGAGCTTGCAGGAAGGGGTTCAGAGGTATTTGCACAGGCAACAGAGCAGAACATAGGCAGAAGGCTTGCTATAGTGCTTGACAAGAGAGTAATCTCTGCACCCGTTATAAGAAGCAGGATAAGCGACAGAGGGCAGATAAGTGGGAACTTTACACCCGAAGAGGCAAAAGAGCTCGCCATAGTGCTGAGAGCGGGTGCTCTTCCCACAAAGGTTAATTTCCTGCAGGAAAGCGTGGTTGGTCCCTCCCTTGGAAGGGATGCCATAGAGCAGGGTATGAAGGCTGGAATAGCAGGCTTTTTGCTCCTTGTTCTTGTCCTCGTAGCCAGATACAGAACTGCGGGCGTCACCGCTACACTCTCCATAATCCTTAATGCCCTCATGCTCTGGGCTGGTCTAGTTGCTCTTGGTGGGACCCTTACCCTTCCGGGCATTGCGGGCATAATACTGAACATGGGCATAGCGGTGGACTCAAACGTCCTCATATTTGAGAGGGTAAAGGAAGAACTCAGGCTTGGCAACAGCGTGAGAAAATCCATTGAGCTGGGCTACAGAAGAACCCTCAGCGCAGTATGGGACACACACATAACGCTTCTTGTGGCGGCCCTCATACTCTTCCAGTTCGGCAGTGGTCCCGTAAAGGGCTTTGCCACAACCCTTACCATAGGAACAATAGCCTCCTTTGTTTCAAACGTTTACTTTGCCAAGGTTCTTTTAGAACTTCTAAGCAGGCTCAGGCTTTTCAGGGTCTAAAGATAAAGGCTGAAGCTCTTTGCGGTATTTTCTGAGGGTTCGGATACAAAAAACATATGACTTTTTTCCCTGCTCTCCCTCTTAGCACCCTGCCTATGGTCTGAGCTGTAAAGACTGTTTCCGTTAAGTTTAAGAACCTCAAGGTTAAGCCCAAGGCTCTGAAGGGACTGAACAAGCCTGTGAACCTCGAAAGTGGTTGGTTGTCTGTATAGGTCTTCGCTCAAGTTCATGAAGAGCCTCAGTCTATCCCCAGAAAGCATGAATCTTACGCTGCCTTCCTCAAGGCGTATGTTTATATGCTTTGGTTCATAGGAAGGTTGAGGTTGTGGCTTTTCAACCCTCTCTATCTGCTGAACCCTATCATCCTGAAACTTGACAGTGTTTGCATGCCCTTCAAAGGACAGCAGGTCAGAACTTTTACCCCCCTTTTCTTTTCTATGGTCTTCTCCATTCTCTATTGCTTTATCGGGATGAACCAATGTCCTGGCATGAGAGTCGTATTTTTCCTGAGAAAACTCGGCAAACTTTTCACTGTCTGAGTTTATATCCTCTCTAACACCAGAGGCTTCATTCTGGGAAGGCGTAGAAAATGTGACCTCTAAGAACTTACCTTGCTCAGGGTAGGACACTGCGAAGCGCTCTGGCTCTATCCCTTTGCTGTTGGCACTGGTCTGTCTATGGGTTAAACCATAAGTTTTCTCAGATGTTTCTATTTCTACCCGAAAAGCCTCCCGATGGGCCGGCTTATTCCCGAAATCATAGCCTTGTTCAATCTGTTCTGAGTTCATATAAGGCAGATACTTCCCGGTCTCTGACCTTTCTTCTTTTTCAGCAAAAATTGGCTCATAGTCAGGATTTGTCCTGTTTAGAATTTCTGCACTTTTTTCCCAGAATGACCACGAAGCCTCATCCTGCGAAATTTTCAGTTCAGCAACGGGCTCTTCCTTATTAAGGGGCGTATGTGGGATATTTATGGGCTGTGGCTCAATCGTATGAATTGCTTCCGTTTTTGAAGCACGCTTGTTTGCCTGTATGTCTTTCACTTCTGCTGGGGAAGCAGACATCAGAAGTATTACATCAGGAAAAGCAGTTATATAGAGGTTTTCACCTAAAGCAGTTAAAGGATTTTCCTGGTCCACCTTCTTCAGAGGCTCATGTTCATTTGGAGTGAAGGTCGTCTCCCCAAAAACCTCAAAAATAACATCCTCAAAAGATATAGCAGTGTAATATGAAGAAACCCTGTAGTTCAACCCAGCAGGCACCGGAAAGCTTTCAATCTGCTCCCCTCTCAAGTTTTCCCCTCCACGGGCATAATTATAATCTTTTTTTCAGACCTGGCAAGTCTATTATATATAAGTTATGGAAGTGAAGGCCTTTTACTGGAAGGGTGATACCCTTGAGCTTCTGGACCAGAGAGAGCTTCCCGATAGAGAAATATGGCACAATCTAAAAGACTACAGAGAAGTGGCCCGGGCAATAAAGGATATGGTTGTGAGGGGAGCACCAGCCATTGGATGCGTTGCCGCCTATGGCTTTGTCCTTGGCGTGAGGTCTGGAGAAAATCCGGAGAAAGTCTATGAAACCCTCAAAAACACAAGGCCTACTGCATACAACCTCTTTTGGGCGCTGGACAGAATGAAAAGATGCCTTCAGGAAGGCAGGGACATAGAAGCAGAGGCAAGGGTTATAGAAGAGGAGGACTATATGGCAAACAGAAAAATGGGGGAGCTTGGCCAGAAGCTCATCCCCGCAGGAGCAAGGATACTGACCCATTGCAATACTGGAGCTCTGGCAACTGCCGGCTGGGGCACAGCCCTCGGTGTCATAAGGTCTGCACATTATGCAGGGAAGAATGTTTCCGTATGGGTAGACGAGACAAGACCTTACCTTCAGGGCTCAAGACTTACAGCCTGGGAACTTCTTAAAGAGGGCATACCCCACAGTATAATCACAGATTCAACCGCTGGCTTTCTTATGAGAAAAGGACTGGTGGACTGTGTTATAGTGGGTGCAGACAGGATAACAAAGGATTACCATGTGGCAAACAAAATTGGAACATATTCACTCTCAGTGCTTGCAAAGGCTCACGGAATACCCTTCTATGTGGCGGCCCCGAGGTCAACCTTTGACACCAGATCCATCACGGGAGACAGCATAGCCATAGAAGAAAGGGACGAGAGAGAGGTGAAGTTTATAAGAGATATTCCTGTAGCCCCAGAGGGCTCGCCCGCCCTTCACCTAGCCTTTGATATAACTCCACCAGAAAACATAACTGCCATAATAACAGAGGAAAGTATAATAAAACTATGATGGTGGCAGACGTGCTTAAGGAGCTGGAGAGGGAAAGGTCCTGCGAGGTGGTCACATCCTGGAGGCAAATACCCATAAGGGTAAAACTTTCTGTGAGGTGGGTATCTCCTCAGGAAAGGTTCATCAGCTTTGACTTTAAGGGTTGTAAGTTCAGACATGTGTTCTCAGACAATGTTCCTGTTTACATAAAGGTCAGAGAGTTGTTCCTTATATGTAAGGTATTCAGCAACATAAGGGATGAGCTGGTTCTCGAAGTTGACTCGCCGGTGCCTGCTCCACCTGTGGTGCTCAGAGAGTTCATAAGGGTTGAGCCCACAGAAAAGGAGCCTGTCTATGTATCCTTCTGCGTGGAAGACAACTGCCTTGTGAAGACAAGGGCTGCAGACATAAGCGAATCTGGGGTTGGTGTTTTGCTGAGTAACGAGGATACAAAAAGGCTCGTAGAAATTCTATCACAGATAGCAACGGATGCATCCAGGATACATACTCCCTTTGAGCTTGAAATAGAGCTTCCAAGGGAAGGGGTGATAAGGGCACAGGGAGAACTCAAGAACATAATAAGCAGAGAAGGGGATGTATATGTCAGGCTTGGCTTTAAGATAAACCTCAGGGAAGAACAGACCAGGAAAATAAGACAGTACATAATGCGCAGACAGAGAGAGATACTGGAACAGCTAAAGGCATTATGATGCCCCTTCTGAAGCTCTCTCTGAGATATCTCCTTTCCAGCAGAGGGTCCACCCTGCTGGTTTCTCTCATAGCCTTCCTTGGGATTGTTCTTAGCGTTACCGCCCTTCTCCTTACAATGGGCGTCTTTGCAGGCTTTCAGCAAGCCCTCAGAGAAAAAATACTTTCTGCATCGCCCCACATAGTGGTCAGCCTCGTAAGCCAGGAAAACAGAGAAGAGTATCGCAACATCATAAGTCAGAAAGCCGGCGTAGAAAAGGTCTACTATCTCATGCTCTACAACGGACTGATATCAAAGGATGGAAGGCTAACAAGCGTCAGTGTAAAGGCACTTGAGCCGGAAGAGGCTCAAGAAATATACGGGCAGAGGGTAAAGGATGGTCTTCTCGTGGGCAGAGGGCTTGCAGATATACTGGGGCTCCATGAAGGAGATGAGGTGATGGTGCTATCTCCCATGGGAAAACGAACCCCTTTTGGTATTCTTCCGAGGGTTAGAGTTTTTAAGGTTGAGGGTATCTTCCAGAAGGGGGTCTTTGACCAGGACTACGCCACAGTGGTTATGGACATCAGAACTGCCTCAGACTTTTTTGGAGAGGGATACCAGCTCTCTGGATATGAGGTATACCTCAAGGACCCTTACAGAGCCCAGGAGGTAAAAAGAGAGCTGGAAAAAAGCCTTGGGGATATGGCCATAGTGCGTTCATGGATAGACCTGAACAAACCTCTTTTCAATGCACTACAGCTTGAGAAGGTGGGAATATTTTTTGTGCTCATGCTCATGATTGTAATAGCCTCCTTCAACATAACAAGCCTTCTTTTCATGAAGGTAAGGGAAAAGGTAAGAGATATAGCTGTTCTGAGAACCTTTGGCTTGAGGAGATGGCAGGTGGCGTATGTATTCCTTCTTCAAGGTCTTATGCTGGGTATTTCTGGAGCCTTCCTCGGCCTCCTTCTGTCTCTGGTAGGAGGATATTTTATCAACGAATACAGGCTTGTAAGGGTTCCAGCGGATGTCTACCTCATGGACCACGTGCCCGTGCACTTTGAACTTTCCGACATTATTTTTACAATTCTGGGTGCCGTAGTTCTTTCCCTTCTGGCAAGCCTCCTCCCCGCCTACAGGGCGGGAAGGGAAAGTATAGTAAGGGTCCTTAGAAATGAATAGGGTTATACACATAAAGAACCTGCGGAAAGTCTACCCGGGTGGCGTTGAGGCCCTTAAAGACATAAGTCTTGAGATCTTTGAGGGTGAGGTGGTAGGTCTGATGGGACCCTCCGGGTCTGGCAAGAGCACTCTTCTCCACATAACTGCCGGCCTTGAAAGGCCAACAGAGGGGGAGGTTTACCTTATGGACCAGGACATAGTTGAGATGGATGAGGACCGGCTCGCATCTTTCAGACAGAAGTATCTGGGCTTTGTTTTTCAGTTTTACTACCTTCTTGAGGACTTTGATGTGCTGGAAAATCTGACTCTTATAGGTCAGCTGGCTGGTGTTGAAAGACCCAAGGAAAAAGCCCTGCAGATACTTGAATACCTCAGGCTCACCCACAGGCTCAGACACAGACCCAGTCAGCTCTCTGGAGGAGAACAACAGAGGGTTGCCATAGGGAGGGCTCTCATGCTGGAACCCAGAATACTGCTTGCAGACGAGCCCACAGGAAATCTTGACCTTGCTGAGGGCAGGAGGATTTTTGAACTTTTCCTCAAACTCAGGGAGGAAAAGGGGCTGACCCTTCTTGTGGCAACACATAACGAAGAACTGAAAGCATACTTTGACCGGATATACAGGTTAAAGGATGGAGAGCTTATCGTATAATAGTAGACATGTATTACCTTCTTCTTACGCTTTTTGTAATAGTTGCCCTTCTGCTCATTGTTGTGGTGCTGATGCAGAGGAGCAGGGGGGATGTGGGCACCGCCTTTGGTGGAATGGGGCAGGGTGTGTTTGGACCGGGCGGTGTGGACACGATTCTTACAAAGGTCACCTACTGGCTTGGCTTTTCTCTCATGGCAATAGCCATCCTTCTTGCCCTCACCCATCCCTCAAAAAGAGGCTCTCTCATAAAAGATGAAGGTCAGACAGCTCCTTCAAAAACCCAGCAGAGCATCCCTCAGGGACAGAGCACTCCTTCTGGCACACCTTCTGGGAACAGACCATAAGGAGCTTTATTTTATGGAAGGCCTTGAGGTTCCCCCGGAGGTGGAGGAAAGATTTTTCAGAGAACTCAGCAGACTTGAGGAGGGGTATCCTCTTCAGTATATCCTGGGTGAGTGGGACTTTTATGGTATGACCTTCTTTGTGGAGGAAGGTGTTCTCATACCGAGGCCGGAGACGGAAATTCTTGTGGAGGAGGTTCTCAAGAGACTGCCAGAGGATAAACCTCTTCTGGGCCTTGAGCTGGGCGTGGGCACAGGGTGCATAAGCGTGAGTCTTCTATATTACAGGACAAACCTGCGCATGCTTGGAAGTGATATAAGTCTGAGAGCTCTCAGGCTTACAAGGAAGAATGCCCTCAGACATGGAGTTTCAGACAGGCTTTTGCTCTTTGCAGGAGACCTATTTACGCCTCTAAAGCCCTACCCCTTTGACCTTCTTGTTTCAAACCCCCCATACATTCCGGAGGCTCACTGGGAAAAACTCCCCAAGAGCATAAGAATAGAAGGCTATTCCTCTCTCATAGGTGGAGTGAGGGGATGGGAGTTTTACGAAAGACTGGCAGCGGGAGTGGCGGATTACCTCAAGCCAGGTGGTCTCATAGCACTTGAGATAGGTCATGACCAGGGGGAGGTGGTAAGGAGGCTTTTTGAAGAAAAGGGGTTTAAAGTTGAAACCATCAGAGATTACTCAGGACAGGAGAGAGTAGTGCTGGGATGGAGATATTAGGATTTCTTCTTGGTGCCTTTTTCTTCATACTGCTTGAAGCCTTCTTTGCTGGGTCTGAGATAGCCCTTGTGAGCGTGGACAGGGGAAGAGTGATGAACCTGTATAGAAGGACAAAACAGGAGTTTCTCAGGGACTTTCACGAAAACCCAGAGGACTACATAACCCTTACCATGCTCGGCTACACGGTTAGTATAGTCTTTGCCTCTACCTTTTACACCCTTGCGGTTATTAAGCTCTCCGATTACCTCCCCTTTATAAGAGGACTTGAGGTGCTCTTTTCCGCAAGCCTTGTAGTCTTCACCCTCCTTCTTGGAGAACTGCTCCCCAAAAGCCTCTTCCAGAAGCATGCAGAAAGGCTAATCCTGCCTTCCCTGTGGATTTTAAGCAGGCTCAAGACCTTTACAAAGCCAATTCTCACCATCTCAAGAGGTGTAAGCAGGTTTATCACCGATATCCTCAGAGACAGGTATCAGGAAAGGCTTCAGAAAGAGGAAATCATAAAGCTTATGGAAGAGACTGCAGCAAGAGAAGAAAGCCTCCGAATAGCTCTTCAGAGCATAACCATGAGGGACCTTTTTGTGACAGAAGAGATTAGACCCATAAAAGAGGTGGTCATGGTGGAGGAAAATGCCGGTATTGAGCAGGTCATGGAACTTATGAAGGAAAGCCAGTATAGAAGACTCCCCGTCTACAGAAGAAGAGTTGACCAGATAGTGGGCTATGTGGACCTTTTTGACCTGGTGCAGAGCAGGCATGCAAGATTTATAAGGGAGCTAATAAGGCCTGTCCATTACTTTTCAGAGTTTACAACCCTTGACAAGGTTTTTGACTTTTTCAAGAGAAGCAAGGAACATATGGGTCTTGTGGTGGATGAGCGCGGAAACATACTGGGCATAATTACATGGGATGACCTCCAGAGCTATCTTATAGGAGGTCTTTCTGAAGGAAGGGCAGAGGAAGATGAGGACATATTGGAGATAGAAAAGGATATATGGATAGCAGAGGGCAGCGTGGAGAGGGAGAGGATTGAAAGGCTCCTGAACATTGAGCTTCCAGAGGGTCCCTACACAACCCTCGGTGGATTTCTCTCCTTCAATCTTAAAGGTCTTCCAGAAAAGGGGCAGGTGGTAGACTATCAGGGATACCGTTTTAAAGTGGTTCAGAGGGATGAAAGGAGGATAATAAAGGTGAGGATAGAAAGACATGTATCGGAGGAATAAAAGCATAAGGGAGCTTCCGGAGGAACTGAAGCCGAGGGAGAAAATGCTCAGGCTCGGGGCGGAGAGCCTCACAGAGGAAGAACTGCTGGCACTGATTCTTGGCTCTGGCACCAGAGAGATGGATGTGCTCAGCCTTTCAAGGGAAATAGTGAGGCTGGGATGGCAGAGACTGGGCAAAATGTCCCCAGAGGAAGTCATAAAGAGCTTTAAGGGTATAGGTGAGGCAAAGGCATGTCAGATTAAGGCCATAATAGAGCTTGCAAAGAGGATAAGCGACCCTTACGAGGGGGTCTTCATAAACAATCCAGAAGAAGCCTACAGATTTTTAAAGAACATGGTGGACGAAAGAAGGGAACATCTCATAGCCCTCTATCTCGCACCAACCAACAGACTTATAGCACACGAGGTGATAGCCATAGGCAGGATGAACGCCCTGCACGCAGAGCCAAGGGAAATACTCTACCACGCCATAAACACCGCCTGTCATTCCATCCTAGTAGCCCATAACCATCCAAAGGGCGAGCTGAGACCTTCAAGGGAGGACATAGAGTTCACAAAAAGGCTCAGGGATGCCTGCAAGCTCATGGGCTTTGAGCTCCTTGACCATCTCATAATAAACCGAAAGGGTTATGTTTCCCTCAAAAGGGAGGGCTATATGTGATAGGTCTGCTTCAGAGACTTGGACTTTCTTCTGAGAAATGCCTTTCCTGTGGGGGTTTTTTCAGTGGTTCCTCTCAGGGCTTTTTATGCGATAGATGCCTTGAAGCCATAAAACCTCACCATCCCATGGACTACTCAGAAAAGATTGAATATGTGGCTTCTTACAGGGTTTTTGGTATGTATGAGAGCGTTCTGAGAGAGGTCCTTCACGGCATAAAGTTTGGAAATTCAAAAAGCCTTGCACTGCTTCTGGGCAGAAGGATAAAAGAGCACCTGCCGGATTATCTTGAAGAGATAAAGCCAGACATGATAACCTTTCCTTCTCTTAACATAAGAAGGTTCTGGGGAAGGGGATTTAACCATGTGGAGTATATACTCAGAGGGGCAGAGGTGCCATACATGAAAGTCTTCAGAAGAAGGGACATAAGTCCACCCCTTGCACGCCTTAACGCAGAAAAAAGACAGAAGGCAGTTCTCGGACACATGCTCAGGGATGAGTTTATAGACTTTATTGAGGGTAAAAGAGTTCTTCTGGTGGACGACCTTCTGACTACAGGCTCCACCATAAAAAGGCTTGCATACCTGCTCCTCTCTGTGGGTGCGGAGGAGGTGCATGCCTACTTTATCGCAAAGGGCTAAAAGACTTCTGTAATCCCCTCTAAAAACCGTTCAAGTTTGTCCATGTATCTTCCCTTTATCCTTTCAAACACCTCTCTGCTTTCTGCCTCACTGTATATGCGTGAGGCGAGATTTCTATCTTCAAGCATGTCAAGGAAAAGCTCATCATCCTCCAGAAACCCTGCCCTGAAGGCTGTCTTTATATTTTGCATTCAAAGCCGTGATATTCAAGAAGTATCTTCAGAAACTTCCAGAAGGACTCAAAGGTATACTCAAACCTCTGCAGAACTCCGTCAATCTCAAGAGGAGTTTTTGCCTCTGACAGCCCCTCCTTCATGGTCTTAAAGGCTCTGCTGAGTTTCTCGTAGGCTTTTTGCACCTCTTCCCTTTTCATAGAGAACCCTGCCGGTTCTTCTTACAAGCTCTGCAAAGTCTTTTTCCACTTTATGGAGAAAGACCACATCCACACTGTATATACCACTGAGCTTCTCTATCTTTTCCTTTAACTTTCTCCGCTCCCTGTGATCAAGCTCTTTGCCCCCCTCCACCGCTATGTCTATATCCGAATATGGCTTTGCGCTGCCCTTTGCCCTTGAACCGAAAAGGATTATCCTGTCGGGGTCCAGCTCCTGCGTTAGGAGGTCAACAAGCTTCTAGATAAGGTCATCAACTTTCATACCCTCTGTGTAAATCTTTCAAAAGCCCTCTTTATACCCCTTATTGCCTGTCTTATCCTGTGTTCGTTCTCCACAAGGGCAAACCTCACATAGCCCTCACCATATTCTCCAAAACCTATGCCCGGAGATACCGCCACCTTGGCCTCTTTTAGCAGATAGAGGGAAAAGTCAAGAGAGTTCATACCCACCCACTGGGGTATCTTAGCCCACAGAAACATGCTTCCCTTCGGCTTTTCCACATGCCATCCTATACGGTTAAGTCCTTCCACCAGCACATCCCTTCTTTTCCTGTAAACCTCCCTGTTTTTCTCCACAATCTCGTAGGGGCTATCAAGGGCTATTATGGAGGCAACCTGAATGGGGGTAAAGACACCATAATCAAGATAGCTCTTCAGATGGGCAAGGTTCTTTATGAGCGTCTCATTCCCCACTATGAAGGCAACGCGCCATCCTGCCATTGAAAAACCCTTTGACATGGAGTAAAGCTCCACCGCCACATCCTTTGCCCCTTCCACCTGCAGTATACTTGGAGGCTCATAACCGTCAAAGCCAAGGTCCGCATAGGCAAAGTCATGAACAAGCCATACCTCTTCCCTCTTTGCCAGCCTTACCATCTCTCTGAAAAAGTCAAGGCTCACGCAGAGGGTTGTGGGGTTATGTGGAAAGCTCAGCACCACTGCTCTGGGCTTTCTAAAAGATGCCTTGAGGGTATCATGAACCCTTCTGAGAAAGCTCTCCTCAAAAACCTCTCCATAATCGGGAATTATTGGGACGGATATGGCATCACCGCCGGCTATTATGGGAGCATAGTAGTGTATGGGATAGGTGGGGTTGGATACAAGCACTGTGTCACCGGGCTCAAGCATGGCAAGCATAAGGTGAGAATATCCTTCCTTGGCACCTATGGTGAGTATGGCTTCCCTCTCAGGGTCAAGCTCCACCCCGTATCTTCTTCTGTAAAAGTCGCATATGGCTTTTCTGAGCCTGGGAATACCCTTTGAAGCAGAGTAGCCATGAACGTTATCTCTGCGTGCCACTTCACAGAGCTTTTCCACTATATGCTCCGACGGTGGAAGGTCAGGGTTTCCCATACCCAGGTCCACTATGTCTTCCCCCTCACGCCTGAGCCTGTATTTTAGCTCGTTTACCATAGCAAAGACATACTTTGGAAGCCTGCTCACTCTCGGAAACATCCAGCTCTCACTCATGCTCTCCTTCCTCTTCAAGTTCCTTACAGTTTATGCACATGGTGGTGACAGGTCTTGCCCTCAGCCTTTCAAAGGGTATCAGGGCTCCACAGCTTTCACATATGCCGTATGTGCCCTGCTCCAGCTTCATAAGGGCATAATCTATCTTACGCAGAAGCTTTAACTCTCTTGTCTTTATCCTCTGCAGGCTTATGTATCTGCCTGTTTCTATGTTTGCCCTGTCAATCTCATCACCACCCTCAAAGGAAACGTTTGAAGGGTCTTTTATCTGCTCCTCCGCATATTTTATTATCCTCTCCCTCATCCTCAGAAGTTCTTCCTTTAGCTCCGCTATCTGTTTTGGAGTTAGATGGTGCATAATCCTATAATTATAAGTCATGAAGGAGGCTTTCAAAGAGGAACTTGGGAAACACTTCAGTCTTATCAGGGTTGAAAGGGGAAGGTTTGCGGAAGAAGAGAACATAACCCTTGGAAAAGATGGCAGGAGAATACTTTTCATAAAAGCCTTTTATGGCAGAAAGCCCTACTGGAAAGAGTGGGTGGAGCTTTTCCACATTAGCCCGGAGTTCTTTGGCTCCTCCTCTGAGGAGGAACTCTACCATATACTGGCTAAATACTTCAGAAGGGTTTTTGTGGAATACTATGAGGACCATCAGACCATGCAGGAGCTAAAGGCGGGAAAGGAGCCGCAGTATACAAGGCTTGGTTCAAAGCTGAAAGCCCTCGGCTACAGATACTTCAGGGACTGGTATTATCCGGAAGGATGGATGGAGGGTGGGTATAAGTTGCAGGCGGAAAGATAACCTGTGTTATAATGTATAATTCTTAGAAGTTCTTAAAGGAGAAGAAGGATGAAAACCTACCATGTTAGAAAAGAGGATGTGGTAAGGAACTGGTGGGTCGTAGACGCCCAGGGAAAGGTTCTGGGCAGGCTTGCCTCTCAGATAGCAAGGGTGCTTATGGGAAAGCACAAGCCCTACTACCAGCCGGACGTGGATTGCGGTGACTTTGTCATAGTTCTGAATGCGGACAAGATCATTGCCACCGGCAAAAAACCTGAGCAGAAAAAGTATCAGTTTCACAGCAACTACCCCGGTGGTCTCAAGGAGAGAAGTCTTTCCTGGATGCTCCAGCACAAGCCCGAAGAGGTTATAAGGCTTGCCGTCAGGAGAATGCTTCCAAAAAACAGACTGGGGCACAGAATGCTCAAGAGGCTAAAAGTGTACACAGGAAACGAACATCCGCACACTGCTCAGCAACCCAGAACTCTGGAGGTTGAAGCATGAGTCTGAAGCTGAAGGATTTTAAGATAGGCTTTGATAATGCCTTTTATGGCACTGGAAGAAGAAAGGAAAGTGTGGCAAGGGTATGGCTCATAAGAGGGACAGACAGACAGATAGTAAAAGTCAAGGAAAGCGGAAAGGAGTATAATCTGAAAGACTATCTTCAGAGGGAAACCCTCTATCATAAGGTTTTCTATCCCATAAAGCTCACAGGTCTGGATGGAAGGTTTGGCATATATGCCACTGTAAGCGGCGGTGGCATAAGCGGGCAGGCGGAAGCCATAATGTATGGTGTTGCAAAGGCTCTTCTCAAATACAACCCAGACCTGAGAGGTAGCCTCAAGAAAGCTGGACTCCTGAAGAGGGATGCAAGGGAAAAGGAAAGAAAGAAATATGGACTCATGAAGGCAAGAAAAGCCTACAGATGGAGCAAGAGATAAGAGTATGTATCTACGGTGCCACCGGATACACGGGGGCTGAGCTTCTCAGGATACTTTTAGAGCATCCTTATGTAAAGGTGGCTTCTCTCACTTCTCAATCCTATGCCGGCAAGAGGCTTTTTGAAGTTTTTCCCTCCTTCCTGCCAGCCCCTGTTGGCTCTTTAAAGCTTACTGAAGAGCCTGATGAGGACTTTGACGTTGCCTTTCTCTGCCTTCCACACGAAGCATCGCTGGAGCTTGTGCCAGAGCTCCTGAAAAGGGGTAAGAAGGTAATAGACCTCTCTGGCGCTTACAGAATAAGGGATGCATCTAAATACCCCGAATACTACGGTTTTGAGCACACACATAAAGATTTGCTACAGCGAGCAGTTTATGGACTTCCGGAGATTTTCAGAGAAGATATAAGGGGAGCTCAGCTGGTGGCAAACCCAGGCTGCTATCCTACTGCTACACTGCTGGCTGTCTATCCTCTGCTTAAAGAAGGTATTGAAATGGACTTTTTAATCGTGGATGCTCTCTCTGGAGTTTCCGGTGCAGGCAGAAAGACGAGCCAGAAGTTCCATTATCCTGAGATGGAAGGAAACGCCTTCGCCTACTCAGTGGACAGGCACAGGCATACACCAGAAATGGAGGAAGTTATTCATAGGGTTTATGGAAAAGTTTTGAAGGTAAGGTTTACACCACAGGTTGTCCCCACAGTGCGGGGGATGCTGGCAAAAGTCTATACAAGATGCGGAGAGATGGACTTCAGGGGTCTTTATGTGGAAACTTACAGAGGGGAGCCATTCCTATTTCTCACAGAAGAGCCACCGCACATGAAGCACGCTGCTGGAAGTAATTTCTGCTTTTTATACCTTTACTATCACAGAGAAACATCCATACTTGAAGTTATAAGTATCATAGACAACCTGGGGAAGGGGGCATCTTCACAGGCGGTGCAGAACTTTAACCTTATGATGGGTTTTGAAGAAAGCCTGGCATTGAAAAGATCTGCGCAGTTCCCTTAACTGGAGATTTCTTCCTTTATTATTTCAAGCAGTGTAAGCAACACACTTTTAACGCTTTCCTTATCAATGGCAGAGAGGGGCAACACAGGTATGCCCTCATCCTCACCTATGTCAAGGGCGGTGGATACGTCTTCTGAAGACCAAGCGTTGGGCAGGTCCTGCTTGTTTGCACCCACCACCATGGGAACAGGAAAGCGAGAGTGGAAGAAATTTATTATCCTCCTTGCCTCATGAAAGGTGGAGGGGTCTGTGCTGTCTACCAGTATTATTATTCCAAGTGCACCTTCACCCAGTATCTCCCACATGAAGTCAAACCTTGACTGACCGGGCGTGCCAAAGAGATACAGCTCATGCTCATCATCTATGCGTATCTTTCCAAAGTCCATGGCTACGGTGGTGTATTCCTTCACGCTCCTTTCGCCAACTGCCTGAGTTCTTCTTTCAGTTTTAACCGTTTTAATCTCACTCACAGTGTTTATAAACTGCGTTTTGCCCGCCGCAAAGGGACCAGCCACCACTATTTTTATCTTCTTTATGGTCTTCATCACAGCTCCCTTATCCTTTCTATTATCTTCATGAGAAGGTCAAGGGCTATTGAAGGCTTCTGTTTCCTCTCTTTCTTCTTTCTCTTTATTACCCCAAGGGCAAGGAAGCCATACAGAGCCCTGTCCACAGTAAGGTTTTCAAGACCTGACTCTTTCCTTATGTCATACACAGTTCTCTCGCCGTTCACGAGAGGAAGGACCTTTTGCTCTTCTGGAGTGAGCTCTACCCTCTTTAGCTTTTCCTCGGAACCCTCAGCGGGTTCAAAAAGAAGCATTTCATCAGATATTTTTCTTTCAACCTCCTCCGGTGTAAGGTAGCGGGATGCCATCATGATTATGTTTTCAACTGGATAGACAACCGAATAGTTGGAGTTATACTTCACAAATCCTGGCGTAAAGGAAAACACACCCTCTTTCATGTCAAGTCTCTCAAGTAGAAACCTCTGCACAGTTCTAAAAAGGTTCTCCTTTGATATGCGCAGCTTTTCTATCAGAAGGTCAAAGTCCCTCTCCGCATAAACTCTGAAGACCCTGTCCACAGGACGGGCAAAGATTATCTCCCCATCCTTCACGTAATAGGCAACCGTTATATCCTTCCACTCCACAAGGAGAATCCCGCTCTTCCTGTCCTTGGCTATTATCTGGAGTATGTCCACAAAGTTAAAGGTTTTCAGGTCACCCGTGAGAGCCATAAGCCTTTATATCATCCCCTTTAGCTTATCCTGGGACTTCCTTATCTCCATAAGCAGTAGCCCCAGCTTGGCATTGTTATCCGCAAGAACCACCATCACCGCATCCCTTCCCACTCCAGTGAGTATGACATAACCATCATGCCCCTTGATAGTTATCTGTTCCAGGTTACCCTTTGCAAGCTCTTCTGAGACACGTTCACCCAGTGAGAGTATGGCTGCGCTCATGGCCGCTATGCGGTCCTCCTCCATGCCTGGCTTGAGCACTGAGGCTATTGGCAATCCATCTGCAGATACGAGGGATGCACCCTCAAGACCTGTGTTTCTTATGAGTTCCTGCAAAACCTGTGTATACCTGTCCATTTTTCCCTCCTCTCTAAGAATTATACTAAACTTTCCAGAAGAATATATCGTAAAGAATCCCCATGGTTACAGAGAAAAAGAGCCAGAAAAACACATATGCGAGGACCAGGCCCTTTGGCAGGAACTTAAGCGTTGCCAGTATAGTAGGCACGCATATGCCAGTTCCTCCCAGCATAAAGGTAAGTGCACCACCCCAGCTGAAGCCTATATCTCCCAGAGCCTTTGCTATGGGCACCTCCTCACCGGAGCATACATAAATTGGTATGGATACAAAAGAAAGGAGAGGGTAAGATAGAAAACTGCCGGCTATCGGCTTTATAAGACCAGGGGGGATAAGGGTCTTAATCAGGGAGGCAATCACTATACCCAGCAAGAGATACCTGCCTATTCCAAGAAAGTTATCCTTAAAGTACGTGCCAAAGGATTTCCAGCCTGTGTCCCTTGCACTTCCTATAGTTAGGGGCAATCCACTGGGTTTTTTGAAAAAGAAGTCAGATATGTAGGCAAAGAGAAGGGCAAAGAAAAGAGTGCCAAAAAGTCTCAGCATAGTCATGGGAAGACCAAAGTAACCGTAAGTAAGGAGCAGGGTTACTGGGGATACAACTGGTGCTACCACAAGAAAGGAGAGCACTGGTGCATAGCCTCTGGACATGCTGCTTATAAGGTTTGCCACTGGAAGCATGGAACAGGAACATAGAGGCAAGAGCCCAGCAAGAATACCAGTGTATATGGGCGCAGTTCTTCTTTTCCTGAGGAAGGTTTTTAGCCAGCTGAGGCTCGTAAAACCCTGAAGCAGAGATGTAATAAGAACTGCAAGGAGAAAGAAGGGGAGTATGTCCAGTGTGTAGTCCCATAAGGAAAGGAAAAAGTTTCTGAAAATTTCCATGCTGAAAAATATCTTAGCTGAAAAGAAAATAGAGTATGACTGCGTTCATAAGCCCTGCAACTGCGTCGTCTGCCACCACACCATGACCACCAGGCAGTCTTTCAAAGAACTTTATGGGATAGGGTTTTACTATGTCCAGAATTCTGAAAGTAATAAAGCCCACCATGATAGCCTTCAGTGTTGGTTCCACAAGGAGAAAAGAGAGAAAATACCCAACAACCTCATCAATAACCACCTCCTCAGGGTCCTTTTCTCTTGTTAGCTCCACCATATAACTGGCAGACCAGACAGCAACCCAGTAAAGCAGGACACCAAAAATCAGCGTGAGCCACCATTTGTAAACAAGTAAATAAACAAGAGGTATACCCAAGAAGGTCCCAACTGTTCCCGGTGCGTATCTGAACCTTCCAATATAAAAGCCCGTGGCGATTAGTTCCTGCCACATTAGAGGTCTATCCTCGCAAACCTCTTTCTTCCCTCCTCAAACACATCCCCCCCGTATATATCATTGGCAACTATGACGGGAAAATCTTCCACGTAGAGTCTCCTAATCGCTTCTGTGCCAAGGTCTTCGTAAGCGACCACCTCAGAGGACTTTATACACTTTGACAGGAGAACAGCCACACCGCCTACTGCAGCAAAGTAAACTGCCCTGTATTTTTTCAGAAGCTCCCTTACCTGAGGAGACCTGTAGCCTTTACCTATCATACCCTTAAGACCCAGCTTGAGAAGGTCCTCCACATACCTGTCCATCCTTATGGAGGTGGTGGGACCTGCAGAGCCTATAACTTGCCCGGGCCTGGGAGGCGTTGGACCCACATAGTATATAACCTGACCTCTTACATCAATGGGTAGAGGTTCACCCTTCTGAAGGGCTTCCACCATCCTTTTATGAGCTGCATCCCTTGCAGTGTAGATGTAGCCCGTGATTAAAACCTTATCCCCTGCCCTTAGTTCTTCAATGACTTCATCGGTCAGTGGCGTCTGGACCTTTTTTTCCATAAGAAGATTATAAGGCAGTTTTTCTAAGTCCTGTGCCTGCTGAGTAGCAGGGCAGATGGAACTCCCCAGATGAAAGAAGACAGGAGAAGAAAGCTGTGGAATATGAAGCCCAGCTTCAGCCATTCTTTGAGGCTCTCTCCCAGAAACTTGAGGGGAAGACCAAAGGCGAGCTCATAGGTGCCAAAGCCCATAAAGCTATGAACTGGAAGCACAGAACTGAGCTCTCCACCCAGGAAGGCAAGAAAGCTTCTGTAAAGGTCTGTGTTCTCCACAGGCAGAAGCACAAGAAGGCTTGCAAACTTCAGACTGTGAGATAAGGAGGACAGAAGGAGTAAAAGCAGAGAAAGTCTAAGAGTTGCTTCTTTTTTCATAAATTCCTTCAGTTCTCCCAGCTTTCCAGTAGAAGGCAGGAAAAAATAGAACCTGTAGAGGGTCAGTCCGAGCAGAAGGAGAAGGACAGAGGGAATTATGGCATAGCCGAGGGCTGGGGACAGACTGAGAAAAAAGAGAAAGAGAAGACTTATGAGGTCATAGAGCCTTCCCACAAGGAAAGACCAGAGGGAAGCACCCAGACCTACACCGAGCCTTCTTGCATAGTAAAACCAGCTCAGTTCACCCGTCCTTGCAGGCAGAAGGTTGTTAAAAAGTATGTTGGCAGAGTTAATGAGAAAGCTCTGGTAAAGGTTCAGGTTTTTCAAAAGGAGTCTCCACCGTAGGGACCTCACCAGCTGGCTCAGACTGTATAAAAAAAAGGCAAGCAGAAGGCTCATAAAATCCACATTTTTCAGGCTTGAGAGAATCTCCCCAGCTGGGACAAAGTAAAAAAGGAGAGAAAGGAAAAGAAGGGTAAGGGCAAAAGGGATGAATTTTTTCAAGTCACCTCTGGCACGTCGTGTATTACTATCCTCTTGCCCGCAAACCTTGAAAGTATTTCAACGGCAACCTCCACACCTGAGCCTGCACAGGAAGTGAAGTGAGAAGAGAGGCCTGCAAGAGTCCCGGCAACGAAGAGGTTTCTATCAACCTCATAGTCCTTATGTTTTATCATCACTCTGCCTGGCTTGGGAGACTTTGGGTTTTCAAGGAGCTCTATTTCCAGACCTTTTATGCTGAAGGAATGAAAACCTCCAGCGAGCACCACATAGCCTGAAAGAAAGGTCCTGCCAGACCTGCTCTCAACCTCAAAGGCTTCCCCCCTTCTTTCAACTCTTATCACTTCTTCCTGAATAAAATCCACGCCGCCCCATTCTTCTATCTGCCTTCTTATCTTCTTTAACAGCTCTGTGCCTGCAATGTGGTCTATACCGGGCACATTCTTGAGGAAAGCCTTTCTGAGGTCTGAGCCCTCTGTGTCAAAGAGAAGATATCTTCTGCCCTCTGCCCACTGCCAGCCCCGTCCCCTTGCAGATGCAAGGGTCAGAGCACAGGCAAGTCCACTGGCTCCTCCACCCACTATGATAACATCATAATTCATAAGAACACTATTATACAATAAAAGCGGCTACTCCCTCCCAGAATACTCCTTGAAGCTCTCTTCACTTGCTTGCAAGCGCTTCTCTCTTTTCTTCCTTCTTCTCAAAGTCTGAGGGTTTTACGCTTTTGAGAGCCTCTTTTATCTTCTTTTTTTCCTCTGCCATAGCCCTTATTTTCTCAAGCTCTTCCTTGCTGAAACAGCACATGGTAGCACCTCCTTACTCTTGATGCTTTTATTCTATGTCCCTTTCACGAAGCAGTTATGCCTTAAATCATAAAAGCCTGAGAAAAGGAGTCTCTCCAAGCGTGGGATGAGGGAGGCAGAGCCTTGAGAGCATATCAAGGTTAAGCTCGGAAAAGAGGCTTACTGTAAGCACAGACGCAAGCTCGCCTGCATCCCTTGAAAAAACCTCCCCTCCGAGGAAAAAACCCTTTCTGTCAAAGTAGAGGAATGCCATTCCTTCTTCCGTATGGTATATGCTACCCACTGCAAAGGCTCTGAGGCTTACGCTCTTTTCTGTAAATTCTAAATTTTTCTCCTCAAGCTCTCTTCTTGTAAAGCCAACCTTTGCGTATGACAGGGGTTGCGTGTAGAGAACATAGGGGATTTTGTAAGGAGGTGTGTAAAAGCCCTTACCTTTTGTGAGCCTGAGTGCCACTGAAATTGACTGGAGCCGGCTGGCATGGGCAAGCTCAGCAATACCGTTTATGTCTCCAACCGCATAGTGGTCTTTCAGTGTAGTTTCGTAGTTTCTGTCCACGAGCACATGCCCTCTCTCATCCCTTGGAAGGTCAACCTTTATACATTCTGAGTTTGGCACCCTCTTCATAAGCCAGTATGTGCCCTCATGGGCTGCTTCAGAAAGGGGCTTGAGGGCTATGTGGAGGTCTTTCAGCATCTTCAGAAGCCTGCTCTTTATGGAAGGGTGTATGAAATCAAGACTTTTCTCATCAAAGTAGGCCTCAAGGGATACACCCATGAGGGCATACATGCAGGCAAACTCAAGAAGCAGTG
This sequence comes from Pampinifervens navoyensis, assembly GCF_046159715.1. NCBI lineage: Bacteria > Pseudomonadati > Aquificota > Aquificia > Aquificales > Aquificaceae > Pampinifervens > Pampinifervens navoyensis. Next base: position 69,197 of record NZ_JBJXCT010000003.1, read on the forward strand.
GGTCATCGCCTGCCAGCCTTATGCTCTGTGGAAGCTCTTCAAGCTCCAGAAGCTCATCACCGCTGGGCTTTTGAGGATAGGATTTGCCCGTGTTTATGATTATGTTTTTCCCGCTGATTCTCCTCCCCTCCACCTCTATCACATTTGGCTCTACAAGCTCTCCGTATCCATATATGAAGTCCACGCCCTTCAGGAGCTTTTCAATCTGGTCTCTAAGTGTTTTCGTGAGCTTTTGCTTTTTCTCTTTGAGGGTTTTCAGATTGAGGCACAGCTCCTTTGCCGAAATAAGGGGTGAGTTTTTGAGGTCAGAAAGTTTTCTTGCTTCAAAGAGGTAAAGCTTTGTGGGTATACATCCTTCATGAAGACAAACGCCACCAAGATGGGCGGGGTCCTTTTCCACCACTGCCACCTTCATACCTGCGCTCCTCAAAAGCTCCGCCCCCACATAGGCAAGTCCACCCCCGAGCACCACCACATCATAGTCAAACACTCTGCACCCCCTTCTTTAGCATCTTTACGTAATTTCTGTCAAGGACCTTCTCCTTCAGGTGTTTTACAAAAAGTGCTGCATGAAAGCCGTTGACCACCCTGTGGTCAAAAGTGAAAGTTATGTGGGCTTTGCCGTCGCTTTCCTGCATGCCCACAGCCATAATGCATACCTGACCGAAGGGAATGACCGCATCAAAGGCTCTTACGCCAAACATGCCAAGGTTTGATATGGTAAGGGTTGCTCCCTTCATTTCTTCAAGACTCAGCCTTCCCTCTTCTGCCTTTTTTCTGAGCTCTCTTACCTCCTGAGCTATGTCTCTGAGGCTCTTTCTGTTCACCTCCTTTACCACAGGGTTGTAGAGTTCATCCCCCACAGCCATGGCAACACCCACATGAGAGCCAGGGTATACAAGATAGTGGTCTTCCCTGAATACAGCCCTGAGCCTGTCAAAAAACTGCATGGCATCGCCCACGATTTTTATGAGCCAGTGGGTCAGGGTTATCTCCTTATCCCATGGAATGGCAGACAGGTCAAAAACCTCGTATATGTGATAGTGGGGAAACAGAAAGCTCTTTGAGAGGTTGGATATGAGGCTCTTCTGGACGGAAGATATAGAAACCTTTCTTGGAATTCCTTTCCTTTCCACATAGGCAAGCAGAAGGTCTTCGTCAATCTTTCTTTCGGGAAACTCTCTAAGAAGCTCGTCGGTGCTGAGGTCGTATTCTTTTAAAAGCTCAAGGGCCTTTGGAGTAAAGTATCTTTCCCTTTCAAATTCCTCCACATCTCTTGCATGGGCTGGAGATGGCAGTCTGCCCTCCCTCTGAAGCTCATGTAGCTCCACTCCCTTTTCCTTTGCAAGAAGTCTTGCGTAGGGTGAAGCAAAACCGGGAGGTAGTTCAACCCTTTCCTCCTTTTTTGGAGGTGGGGGAGGGGGCGCCTTCTCTTCCTTCTTTTCCGGGATTGTCCTTCTCTCTTCAACTCTGGGCTTCTCTTCCACAGGGGTCGGTCTCTTTAACACTTCAACCTTTTCCCCAAGCTCCATTATGGCTATGGACTTTCCCACATGAACCTCTTCCCCTTCTCCTGCAAGTATCCTCTTTATGAATCCCTTTTTAAAGCTCTGAAGTTCCATAACCGCCTTTTCAGCCTCTATCTCTGCTATCACCTCACCCTTTTCCACATAATCCCCCTCCTTCTTCAACCATCGGACTATCTTGCCCTTTTCCATGGTGTCTGAAAACTGAGGCATGAGAATTTCATAATCCATGGCTTCTGCTCCAGCTCAGTATCTGTGAGTATATCTTTTCTGGTGTGGGTATTGCCATTAGCTCCAGTTTCCTGTTGTAGGGTATGGGAACTTCCTCTCCTGCAATCCTGAGAGGCGGTGCGTCAAGAAGGTAGAAGAGTTCCTCGCAGACTCTTGCAGAAACCTCTGTCCCAAGTCCCAGCGTCTTTGGTGCCTCGTATACCACCACAAGCCTGTGTGTCTTTTTTACAGACTGGTATATGGTCTCAAAATCTATGGGTCTGAGAGAGGTAAGGTCTATAACTTCACAGGATATGCCGTCCCTTTCCTGAAGCCATTCACAGGCTTTGAGAACATCGTGTAGCATCTTGAGATAAGACACGACCGTTATATGACTTCCCTCTCTCAGAACCCTTGCCCTGAAGGGGTCAAAGCCCTGCACGTAATCAAAAGGAAAGTCCATGCCATAAAGGAGGGTATGCTCAAGGAAGATAACAGGGTCATCAAGCCTTATGGCATGAAGAAGCCCATGGTAGGCACTTACGGAGTCTGAAGCACAGAAGACATAAAGACCGGGCACGCTGGCGAAGAAGTGTTCAAGGCTCTGAGAATGCTGTGCAGCGAGCTGTTTTGCCACCCCCTGAGGCATGCGCACCACAAGTGGAAGAAAGAGCTTGCCCCCGCTCATGTAGCGAAGTTTTGCCATCTGGTTCACAAACTGCTCCATAGCGAGCATGGAAAAGTTTACGGTCATTATCTCCGCCACCGGACGAAGTCCCATAAGAGCCATCCCTATGGCTGTTCCCACTATGGAGTTTTCTGCTATTGGTGTATCTATAACCCTCTTCTCTCCGTATTTCACATAAAGACCGTCAGTCACCTTGTAGTTTCCACCATAGAAGCCCACATCCTCCCCGAGGACAACAACCCTCCCATCGTGTTCCATGGCATGGTCAAGGGCAAGGTTCAGGGCATCACGGTATAACATCGGAACACACCCCGCAGTAAAGGTCCGTGTAGAGCTCCTCTTCGGAAGGCTCTGGAGAGTTCAGGGCAAACTCCACAGACTCTTCCACCACCGCTTCCACCTTCTGGTCTATGAGCCTTAATTGCTCTTCTGTGAGCCAGCCCTCTCTGAGAGACCTTTTAACAAGAAGGTCTATGGGGTCTTTCTTCCTGAACATCTCCAGCTCTCTTGGAGACCTGTAGTCCCCCTTGTCTGCCATGGAGTGCCCTTCAAAGCGGTAAGTGTGTGCTTCAATAAAGTAAGGCTTTCCGTATTCTTCTATGTATCCCTTTGCCCTTACAACCGCCTCATAGACCGCAAACACATCCATGCCGTCCACCACCTCCGTGGGCATGTAGTCCCTTGCCTTAAGGTAAAGGTCCTTCAGAGCCGAAGACCTGCTTACATGAGTTCCTATAGCGTAGTAGTTGTTCTCACACAGGAAAAGAACGGGCACTTCCCAGAGTGAGGCCATGTTTATTGACTCAAAGAAGGTGCCGTTGTTGGTGGCACCGTCCCCGAAGATACATAGAACTCCTGCCTTTTCTCCCATGAGCTTTCTGGCATAGGCTGCACCCACCGCATGGGGAAGGTGCGCTGCCACTATGGCATTTCCACCATAAAAGTCCAGCTTCGGCTCGTAAAGGTGCATGGACCCTCCCTTACCCTTTGAAACGCCCGTTGCCTTTCCAAAGAGCTCCGCCATTATGAGCCTTGGGTCTACGCCCCTTGCCAGAGCCAGCACATGCTCCCTGTAGGGACAGAAGAGGTCTCCCTTTCCAAAGCCCACCACAGCCCCCACATGCACCGCCTCTTCGCCTATGGCAAGATGCAGAAAACCTGAGATGTTACCCTTGAGGTATTCTTCCTTGCACCTTATCTCAAATTCCCTCCCCAACTTCATAAGGTAATAGAACTTCTCTGCCAGAGTCTGGCTCATGGGTAAAATTATAAGAGATGAAGCTGGAAGAATATTCCGTAGAAAAGCTAAGGGAGGAACTGCTGAGAGCTCTTTCAAAACATCTTGACCTTTCCAGATACAGGGTTTTCTTCTTTGGCTCAAGGGTACAGGGAAAAGGTGGTAGGGGCTCCGATGTGGATGTGGGCATAGAGGGTCCGCCCATTGACCCATTAAAATGGTCAAATATACAGGAAGAAATAGAAAACCTGCCAACGCTATACAGGATAGACCTTGTGGATTTTAACACAGTCTCACAGGATTTCAGAAAAGAAGCTCTGAAACACATAGAGGTAATTCATGAGCCAGAGACTTGAGCAGTTCAGAAAAGCCCTACAGAGGCTTGAAGAGGTCCTCAGCCTTCAGGAAGAAAATGAAATTTTCAGAGATTCTGCCATCCAGAGGTTTGAGTTCACCTTTGACCTTGCATGGAAGTCTTTGAAAGACTACATACTGGAAGCTCACGGGCTTGAGTGTAACTCTCCAAAGAGCTGTTTTAGACTTGCCTTCTCTTTGGGTCTCATAGACCACGACGAATACTGGCTAAAGATATGTGACTTCAGAAACCTCACATCTCACACCTACAATGAAGAGCTTGCAGAAAAGATATACAGGGAGCTTCCAGAGGTGCTAAAATACTTTAAAAAGCTCTATAGGATAATTTCATGATAGAGGAGCTTGCAAGGGAGCTCGGGGCCCAGGTGCTTCAGACGCACACCAGCTGGGTCCTACTTCTTGAAGATGTGGTCTACAAAATAAAAAAACCCGTGAATTTCGGCTTTCTGGACTACTCCACGCTGGAGAAAAGGCTTGAAAACTGCAAAAGGGAGGTGGAGTTAAACAGAAGGCTCTGCCAGTGGGTGTATCTGGGGGTTGTTCCCATAAGCCTGAAGGACGGAAGGTATGCTCTTGAAGACCCATCGGAGCCTGTTGAGTATGCAGTCAAGATGAGAAGGATTCCGGAAGATAGCCTGCTCAGAAACAGGCTGTTAGAAGTTTCAGAGGAGGACATGAGAAAGCTCGCAAGGCACATAGCAGAGTTTCATCTGAGGGCTGAAAGAAAGGACGAGTTTGGAAAGCTTGAGGTTATGAAGTTCAACACGGATGAAAACTTTGCCCAGACGGAAAAATACGTGGGAATAACCATTGACAGGGAAGACTATGAGTTTATAAAGGAAAAGACAGAAGGTTTTTACAGAAAATACGCAAAGCTTTTTGAAAAGCGCGTTAAGAATGGACGCATCAGGGACGGACACGGAGACATAAGGCTTGAGCATGTGGCTTTTCTTCCAGAGGGTATATGCGTCTTTGACTGCATTGAGTTCAACGATCGCTTCAGATGTGGGGACATGCTTAATGATATGTGTTTTCTCTCCATGGAGCTGGAGCTTCATAGCAGAAGAGACCTTTCAGAGGCCTATGAAGAAGAATACAGAAAAATTACTGAGGATGAAGAGTTTGACCTATTTCTGCCCTTTTTCAAGTGCTACAGAGCCTATGTGAGGGGAAAGGTGAACAGCTTTCTCCTAGATGACCCCCATTATGAGAAAAAAGAAGAAGCCAGAGTTCTTGCACAGAAGCTCTTCAAACTTAGCAGAGCATACGCAGAGAATATAACTTAGTCAAGCCACCTAAGGGTGAGCTCAAAGCCCTCTCTATCCTTTGGCTTTTTCTTTATCTTTGGCTTTTTGGGGCCCTTGCCTTTTCCAGGCTCATCCCAGTCGTAGTAGGCTATAACTATTTCGTTTCTTGGGTCAAGGGCTCTTGCTCTTTCAAAGTAAACCACAGCATCCTCATCCCTGTCCATGTATAGAAGGGTTATGCCTATGGTTGCGTTAACCCTTGCCTGCCAGCCCCTGTCTGGCGAATATCTGAGAGCAACCACAAGCCTGTCGTAGGCTCTGCTGTAATATCCGCACATACCCTCTGCAACGCCCAGCCAGTAGAGGGCTTCAAAGTTGTTGGGGTTCTTGTCAAGAGCCTTTTCAAATTCGTGAATAGCCTTTCTGCAGTTGCCCTTTCGGAGGTGTTTTTTTCCATTTTCTAATGCCTTTTCCGATGCAACCACGAGACCCGGTGGTCTTGCAGGGGGTGCCGTATCTCCAACGACGACGGTAGTCTTTTCTGCACAGGCAAACACAGAAAGGGTCAGTAAAGTAAATATCTTAAGCTTCATAGGTATCATTATACTTTATATCCTTCTTTAATTCCTCAACCTTTTTCCAACCACCAGAGTCCTTAAGGTAGAAATCCTCCACTCTTTTGAAGTTCAGCCTTCTCAGCCTTTTATACTCCTGAAAGCTCTCAAGAAAGCTCTCTAAGTGTTCCCTTGAATCAAAGTAAAGCAGGTCTCTTCCTTCTCTTGCAACGGCGTAGTCATCTTCGGCTTTTACAAAACCTCCGCACACGGGGCATCTCGTCCCCCTTGGAGGTGGGGGTGGGGGCTTTATTCTGAACTCCCTTTTTTCCATAAAGGCATAGAAGGCTATGGCAAGAACCACAGAAAAAACAAAAGCATCTACCGCAAAAGACGCCATTGGAGACAGGAAGCTTCCCAGATAGCCAAATATGGAAACAAGTATGCCACCAACCGTTATACCCGCAGTGAGGAATATGTGCTTGAGGGCCACACCCTTAAAGATAAAGACAAGGACCATTCCAAAGCTGAACATCTCCAAGAGCCTTGCAACCACTATGAGAATATGACCAAGGGTAACTGCATCAAGGTTCATTTTGTTGGGTCTTTATCGTGCCTTATGTAGGGCACGTTCTTTATGTTTTTTAGCCTGTTTATGAAGTGTTCCCTGTTTTTCTCAGAGAAAATCATGCCAAGAAGCCCGGTGAGGAAACCTCCAAGGACTATAAGACCGACTATGATGCCCGTCAGCTTTTTTTTCTGTTCCTGCGTCATATAATAATACCTCCAGATAAAGAATAAAAAGAGCTCCCCAAGATGGGGAGCCAAGTTAAAAGGTGCACCACCACTTTAAATATGCGTGTGGTATCCCTTGTAGTAGGCGTAGGGGTGCCAGTCATCAGGAACTTCTACTGGTAACTTCTTGAAGTTATTTGGACCAACAGGTGTTGTCGTCATACTCCACTCAAGGGATGGAGAACCCCAGGGATTGTCGGGAGCCTTTGGACCCTTCAGGCTCTTGAACCAGTTTATGAAAGAAATCAGTATTCCCACAGACATTATGAGGGCTCCAACGGTCTGTATCTGCATGAGCTGAACCCACTCTGGGATGGGTGGATAGTCTGGATACCTTCTTGGCATACCCTCAGCCATTCCCATGTACATCTGGAAGAAGAACATTATGTTGGCTCCAATAAGCATGAGCCAGAAGCTGAGTTTTCCAAGCCCTTCTGAGAACATCCTTCCAGTTACTTTGGGATACCAGTAGTATATTCCGCTGAAGGCTCCAAAGGTGAGAGCCATACCGAGCACGTAGTGGAAGTGTCCTACGATGAAAAGAGAGTCAGATATACCAAGGTCTATGGAGACCATGGCGTTGGGTATACCGGTGAGACCGCCTATAAGGAACATGAGGATTCCACCAAAGGTAAAGAGCATGGCAGTGTTATACCTTATGGCTGCCCTGTGCAGTGTCGCCACCCAGTTGAATATCTTTATACCCGTGGGAACAGCAACAAAGAGGGTTGTGTAAGAGAATAGAACCCTGAGCCAGTCTGGCACGCCGGAGACAAACATGTGATGAACCCAGGTTTCAAATCCCACAAAGGCTATGGCGTATATGGCAAGTGCCATGGATATGTAACCAAATATAGGCTTTCTGGACATGGTGGAAATCACTTCGGAGAATACACCGAAGGCTGGAAGTATCATCACGTAGACAACAGGGTGAGAGTAGAACCACAGAAGGTGCTGATACAGAAGTGGGTCGCCACCAAGCATGGGGTTGTAGAAGTTGGTTCCAAGATACTTATCGGTAAAGAGAAGTATGACGCTTCCCATCAGAGATGGAACACCAAAGAGCTGTATGAGGCTTGCAGCCATTATGGCATGAACAAAGAGGTTGAGCTTTGTCCAGCCAATGCCCTTTGCCCTCATGCTCACTATGGTGGTTATCATGTTAACAGAGCCAGCAGTGGAGGATACACTGTAGAGAAGGACTATGAGAACGTAGAGAGATGTTGGTCCTGCATTATCGTTCATAGAATAGGGTGCGTAACCCGTCCAGAGCATCTTAATCCAGTTGCCTGGTATGAGTGTAAGAAGCACCAGAAGGCTTGCACCAAAAAAGGACCAGTAGCTGAAGGCGTTAAGCCTTGGAAAAGCCACATCTCTCGCCCCTATCATGAGAGGAACCAGAAAGTTGGCAAAACCACCAGTCCATACAGTGACCGCCCACCATAGAAGCATTACAGCACCGTGTCCTGTAAGGACATAGTTGTAGAGGTCTGCACCCTCCTGCCCAAACATACCCGGAAGCTGGATACCAGGGGCGCTCTGTTCAAACCTGATAATCAGGCCGAAAAGACCGGCTACCACAAAGAATACAAGTGCTGTAATGAAGTAGAGCATGCCCACCTTCTTGTGGTCGGTGGTAAATATCCACTCCTTCAGAGTGGCACCATACCATGTTCCTGAGGGTGGTAAGTGCGCTACCGCCATGGTATACCTCCTTTATATTTATTGCTGAACCGGCTGAGCCGGCTGTTCTGCAGGAGCTGGTTGCTGGGCATCCCCACCAAGCCACTTGTTGAACTCATCCTCGGGAACAACCTTCAGAACGCTCGCCATCCTTGAGTGCCATGTGCCACAGTATTCCCTGCAGAAGACCCAGTATTCTCCGGGCTTGTTGAACTGGAACCAAAGCTTGGTAATCCTTCCAGGGACACAGTCCTCTGTAACCCTTGCCTCGTGGACGAAGAAGGAATGTATCACATCCCTTGAAGTGCAGTAGACCTTTATGGGCTTGCCAGCGGGAATATAAGCCTTTGCAGAGTCATCAACCTTATCAGGCATGAGGTAGATGTTCTTTTCAGGGTCTGCTACCTGATTGAAGAAGGTATAGACCTTCTTCCCGTTGGGATACTCAAACTCCCAGCCCCACATAAAGGCAGTGACCTTTATCTCCAGAGAGCCCTCTGGCGCCTTCCTCTGCTTGACAAAGTTGGCAAAGGAGTAAGTTCCAAGGAAGAGGACTATTATGGTGGGTATGACAGTCCAGACTATTTCTATGGCTGTGTTACCTTCAATATGAGCACCCTCCTCGTTCTCCTTGGGTCTGTAACGGTATTTGACCATGAAGTAGATGGAGGGCACTGCCACTACGATGTAAATTGCCACAGCCACCCAGAACCATACGGTTACAGAGTTTTCCCAGAAGGCCCTGGGGTAGGCGAATATTTCCTCTTTTGCCATGGCAGTTCCTGCCAGTAAGAGCAGGAGCAGAAGGTTTCTCATGTCTTAACCTCCTTTTTCTTTCTTACTATGGCATGAAGCAGGGTAAGGCTTGCAAGCATTGCCCCACCAAAGGCGAAGATTATGGCTGGGTTCAGTCCATACTTTCCTGTGTTTGGGTCATACCTGTAGCACACCATATAAGCCACATCCACTATGGTGTTTCTTGTTATCCTGAAGGTCTCTGCCTCCGCAAGAGCTATGCGGAAGTCTCTCTCCCTTGGAGATATGCCATAGAGGTATCTTACTATCTTTCCATCGGGGGCTATGAAGATAACCACGTTTGGGTGGACAAACACTCTGTCCTGACGGGAGTAGAAAAACCTGTAGCCAAGAGACTGTGTGAGCTTCTGAATCTGGTCTTCAGGCATTATGCCGAAGGTCCATTTTGGATTGCTGACGCCGAGCTGAGCCTTGAACTTTTTTATGTCTTCAAGAGTGTCCTCCTTGTCAAAGGAGAGAACAAGAAGGTTCGCATCCTTCCCGAGGTTTCCCGTTGCCTCAAGGGCAGACTTGACTATCAGTGGACATGCAGAATCACAGGTAAAGTAGGCGAGTATGAGTGCGGTGGGCTTACCCCTTATGAGTTCATAAAGTCTCTGTCTTTTCCCGTCCTCTCTGATGAACTCCACGTCTGCAACTCTGTTTCCCAGATACTTCTCTTCTTCTATCTGCATTATGGTGGCGTCAAACATGCTCGGGGTATTTTTTGGCTGTGGTGTGCCAAAGGCAAATACCCAGAACAGGAAAAGGAGGACCAAACCCTTCATGGCTCAGAACTTACCAAAGGAACCCACTATGTAAGCGGTTCCTGCCACAAGAAGCCATGCCAGGTCCACAAAGTGCCAGTAATAGCTTGCCGCTCTTGCAGGAGTTTTCTTGTTGAGAGCCTTTCCGCTGTTTATGAGAAGCACCAGCTGCATACCAAGCCCCACAAGAACGTGAGAGGCGTGAACACCGGTGAGCATGTAAAACCCAGTCCCATACATGTTGGCACTTATGGTAAAGCCCTTGCTCCACAGGTGAAGCCACTCCCAGCCGTGAATCAGAAGAAACAGAGTTCCAAGGACCATGGTGGCAAGAAGCCACAGCCTGTAGCCTCCAAGGTCTCCCTGCTCAATGCTGTGCTCTGCCTTCCATATGGTAAAGCTGGAGGTCCAGAGAATTAAAGTGAGCAGTGCAACAAGGGCGAGGTTCATACCACCCTCTGGAATCCATTCCCTCACCCATACATCCGCATGGGCTGCCCTTGCCATCCAGAAGCCAGCAAAGATGGTACCAAAAATCACTACTTCTGCAAAGACGAACCATACAATACCCTGAAAACCCAGCCCCTCATCATGCCCCTTTGAAAAATACTCATTCGCCCACCCAGCTATGCCTATTGCCAGAAGGGCAAGACCCACTCCGCCGGTGACAACCGCAAGAAGAGCAAGCTTCCAGGTGAAGTAGGCTATGGCAGCAAGAGCCAGAAAAAAACTAGACAAACCTACGGGCAGAGCCCATACGCTGGTCTCGTGGTGCGCCACATGGGTTCCCTCGTGCGCCATCTTTCACCTCCTTGTGATTTTTACTAATGATATAAATCATTTTTAGTCCTTTGTCAAGTGTTATCAATTAATAATATTTCAAGATAGTGAGATTTTAAGATTTATAAATCTGTAATTAAACACTTGCATCAAAAAGGAACATGCCCTAAAATTTTCAAAAAAGTCCAAAGGAGGTGTATCATGGGAAGACTCATATCTTTCAAAAAGGATGGAGTGGAGGTTTCAGGTTATCTCTCTGAGCCAGAGTTCGGGAAAGGACCCATGGTCTTTGTGTTCCACGAGTGGTGGGGGCTTGTGGAACACATAAAGGATGTTTGCGACCGCTACGCAAAGGAAGGATTTTATGCTTTTGGTATTGACCTCTACAGGGGCAAAACAGCCAGCGACCCAGATAATGCTGGAAAGCTCATGCAGGACCTTTTCCAGAACAGGCTTTCAGAAGCTGAGGCTATGGTAGGGGCATCTATAGCGCACTTTAAAGAGCAGGACATGGGTTATGTGCCTAGGATTGGTGAGTTTATGCTAGGGGCTACTGGCTTCTGTTGTGGAGGAACTTGCACATGGTATTTTGGTGCAAAGTTTGCAGGGGACTTCAAGGCGCTTGTTCCTTATTATGGACTTTATTCTATCGTCCCCATAGACTTTTCAGGGATAAGGGCTCCAGTGCTGGCGGTTCATGCAGGCATGGACTCTTTCATCCCCCTTTCAGAGGTGACGAAGGCCATAGAAGAATGCAACAAAAACAAGATTGACGCCCAGTTTTTAGTATACGCCGGCGTGGACCATGCCTTCTTCAACAACACAAGGCCTGAGGTTTACCACGAAGAATACGCCAACGATGTGTGGGAAAAGACCATAGCCTTCTTCAACAAGCACCTTAAATGACATGGAAGGATAGGCTCATTCTCTTTGCGGTTTCTATAATTGGTGCCATCGCCTTTGCGGTGCTTGCCCTTTCAAGGGACGAGCCTGTGGGGGCTGTATGGCTTCTTATAGCAACCCTCTGCATATACTTTATAGGCTACAGGTTTTACTCATACTATATAGCTTACAGAGCCTTTCAGATTGACGACAACAACCCCACACCAGCCCACAGGTTCTACAATGGGCTTGACTATGTGCCAACCAACAGGTGGGTGCTTTTTGGACACCATTTTGCCTCTATCTCCGGCGCAGGTCCTCTGGTGGGTCCAGTTCTTGCCGCACAGATGGGGTATCTTCCGGGGACTCTTTGGATACTCCTTGGAGCAGTTCTTGCTGGAACTGTTCAGGATATGGTGGTCCTTACCATATCCATGCGTAAAGGAGGCAGAAGTCTTGGACAGATAGCAAGAGAGGAGCTGGGTAGGGTAGGAGGTTTCATAACCCTTCTGGTCATATACAGCATACTCATAATCCTTCTTGCGGTGCTTGGTCTTGTTGTTATAAAGGCGCTGGCAGAAAGCCCATGGGCAACTTTTTCCGTCTTTATGACCGTCCCCATAGCCATGCTAATGGGTGTATACATGTGGCACATAAGACCGGGTGCAGTTCTTCACTCCTTTATATTTGGTGTTTTTGCCCTTCTTCTGAGCCTGTATGTGGGAAGGCTGGTGGCACAGCACGAAGCCCTCGGGAAGCTCTTTACCCTCTCTGAATCTCAGCTCGCCATAGCTCTGATGGTTTACGGCTTTTTTGCGTCCGTTCTTCCTGTGTGGCTCCTGCTCGCACCCAGAGATTATCTGAGCACCTTCCTCAAGCTGGGCACCATAATCCTCATAGCCATTGCGGTTGCTATGGTTAACCCTGATATTAAGATGCCTGCCTTTACCCAGTATGCCTTTACCGGTTACGGTCCCGTGTGGAAGGGAGACCTCTTTCCCTTTCTCTTCATAACCATAGCCTGCGGTGCGGTATCTGGTTTTCATGCCCTTATATCCTCGGGCACCTCTCCAAAGCTACTTGACAAAGAAAGCCATGTGAGGCTTGTGGGCTACGGAGGTATGCTGGGAGAGTCCTTCGTAGCGGTTATGGCGCTTATTGCGGCAGTATCCATGGACCCTGGTCTTTACTTTGCCATAAACAGCCCAGCTTCAGAGATAGGGAAAACAGTTCAGGAGGCAGCGCAGAAGATATCCAGCTGGGGCTTTTACATTACACCCGAATATCTGGAAAATATAGCCAGAAAAATAGAAGAGCCCACCATACTCTCAAGAACTGGCGGTGCACCAGCCCTTGCCATAGGTATGGCTCTTATATTTGCAAAAATCACCGGTGAAGCACTCCTTGCCTTTTGGTATCACTTTGCCATACTTTTTGAAGCAGTCTTTATACTGACCACCATAGACACGGGGACAAGGGTGGGAAGGTATATCCTCCAGGACCTTCTTTCAGGCATATGGCAGGTCTTTAAGGACTACAGAAATATCTGGGTCAACATGCTCACAAGCGGTATAACAGTGGCAGGGTGGGGATACTTTCTCTACGTGGGCGTAATTGACCCCTATGGAGGCATAAAGACTCTCTGGCCACTCTTTGGCATCTCCAACCAGCTTCTGGCAACTACAGCCCTCGTGGTTGCAACGGTTTATATTGTCAACAGCGGAAGGCTGAAGTATGCATGGATTACAGGCATACCTGCCCTTTTCCTTGCGGTAAACACCATAACAGCGGGTCTTATGAGGGTCTTTCATCCTGATAAGGCAATAGGATTTCTGGCTCAGGCGGCCTTCTTAAAGCAGGCAGTCCTGACTGGTAAACTACCTGCCACCCTACCCAGCGTGGAGATAGCCCAGAGGGTGATATTTAACAACTATGTGAACGCCTTTATGGGAACGCTTTATGTATCTCTTGTGCTGTGTGTGATAGGGATAGCTCTATACCGTATGTTCATGGCTGTAAGAAAGGCAGATTAATCTTCTTTCTTCTGAGGCACTTCAAAAAAATCTATACAGGAGCTGTCTTATTTCCCTTATTTCTTGCTTTAAATCCCTTATTTCCTCCTCCACCCTGTCAAAGCGCCGGTTTGTATCTTCTCTGAGGTCCTCTATCCTCTTATTGAAAAGTCCGGCCACCAGCCCAAGCACCACTACATGGGCAGTTATTATGCTAACTATTATGGTCAGGGCCGTTTGCCATTCCATGGCATTTAAATATAGCCTTTTGAAGTTGTATTGCATATACTTTACTGTTATACTATTTTCTGCAGGAGAGGTGGCCGAGAGGCCGAAGGCGGCTCCCTGCTAAGGAGTTGTAGGGTTAACAGCCCTACCGCGGGTTCGAATCCCGCCCTCTCCGTGTTAAGATAAAAGACATGAAAAGAGCCATACTCGCCCTTGAAGACGGGAGCTACTTTGTGGGCTATTCCTTCGGTGCGGAGGGAGAAGCATCAGGAGAGGTCGTCTTTAACACTTCCATGACAGGCTATCAGGAGATAATCACCGACCCATCCTACAGGGGTCAGATTGTGGTGATGACTTACACCCAGATGGGCAACTACGGCGTAAACTATGAGGATGTGGAGTCCTCAAGGGTTCAGGCAAATGGGCTTGTCATAAAAGAGCTTTCACCTATTTACAGCAGCTGGAGGGCAAAAAAGAGCCTGCACGAATACCTTGCAGAGAACGGGGTTGTGGGTATATGGGGTATTGACACGAGAGCTCTGGTCAAAAGGATAAGAGAAAGAGGAGCCCTCAGGGGAGTTATCTCTACCCAGGAAGAAGACCCGAAGAGGCTTATAGAAAAGGCAAGGGACTTGCCCGATATATCAGAGATAAACCTGGTTGAGGAAGTGGCGACCAGAGAGGTCTACTACTGGAAGGAAGGAGACTGGGACCTGAGAAGAGGCTACCTATACAGGGATAACCATAGACCTCTGATAATGGTCGTGGATTATGGTGTAAAGAGAAACATACTCAGGAGGCTCACACAGGAGGGTGCGGTGGTCCTTGTGGTCCCTCCCTATGATGTGGAAAAGAGAATTCAGGAAATTAATCCTGACGCAATCTTTCTCTCTAACGGACCAGGAGACCCCCAGAGGGTGGTGGAAGGCATAAGGCTGGTGAGAAAATACATGGAAAAACTGCCCATAATGGGCATATGTCTGGGACATCAGATAATGGGTCTTGCTCTAGGTGGAAAGACCTACAAGCTGAAGTTCGGACATCATGGCGGCAACCATCCAGTAAAAGACCTCAGAGACGGGCATATAGAGATAACCGCACAGAACCATAACTTTGCCGTTGACCCGGATACTCTCAGAGATGTGGAAATAACCCACATAAACCTTCTTGACGAAACCCTCGAGGGCTTCAGGCACATGCACCTTCCTATGTTCTGCGTTCAGTATCATCCAGAGGCCTCACCTGGTCCTCACGATTCTAAGGGTATATTCAGGGAATTTGTAGAGCTCGCCATGAGCCATGCAAAACCTTAAAGGCAGCAATGCCAAGATATCTCTGGTATCCTTTCTCATATTTCTGGGCTTTGCCCTTATAACTTTAAGGTTTGCCTACATACAGCTGATAGGAAAAGAAAGCTACGTGGACAAGGTTGTGGAAAGGTTTCCCAAAGCTTCAGTGGTCAGACTTTCCACACCGAGGGGTTCCATAAAGGACAGAAGGGGAAATGACCTTGCCATAAGCATCCCCACAGTTTCCATTTACGCCTTTCCACATCTTGTGCAGAACAGGGATGAACTGGTCCGGAGGCTCTCAGCATTACCAGAAATAAGAGAAAAGGAGCTTACTGAAAAGCTCAATTCAGACAGAAAGTTCGTCTGGCTGGTAAGGCACTTAGACAAGGTCTATATGCCCTACCTCAGAGCAGTTATAAGGGATACTGAAAACGGGAAAGCGGTAGGATTACAGGAAGAGTATAAAAGATTCTATCCTCATGGCAACTTAGCCAGCAATCTCCTTGGCTTTGTAGGAAAGGATGGAGAGGGTCTTGAGGGTCTTGAATACATTTTTGACAGGGACCTTAAGGGTAAGGAGATTAAGGGAGTTTTTTATCTTGGAAGGCTGGCGGTCAGCCCTCTGTCTGAAGATATGAACTCTAAAGATGTGCAGCTTACCATAGACCTTGGTGTGCAGACCATACTGGAAGACATAAGGGACAAAATAGTCAAGCAGTGGAGCCCTGACAGGGTGGGCATACTGCTTATGGATGCCAGGACGGGTGAAATACTTGGCATGGCAAACTACCCAACCTTTGACCCCAATCATTATCAGAGGTTCCCACCATCACACAGAAGGAACTTTGTAGTAACAGACCTTTTTGAACCCGGCTCTGTGATGAAGCCCTTCTTTATAGGTCAGGCCCTACAGAAGGGCTATGTAAAGCCAGGCATATGGATAGACACAGAAGGTGGCAGGACAGAGGTTTTTGGCAGATATGTGAAGGATGTAAAGCCCTCAGGAAGGCTGACACTTGAGCAGGTGCTCGTAAAGTCTTCAAATGTGGGCACCATAAAGGTAGCCAGATACCTTTCAAAAAGGGATGTGGAGGAGATACTGGAAAAAATACACATGACGGACAGGTTCAATCTTCTTCCTGGGGAAGTAAAGCCAAGACTTCCAAACTTCAGCTACCCCGCAAATATACTTTACGCCAGCATAGGTCAGGGTCTTGCTTCAAACCTCCTAAATCTCTGTGTCAGCTTCAATGCCCTTGCCACAAACAGGATAGTAAAGCCAAGGATATTGCTGGATGAAAAAACTCAGGTTCTGAGGGAGAACATATACACACCGCAGGTGTTTGGCTGGCTGCAGACAAACCTCACAAAGGTGGTTGAAGAGGGAACTGCAACAAGGGCAAGGTCAGATTACTTTACCATAGCAGGCAAGACTGGCACATCCCAGAAGTTTGACTTCAGCACTGGAAGATACTCAAGAGAAGAACTGGTAACCTACTTTGTAGGCTATTTTCCTGCGAGCGATCCGAGGTTTATAGCCGGCATAATGGTGGACAGACCCAGGGGTCCAGACCCATATGGAGGAACTGTGGCTGCACCTCACTTCAAAGAGCTTGTGGAGCGAGTGGCTTTTTACTACCGTTTAGAACCCGACAAGCTCAGCAAGCAGCTTTCTCTTCTCAGCAGGCAGTAAAAGCCCCTCAACCCTCGGAACTTTTATAACCCTTACACCTGTAAGCTCTTCCACAATAAAGGGGTTTGTTCTCTCAGAAACATCTCTGCCCTCAAAACCATTCATTACTATGGCTATGGGCTCAACATCCATGGCTTTCATATAAAACCAGCTCAGAAAGCTGTGGTTTATGGTCCCAA
The DNA here is from genome assembly GCF_046159715.1 of Pampinifervens navoyensis. Taxonomy (NCBI): domain Bacteria; kingdom Pseudomonadati; phylum Aquificota; class Aquificia; order Aquificales; family Aquificaceae; genus Pampinifervens; species Pampinifervens navoyensis. Next base: position 86,140 of record NZ_JBJXCT010000003.1, read on the forward strand.
GACCTGCCCTTGCAACCAGTATGGTCTTTAATCCCCAGTCTCTGGCAAGTTTTGCATAGTCATAATTCCCCTTTACGGGCACAGCCACACCTCCTGCCCCCTCTACCACAAGAAACTCATATTTGTCAAGAAGCTCTTCAAAATGGACCCTGAGAGCCTCCAGTGAAAAATCCTTTCCCTCTTCCAGTATACCTGCATAGGGCGAAAGAGGGAGGCTGAAACTCACAGGAACAACCTCCTCTACAGGCTGACCTGTTAGAGAGGCAAGCAGTCCACCGTCTGCAGGAAAGTCTTTAACATCCGTCTCAACTGGCTTGAGATAGCCTGCTCTTACTCCTCTTTCCCTGAGAGCATAGAGGAGGTTGTAGCTTATGAAGGTTTTGCCCACACCCGTATCTGTGGCGGTTATAAGAACAGCTCTCACCTTTATAATTATAGCCATGAAGAGAGCCATAATAACAGGCATAAGAAGGATTGGCCACGAGGTAGCAAAAAGCTTGCTCCAGGAAGGCTGGAGTGTGGGGCTCGTCTATAAAAGTTCTGAGTATGTCTACAGAAAACTTAAAGAGGCTTATGGTGATAGAGTTTACGGAGTTAGGGCAGACCTGAGTCTGTGGGAAGATTGCATAAGGGCAACAGAAAAGCTCCTTGAGCTTTTAAGCGGCGTGGACGCCTTCCTTCATCTCTCAAGTCCCTATGAACCCACACCCCTGAAAGACCTGAGGGAAGAAGATATATACCACCATTTCAGACCCATAGCTCAGGCTTTTGTAGTGATGAGCAGGGAGCTGTTTCCTGCCATGATGAAAAACCCCGGCAGCGTAAGGGGTAGAATAGTTGCCTTCGGCGACTGGGCCACAAATACCACTCCTTACAGAAACTATTCAGCCTACTTTCTTGCCAAGGGTGCACTGCACACCGCAGTAAAGGTGCTCGCAAAAGAGTTTGCACCCCATGTGCTGGTAAACGCCATAGCTCTGGGTCCCACCGTGAAACCTCCAGACTTCTCCGAAGAAAAGTGGCAGGAATACATAAACAAAACTCCCCTCAAAAGGGAAGTTTCTGTGAAAGACGTGGTCAGGCTCACCCATTACCTGCTTGAGGTGGAGAGTATGACGGGGGAGATAATTAACCTTGACAGCGGGAGGCATGTGGCAGGTGAATGTTCATAGGATAGTGGTTCTTTTCAGCGGTGGGGTGGAGAGCACATGCCTGCTTTACATGTATCTCAGAGAAGGCTGGCTTGTTTACCCAGTCTATGTAAAGGCAGGCTATCCATGGGAAGCCCTTGAGCTTGAAAATGGGAGAAATCTATGGCTTTATACAATGAAAGTGCACAGAAATCTTATGCCTCTCAGGGTCGTATCCATGATAAATCCAGAAAAGGTTAACAGAAGAGAACATAACAGAAATCTATTCATACCCCTGAGAAACATGAGTCTGGTGTCTATGGCAGGCAACTACGCATTACTGAAGGGTATAAGGCATGTGGCAATAGGCAGTCTGGGCATTTATCCTTTCCCCGACAACAACGCAGATTATATGAAAAAGCTACAGTCTCTGATGAACATAGAGCTCCTGACCCCCTTCATGGGGATGGAAAAGCATGAGGTGCTTAAAAGATTTTCAGAGGGTGTCCCTCTTGAGAGGACACTGTCGTGCATTAGACCAAAGAAGCTCATGGGCAAAATAGTCAGTTGCGGAAAATGTGAAAAGTGCAGGGAAAGACAGGAGGCCTTCACGTACCTATAACTTTGACCACTACCCTCTTTTTCCTCTGTCCGTCAAACTCTGCATAAAATATCTCCTGCCATGGTCCCAGGTCAAGCCTGCCATTGGTGACGGGCAGGACAACCTGAAGGTGTGTAAGAAGGTTTTTCAGATGTGCGTCCCCGTTGTCTTCGCCGGTTCTGTGATGTTCGTAGTCTTCTCTGTAGGGTGCAAGCCTTTCAAGCCATTCCCATATATCCTGATGAAGGCCCTCCTCATCATCCTGAACTATGACAGAGGCAGTTAGGTGCATGGAAGAAACAAGACATAGCCCTTCCCTTATTCCAGACTCTTCCACTATCCTCTTTACATCCTCCGTTATTCTCACCAGCTCCCTTCTGTTTTTTGTGTTGAAAGAAAGATATACCGTGTGGCTTTTCATGCGTAGCTTTTCATGAAATCGTTAATCATCCGCTCCATCATATCTCTGTGGTAGAGCCTCTCCCTCTTTAGCCTCTCTATTTCCATCTCCAGCTCATGGGTCATTGGGTGGTGCTTTTCCAGCTTGTCCACCTGTGCATCCAGCTCATGGTGTTTTTCGTAATGGTATCTGAATTCTTTGTTTTCCTGAAGAAGCTTCTGGATTACCTCCTCTCTGCTCATTTCAGGTCCTCCTCTTTTGGTCTTACTAATATTAAACCACAAAGGCTTACTAAAAAACCTACAGACAGAACTACCAATGAGGCAAAGGCAATAAAAACAAGTAGTGCAAAGGCAAAAGGAACAAGGCAGAGCACATACAGCCAGAAGTATCTTCTGGTAGCAGTGTAGCTCCAGTATGGGTCCTGAAGGGTCTCTACGGGAAAGAGCCTTTTCCTGAGAAGGAGTGCTGGAGGTAGTGAAATCAGGCCCACTGCCAGGACAAAGATTGTAAAAAAGCTGACAAGGTTTTCATGCAGAGGCACCCTGAAATAGGGATAGAGCGGAAGGCAGGCAAAATACAGTACCACAAGAGAAAACACAAAGGCATAGTGAAGATGCCTTGACCTCTTTCTGTAAGTGTATACCTTTTCCATATTCCTATGATAGAATATAAGCATATGAGGTGAAAATATGCAAGCTGAGGTTTTGAGTGAGGAAAGGTTAGAAGAGTGGGCAGAATTTTTAAAGGCTCTGGCTCATCCTATCAGGCTCAAGATAATCTCCGTGCTGATTGAAGGCAGGCAGTGTGTGAAAAACCTGAGTGACCTCCTTCACACCTCACAGCCCAATGTTTCTCAGCATCTGAGCATACTCAGGAACAGGGGTATTGTGGGGTGTAAAAGGGATGGGTCCATAGTGTGCTACTACATCAAGGATGAAAGGGTGGTGAAAATCTACGAAATACTGAGCAAGGAGGTGTAAGATGGCAGTTATAGTGCTCACTGAGAGCAACTGGCAGACAGAGGTCATAAACTCTGACAGGCCAGTTGTGGTAGATTTCTGGGCTCCCTGGTGTGGACCGTGCAGAATAATAGCACCCATAGTGGAAGAACTGGCGATGGAAATGGGCGATAAGGTCAAGTTTGGAAAGCTGAACACGGACGAAAACCCAAACATAGCCATGAGATATGGCATAAGGGCCATACCCACCATAATGCTCTTCAAGAACGGTGATGTGGTGGATACACGTATTGGAGTTCAGCCAAAGGAGGCCCTGAGGCAGATGATTAACAGCCACCTGTGATGGTGGAACTTTCTGAAGACATACTTTACGACTGCATAATAGTAGGAGGTGGTCCCGCAGGGCTCACGGCGGGGCTTTACTGTGCAAGGGCAAAAATGAACACCCTTCTCTTTGAGAAGGGGACTCTGGGAGGGCAGATAGCCATAACAGACCTGGTGGAGAACTATCCAGGCTTTCCTGAGGGCATAAGTGGAAAGGAGCTCACTAAGAGGTTTAAGGACCAGGCAGAGAGGTTTGGACTCCACATACTGAGGAAAGAAGTCTCAAAGATAGAGAGAGCTGGCAGAGAGATATTTCTTCACCTCAGGACAGGTGAACTTGTAAGGAGCAAGACGGTCATACTTGCTGTGGGTTCAAACCCGAGAAGGCTGGGAGTTCCTGGAGAGGAAGAGTTTTTGAACAGGGGTGTTTCCTACTGTGCCACCTGCGATGGTGCCCTTTTTGAAGGGGTGCCTATAGCGGTTGTTGGTGGGGGAGATTCAGCAACACAGGAAAGCCTGTTCCTCACGAGGTTTGCCAGCAGAGTGTATCTGGTGCACAGAAGGGACCAGCTGAGGGCTCAGAAGCATCTTCAGGAAAAGGTATTTTCCAACCCCAAAATAACCTTTGTTCCCAATAAGGTGGTGGAAGAGATAAAGGGCGGTGATTTTGTGGAAAAACTGCTTCTGAGGGACACAAAAGACAACAGCCTTTCAGAACTACCGGTTGAAGGCCTTTTTATATTTATAGGTCTTGAACCAAACACGGGCTTTCTTAAGGGAAGCCTTGAACTTGACGATAAAGGATACATAATCACCGACGAGAGGATGAGGACTTCGATGGAGGGTGTGTTTGCTGCCGGTGATTGTAGAAGCGGTGCTACCGGCCAGGTAGCTGTAGCAGTTGGAGAGGGGTGCATAGCGGCCATTGAAGCAGAAAGATACATAGAGGATAAATTTTAGATAATAAGGTGCTGACATGGAATATCAGGGAGGGTTTGAAACCTTCAGGGAAGCCACCAGATACATGTTCAGAGCCCCAAGCCTTTTTGATGTGCTTTTTGTGCTTATGGGCCTGTCCCTTGCAGTGGGGTTTCTTATAGTCTTTCCCTATCTCTGGTCAAGATACAGGGCAAGAATGGACCTCAGGAAAGAGTTTTTTAACATGGGAAAATCCATGGGGCTTGATGGAGAAGAAATCCTCCTTCTGTGGAAATGTGCAAACATAACCAGAGAACCCGTCAAGATAATGCAGACAAAGGCAGTTTTTGAAAGGTGTATTTCAAAACTTGTAAAGGAAGACTCATCAAAAATAGAGATGGTTGCCCAGATAAGGAGAAAACTCAGGTTTGATAGCCTTCCATGGTTCCTTCCTCTTAATAGCACAAAGGATATAGACCTTTATCAGACCGGGTTTATAACTTACGAAGGCCATGCTTACAGTTCTGCCGTATGGGAAAAAAACGAGCTTGAACTTCACATAGCTATGCTTGATGGACCTGCAGGACCAATACAGCCCGGGGGGAAGGTTAAGTTTTCCTTCCTGAGGGAGGGTGATGGCAGATACTATTTTCAAGGCGACATACTGAGAACATACAGGGATGGAACAAAGCTGGTTCTTGTGCTACCTCATACAGACCAGCTATCAAAAATTCAGCTCAGAGAGAGCCTCCGCTGGAGGGTGAGAATACCAGCAAGGATACACATATACAGAAACAACTCTCTGTTATCACTTGAGGAGCCTGAAGATACGATAGAAGGCACCATAGAAGACCTGAGCGTTCAGGGTGTAAGGGTGTGCCTGTCAGGTTTTGTGGAGGTAAAGGGTGGAGAAAAGGTTTACCTGAACTTTGAACTCAAATCCTACCCAATAAGGACCCTTGGAACCGTGAAAAATGTCAGAGGTGGAGTGGACAGAACATGTCTGGGTATAAAGTTTGAAAATCTGAGTAAGACGGATGAAGATTACATAAGGAAGTTCATAATAGAAGAGCAGAGGGAACTTCTCAGAACCTATAAGATGGGAGAGCCTAAAGAAGGCTCCTCTTCTTAAGAGCCTTGATTATTCTCTTTCTTGCCTGTCTTTCCTTCCTCTTTTTCTTCTCGCTGGGTTTTTCGTAAAACTGTCTTCTTTTCACCTCTGTGAGTATGCCTTCCTTCTCCACTATCCTTTTGAACCTCTTAAAAGCCTTCTCAAAGGGTTCGTTTTCCATAACCTGAACTATAGCCAAGCCTTTTCACCTCCTTAAGTTTTGGAGAATATTATACCAAAAACCTCATCAAGGCTGTCTACAAAATGCAGAGTCATCTTATCCCTCACATACTGTGGCAGGTCTTCCATCACTTCATCTCTGTTCTTTGAGGGAAGTATGACCTCGTATATGCCAGCCCTTTTTGCAGCCAGTATCTTCTCCTTGAGACCACCTACAGGCAGAACCCTTCCCCTCAGGGTAATTTCGCCCGTCATGGCCACATCTGTTCTTACTTCCCTCCCAGTGAAAAGAGAAAGGAGCGCCACTGCAAGGGTTATGCCTGCAGAGGGGCCATCCTTTGGCACAGCACCCTCTGGCACGTGCACATGCACATCGTAGCCTGAAAAGGTTTCTGGGTCTATGCTGTAATCTTCTGCCTTTGACTTTATGTAGGAAAGGGCCGCCTGCGCAGACTCCTTCATAATATCCCCAAGAGAGCCTGTAAGTATAAGACTCCCCTTACCTTTGAACTTGGTGGCCTCTATTATCATTATCTCACCACCCACCTCTGTCCATGCAAGCCCTACAGCTATTCCCACCATAGGCTTTTCTTCAGAGACAGTAAACCTCTTTGAAACGCCCAGAAAGCCCTTTATATCCTGAGGCTTTACTTCAAAGGGCAGGGGTTCGCCCTTGAGACGTTTAAGAGCCAGCTTTCTCAATACTGAACTGAGCTGTCTCTGAAGGCTTCTTACACCCGACTCTCTGGTATAGCCCCTTATAACTTCCAGCAGGGCTTCATCATGGAATATGACCTCCTCCCTTTTAAAGCCGTGTTCTGGGAGCAGCTTTGGAAGCAGGTGGTTTCTGGCTATAAAGACTTTTTCTTCCTCAGAATATCCAGAAAGGTGTATAACTTCCATTCTGTCAAGGAGAGGTCTTGGTATTGTATCCACGCGATTTGCAGTGCATATAAAGAAAACCTCAGAAAGGTCAAAGGGTAGACCTATGTAAAGGTCCACGAAGTTTTTGTTCTGCTCTGGGTCAAGCACCTCAAGGAGTGCTGCCGCAGGGTCACCCTGAAAGGAAAGGGATAGCTTGTCCACCTCGTCAAGCACTATGAGGGGGTTTTTCGTTCCCCCCTGCTTGACCGCCTGTATTATCCTGCCAGGCATTGCTCCAACATATGTCCTTCTATGCCCCCTTATTTCCGCCTCGTCCCTTATACCGCCCAGAGATATCCTGACGAACTTCCTGCCAAGGGATTCTGCGATGGACCTTCCAAGTGAAGTTTTGCCGACCCCCGGTGGTCCTACAAAGCAGAGTATTTGCACCGCATGGCTTTTGCCCTTTGTAAGCTTTTTGACCGCTAAGTATTCCACTATCCTGTCCTTTACCTTTTCAAGGTTGTAGTGGTCTCTGTCAAGTATTTCCCTTGCTTTGTCAAGGTCATACCTGTCTCTTGTGCTCCTGTCCCATGGAAGGTCAAGCACCCACTCAAGCCAAGTCCTGAGAACGCCTGCCTCTGCAGACTCTGGATGGAGCTTTTCAAGCCTTTTTATTTGCTTCTCTATCTCCTCTCTGGCTTCCTTTGAAATTTTCAGCCTGCTGAGCTTTTTCCTGTATTCCTCAATCTCTGCCCTTCTCTCATCACCTTCACCCAGCTCTTCCAGTATGGCCTTAAGCTGCTGTCTCAGAAAATACTCTCTCTGCTCCTTCTCTATCTTCTCCCTTGCCACACCCCTTATCTTGCTCTGCACTTCAAGCAGTCCCACCTCGCTCTGAAGATACTGATGGACAAGCTTTAGCCTCTCCACAGGGTCAAAGGTTTCAAGGACTCTCTGGGCTTCTACAGCCTTTATATCCAGTATGGAGGCAGTCAGGTCCGCAAGCCTCCCGGGGTCTTCAAGGTCCTTTATAACCATGATAAGGTCCGGTATAACCTGCTTCCCCAGAGAAACTGCAGTATCAAGCTGCTCCTTTACAGACCTTATGTAAGCCCTGACTTCACTGGAGAGAGTTTCAGGGTCAAGCTCTACCTCTTCCAGAGGCTGGACCCTTGCCGTGTAGTAATCCCCGGTCTGTCTGTATTCTAAGAGCCTTGCCCTCTTTATCCCCTGCACAAGTATCTTTAACCTGTTTTCCTCTATGGGTGCGGACCTCACCACATGGGCTATTGTGCCAACCGTATAAAGGTCTTCCGTGTTGGGAGACTCCATACTCTTATCCTTCTGCAATATGAGAAATATGAGCCTGTCTTTTTTAAGGGCCTCCTCAACCGCCCTTATGGAAAAGTTTCTCCCGACGAAGAGTGGTATTACCATGGTGGGGAAAACCACCAGGTCCCTCAGGGGCATAGCAGGCAGCTCAAAAACATCCGAAGGCACGTCAGGAACCCTTACAAGCTCTTCTGGAAACATGTCTACCTCCTAAGAGATTAACTCCTCTATAAAAGCTTCAGCCACATAGGGTTGAAGGTCTTCTATGCCTTCGCCTACGCCTAACAACTTTACTGGAATGCCAAGCTCCTTACATATGGGCACTATGGCTCCGCCCTTGGCAGAGCCGTCAAGTTTTGTAAGCACAAGACCTGTAACTTCAACCGCTTCCTTGAAAACTTTTGCTTGCTGTATGGAGTTCTGGCCTATAGTGGCATCAAGAACCAGAAGAGTCTCTGTGGGCTCCTCTGGCAGAAATCTCTTTATAACATCCCTTACCTTTCTCAGTTCCCTTATAAGAGGCTCTTTTGTATGAAGCCTGCCGGCAGTGTCTACCAGCACCACCTGATATCCCTCTTCCTTTACTTTCTGCAGAGCTTCGTATACCACAGAGGCGGGGTCTGCGCCCTCCTGCTTTTTGAATATGTCCGCACCGCTCCTCTGAGCCCACACCTCAAGCTGTTCTATTGCTGCAGACCTGAAGGTATCCCCTGCCACAAGCAAAACCTTTCTGCCCTCTTTCACAAACCTGTGAGCCAGCTTTCCTATGGTGGTAGTCTTGCCTGAGCCGTTTACGCCGAGAAAAAGATAAAGGCTGGTTCCCTCGTGAGGCTCTCTGAGGGTTGCTTCACACTTTACTATCTGCGAAAGAAGAGCTTGCTTTAGGAGTCCAGAGAGCTGGTCTGAAGTTTTGAGGTTTCTCCTTACTGCTTCCTTTCTGAGCTCCTCCACGAGCTGCAGAGAAGTCTTTGCTCCCACATCCGCCCTTATGAGCTTTTCTTCCAGCTCCTCAAAGAGCTCATCATCTATCTTCCTTCCTGCAAAAAGTATGCCAAACTCTACCGCCTCTCTGGTTTTTTTAAGCCCCTTCCTGAGCTTTTCAAGAAGGGTTTCCTTCTGTATTAAACCAAGCTCTTCCTGAATGTTTCTTATACTTTCCTCTACTTCCTGCCTCTTTAGAGCTGGAGCAAGTTTGAGCGAGCGGTTTAAAAGCTCAAGGGCTTCTTCTGGCCTTTTTGCCTGCCACATTAAAAGTCCAGCCCTCTTGAGGCTCTCCCAGTCCCCGAGCTTTGAATATTCTCTTGCAGACTTTTCCAGCTCCCCAACCCTTTCGTATATGAGAGCTTTCTCCTTTGCTGTGGCAAGTTCAGGGTCGTAGTGTTCTATAAGCTGGTAGGCATAGTAATATTTTCCCTCTTCCATGTAAAGCCTGAAGAGAAGTCCCCTCAGCTCAGGGTTTTCCTTAAACTTTTCCAGTATTTCAATGGCCTTTTCCCTCTTCCCCTTTTCTATGAGGGCAAGTATGGCATTCTTGTCTCCCTTTTCTGCAAGCTTTTCTTCTTCAGACTTCCTCCAGAAGAGCATGGGTCTAATATTTTACACCTTCAACGGCTTCCTTTATGATTCTTACGCTTTTTGAAAGCCCCTCAAGGTCCCCCCTGCCAGCAAGCCTTACAAAATGACTGCCTACAACTACCCCATCGGCAATGGCGGACACCTCCCCTGCCTGCTCTGGCTTGGATATACCAAAGCCCACCACGACAGGCTTTTTACAGACGGACCTGTAGAGGCTCAGACTTTCCTTGAGCCTGTGCATAGGGAGCTCATCTCTCACCCCCGTAGTTCCAGTAAGGGATACGAAGTATACCATATGGTCAGAGCTTTCACATATTAGCCTGAGTCTTTTTTCAGTGCTCGTGGGCGAAGCCAGAAAGACCACAGAAAGATCAAGGGTGGAACATACATCTTTTAGCTCACCACCCTCCTCCGGTGGAAGGTCGGGCACTATAAAGCCGTCAATACCGCTTTCTTTTGCCCTTTTGCAGAATTTTTCAATACCCATGCGGAACATGGGATTGTAGTAAGTCATAAGGAGAAAGGGCCTTTCTGGAAATTCCTCTCTGAGAGTGGCAGAAAGTCTGAAAACATGCTCTGATTTTATGCCTTTCCCAAGAGCGACTTCATGGGCTGTCTGTATGGTGGGTCCATCTGCCACAGGGTCAGAGAAGGGAAAGCCTATCTCCAGTATATCTGTTCCTTCTTTTAGAAGAACTCTGAAGGCCTCAAGAGATGTATGGTAGTCAGGATAGCCCACCATCATGTAAGAAAGTAGAGCCTTTTTCCCCTTTTTCCAGAAGTTTTCAAGCCTCATTGACCACCTCAAAGCTCACCTCAATGTGACACGCCTTACTCAGCATGGCATAAACACTGCAGTATTTCTCAACAGAAAGTCTTATGGCTTCTTCCACAGCCTTTTCTTTGACATTTTTCCCGTAAACCCTGTATCTGAGGCTTATCTTCTCGTAAACCCTTGGATATTCATCCCTTCTTGTGCCCTTCACATCAATCTGTATGTCCCTTACCTCCTGCCTTTTCTTTTTCAGTATCTGGGAAATATCCACACCACTACAGCCTGCAAGGGCGGCCAGAAGTAGCTCCATGGGTCTGAAGCCCTGCTCACCCACCATAAGCTCACCGTTGCTTGTCTTTGCCATATAGGTATGCTCAAGCTCAGAAAGCCTGAGACTGATGCTTTTTTCTTCCATGTTAGGCGCTTGTGTCTATGATAAACAGAGGCTGTCCGTATTCAACTGTTTCACCGTTTTCCACAAGGATTTTTATAACCTTTCCTCTCACATCGCTTTCTATCTCGTTCATCACCTTAAGGGCTTCTATTATGCATAGCACCTGACCGGGGGATACCATATCACCCACCTCCACAAAGGGCGGAGCCCCAGGGGATGGAGACCTGTAAAAGGTGCCCACAAGAGGGCTCTTTATCACATGGAGGTTTTCCTGAGGAACCTCCTCAGTGGAAGGTATGACCTCCTGATAACGAACCTCTTTGTAAGGTGTTTCAACCACCCTCTGTAGCACTTCTTTCTGATGGGTTTCTATGAAAAGTTTGAAGCCCTCTGCCTCTATAGTAAGCTGTTTTATATCGCTTCCCTTGACGAGGTTTATTATTTCCTTTACAAAATCTTTGTCCATCAGGCTCTCTTTACCACTTCTATATAGGCACCAGTGCGAGTATCCACCTTTACTATGTCCCCCTCCTTCACAAAGAAGGGCACCTGCACCACTGCACCTGTCTCCAGTTTTGCTGGCTTTGAACCACCAGCCGCCGTATCACCCTTGAAGGCAGGTTCTGTCTCCACCACCGCAAGCTCCACCTGCTTGGGTAGCTCAATCCCAATGGGCTGTCCCTTGTAGAAAAAGACCACCACCGTCATACCCTCTTTGAGAAACTTTACCTCTTCCTTTATGCTGTCTGCTGGCACGGGCACCATCTCGTAGGTGGTCTGGCTCACAAAGTAATAGTAGTCTCCATCGCTGTATGAATACTCTGCAAAGACCTGTTCAAAATCTGCAAGCTCAATAGCGTCAGAGGACTTGTAGGTTATTTCAATTACGTTGCCCGTCTGCATGTTCTTTGCTTTGACCCTCACAAAAGCCTGACCCTTGCCGGGCTTTACATGCTCGTAATCCAGCACTCTGTGTGGCATGCCGTTGTGTTCAATAAACATATCCCTCTGCACGCTGTTTATGTCTATTTTTACACCCATGGTATAAGATTTTAGCATATATTTTTAACTCTCTGGAGGTTCAGAATGGTTAAGGATACACTCAAAGAAAAATCCAGCTTTCTTCTTTCCAACCTCCTGTCTCAGGGCGGAGAGTATGGTGAGATTTTCTACGAGCGGGTGCGACTCTGCAGGATGCATCTTGAGGACAACAAGATAGAAAAGGTTCAGTGGGGAATAGACGAGGGCGTGGGTATAAGGCTCATAAAGGATGGAAAGACTCACTACGGATACACCACCGAGCCAACCTTTGAAAACATGATGGAGATTGTCAGAACTCTTGCAAGAGGCCTTGGGCATGGACCAGTCAAAGTGGGACAGAAACGCGTAGTTGGCTGGACAGAGCTGGTAATAGACCCGGACGAAGAAGATATAAACTACAGGGTTCAGTTTCTACAGAGGGCAAACGAATCTGCCAGAAGCTATGGAGAAAAAATAAGACAGGTCACTGTGGTGCTAATGGACAGGACCAGGGAGATAATGGTAATAAACAGCCTTGGTGAGATTGCGGAGGATACTCAGAAGAGGGTTGTATTCTACACAGATGTGGTGGCTGCTCAGAACGGTATAATGCAGAGAGGCTATGAATCCGCAGGCATAAGAGGGGGCTTTGAGCTCTTTGAAAGGGTGAGCCCAGAAGAGGTGGCAAGGAAGGCTGCAGAGAGAGCCATTCTTATGCTGAGTGCAAAGCCTGCACCCGCCGGGACTTTCACGGTGGTGCTTGCTTCTCAGGCAGGTGGAACCATGATACACGAGGCTGTGGGGCACGGCTTTGAGGCGGACCTTGTGCAGAAGGGGCTTTCTGTCTACAGGGGAAAGCTGGGGCAGAAGGTGGCCAGCGAGCTCATAACCGTAATAGATGATGCCACTCTTGAGAACCACAACGGCTCCTTTACAGTGGACGACGAGGGCGTGCCCGCACAGAAAACTGTGCTCATTCAGGAGGGCTATCTGGTTGGTTATATGTATGACAGGCTAACGGCAATGAAGGAAGGTAGAGAATCTACTGGAAACGGCAGAAGACAGAGCTACGCCCATATTCCCATTGTCAGGATGACCAACACCTACATAGCACCCGGAAGGGACAACCCAGAAGACATAATAGCAGACACTAAAAAGGGCATTCTTGTGGTAAAGATGGGAGGAGGAGAGGTAAACACGGTCACCGGAGACTTCGTATTTGAGGTGATGGAAGGATATATGATAGAGAATGGGAAAATCACATACCCCATAAGGTCTGCAACTCTTATAGGTAATGGTCCAAAGGCTCTTATGGATGTGGATGCGGTAGGCTCAGACCTTGGATGGAGCATAGGGACTTGCGGAAAGGATGGACAGGGGGTGCCCGTCACCGACGCACAGCCCACTCTGAGGATAAGGTCTATGGTGCTGGGTGGGACGGAGGTGTGACTATTTTTTCTAGGCAGGCTCTTCTCTATAGAGTATTCTGAGCACTTCTTTCATATCCTTCCTGAGTTCTCTTATATCCTCTTTAAGTTCATCTATTCGCCTGTTGCTGTCATCAACCCTTTTGCTCAGTTCGTCTATGCGTTTATTTATGAGTGTGGTGGCAAAGCCCACAACTGCAACTACACTGGCTATCATCGCCATGAGCTGAAGTGGTTCCATAGGCATCATTTTATAGCCTTAACGAAGAAAGTCAAGTTGCTCAGAATCTCCCCCACAGCCCCTTCAATCCCGAGCACATCCATGTTTACCTTCTTCCAGCCCTGCCTTCTAAACCATCTTGTCTGTCTTTTTGCGTATTCTTTTGTATTTTTTATCATGTGTAAAAGACACTCCTGAAGGGGCTTTTCGCCCTTCACACAGGGTATAAACTCCTTGTATCCTATAGCCTGCGGAGAAGTGAGAAAGCTTTCAAAACCCATCTTAAGGAGCTTTTTTATCTCTTCCACAAGCCCCTTCTGTAGCATTCTTGATGCCCTTTCTTCTAACCTTCTGGAGAGGCTCTCCCAGCTCCAGCTCAGATAAAAGCCGGCAAAATCCAGCCTTGGTCTGTCCCAGTGATGGAAGGAGGAGAAGGGTCTGCCAGAGTTTATGAAAACCTCAAGAGCCCTCACTATTCTTCTTGTATCCCTCGGTGATATTTTGTTGGCATAGAGGGGGTCGGCAGCTCTTAGCTTTCTGTGTAGATGCTCACTACCTTTTTTCTCAGCTATTTCATACAGTCTGCCTCTCAGCTTCCAGTCAGGTGGTGGCGTATCCTCAATGCCATGCAGGAGTGCCTGCAGATAGAGGTATGTGCCACCGCATACTATGGGAACTTTACCCCTGGCTCTTATGTCCTGCAGGGCCTTCAGAGACAGCTCCTCAAAGAGTTTGGCATCGAAGACCTGGCCGGGTTCTACCACATCCACAAGATGATGTGGGACCTTTTCCATACACTCCAAAGGCTTTGCAGTCCCTATATCCATATGCCTGTATACGCACATGGAGTCTGCGCTGATTATTTCCCCACCAAGCCTCTGAGCAAGGAGACAGCAGACCTCCGACTTTCCGCTACCCGTGGGACCCCCAATCACTATCAACATGGTCAAAGAAAAGACCTATGCCAGCAACGCCGTAGGCACCATTTCTGTAACAGAGTTTAATTTTTTCCCATGTTATGCCTCCAAGGGCGTAAACGGGTATGGAAAGCTTCTGAGAGACCTCTTTCAGAGCCATAAGTCCCAGTGGCTCAGCCTCGGGGTGGGACTGGGTTCTAAAGATGGGGCTGAAGGTAATAAAGTCTGCACCCTCCTCCTGAGCCCACAGAGCCCCTTCCAGAGTGTGCGCCGAGTATCCCACTATAAGCTGGGGTGCTATCCTCTTTACCACACTGGGTGGAAGTCCCTTCTCAGGCAGATGGACGCCGTCCGCACCCGCCGCAAGAGCTATGTCCACCCTGTCGTTTATAAAAAGCATTGCTCCGTATTCTCCCGTGAGCTCTCTCACCTTCAAAGCCAGCCTGTAGTATTCAAGCCCCGAGATCTCCTTTTCTCTTAACTGAACCATCCTTATACCCTTTTTGAGGGCTTTTTCTAACCTCCGGAGCATATCCGGATATCTCCTGCTGTCGGTTATGGCGTAAAGTCTTGGCAAATCCAGAGCCATGGTGTATAATATACCATCTGAGCCGGAGTGGCGGAACTGGCAGACGCGCTGTCTTGAGGGGGCAGTGCCCGTGAGGGCGTGCGGGTTCGACTCCCGCCTCCGGCATTGGGAAAAAAGAGGTGCAGAAGGTGAGATATATCTGGGAGAAGGAAAGAATAAACATAGAGGGTAAATTCGCAGGGCACTTCGTGCCTCTGAGCGTCATAGATACACCCGTAGAGCTAGTATCCACCGACGGAAGTCTTTACTTGCTGTGGGTGAAAAGTCTGGAAGAGGGCGAACACTGGTTTCTCCTTGAGCTTGAGCCTGAATTGACTGCAGAATATTTGAGGGGTGTTAAACCACTAAAGGAATTGTTTAATCGGGGTGTTCTCTGGCTGTGTGAGCGCAGGTATGACACATACGAAACTGTGAGGGTTTTGGAGAAGGGGAATGGAGGATATAAAGTGCCCCCTGGGGATATATACCTACCAAGACCTGACAGCTCAGAAGAGGCTCTTAGAGTATACAAGAAATTTGTGAAAATGTTTGACAGGAATTTCAGGAAACTTATTGAACTTGATGAGTTTTACACCTTCAGGCGTGCTTATACTGATTCAATAAAATCCGAACCCAAGATCGTAACGGAATACGACTACACTCCAATCTATCTGACTGAGCGAGAATTGTTGTATGCGGCGTAGTAAAGAGAAGTTAAAAGAGTCGCTTAGAAACTTTCTGGAGCGTATTGAAATAGAATCTGTAAGGCTTCGCAAGTTGGAGTTTTTGTCAGATGTGCCCTCCGAAGATGATGAAAAAGTTGAAGTAAATGTAGATGTAGACCTCTCTGTAAGGACATTTACTAGATCTGAATCACGGGTTGAGTTTGCATATACATATGCGGAGACATTTTCTGTATCTGGGAAAAGATTAGACATTAGAATTTCCTATTTACTCACATTGAAAGTCAAGGAAGGAGAAATACCACATAAGAATGTCTTGAATGCTTATGCAAAAAACTCTGGATTGCTCCTTGTATACCCATACATCAGACATGTTGTGGATATGCTAAAGAGAGAGGCAGGACTTATACTTCCACCCTTACCTCACAAAATAATAGAGTAATACAAAATATGTGCGCCAGGTATGAGTATATAAAGCAATTGGAAGATTTGAAAAGAGAGGGTAAAATAGAACCGGATATTCACAGAGTTGTGGATACTATAAAGGATATCTGCCCGAAGAAGATACTAAACAGCAGTAAAGAGAAAAAGGGTAGAGTTTACTATAGATTTGAGAGGGATTGGTGGGATGCATACCCCTATTTTGTAAGCAAACCTAAACTTTTCAGGAAGCGAGCCATTGATAGGAGTGGGCGAGTAATAGAGGAGTTAGCATGTAAGATGTGCGGTCTATCTGTCTTTGTAGATTTAGAGGAGTTGCTGAAAACCATTCAGGAAAAGTTTAATAATGCAAATCCTACAATTTTAGAGTGTGCAAATTTAGAAAATTACGGTGAGGTTTATGCTACCCCTTCACGAGACAATCCCGCTCACAGAACCTTTTTCCCCTGCGAAGGCTACGAACCCAGTAAAGTCTGGAACTTTGCAGATGGCTCTCCTTAGACACTCTGTTTCATTCTCCACAGCCACCCTTCTGAGTAGAATTCTTGGATATGTAAGGGATGCCATGATAGCCTACTACTTTGGGGTTTCTCAGATTACCGACGCCTTCTTTGTAGCCTTCAGGCTTCCCAACACCTTCAGAAGGCTCTTTGGAGAGGGCGGCTTTAACGCCGCCTTTGTTCCCATCTTTGCCCAGAGATTAAAAGAGGGCACTGAGAGACCTCTTCTCAACTCTGTCTTTACTTACTACACGCTCTTTAACCTGCTGGTGACCCTTACCGGCATAATCTTTGCAGAGTGGGTTATAAGGCTTATAGCCCCCGGTGTGGTGGAAAAGAGCTACTTTGAGCTGGCTGTGTTTATGGCAAGGTTTCTGTTTAGCTATCTCTTTTTTGTAGGGCTGAGCGCCTTTTTCATGGCCGTGCTCAATACAAGGGGGGTCTTTTTTGTTCCTGCCTTTGCTCAGGCCGTTTTTAACATAGTGATGGCTGTGTGTATAGCCCTTACTGCCCACAGCCTTGGTTATATGGCTCTTGTTATAGGAGTGGTTGTGGGAGGTTTTGCTCAGCTACTTTTTCACATCCCATCAGCCATCTCTCAGGGACTCATTCCCAGACTGACCTTTCAGAGAGATGCAGACCTGCACCTTCTTCTGAAAAGGCTTCTGCCTGCCCTTATGGGCTTTGGCGTTGCCCAGCTCTCTTTTTTCATAGACACCTTTCTTGCCTCTTTTCTGACCCTCGGTGCCATATCCTACCTTTACTTTGCCAACAGAATATTTCAACTTCCGCTGGGTGCTCTCTCGGTAGGTATGGCAAACTCTCTTCTTTCTATTCTATCCGGCGGGCATGACCCCAGAAAGAACATAACCCTTGCCTTCAGGTTTATAACCCTGCTTTCTATTCCAGCTACTGGTGGTCTACTTGTGCTTTCCCGTCAGATAATAGCCCTGCTCTACGGAAGGGGCAAGTTCTCAGAGGAAGATATAGCCATAGCCAGTAAGGTGCTTGCAGTGTATTCGCTTGGTCTTCTGTTCTTTTCTCTTCAAAAGGTGCTGTCAAGTGTTTTCTTTGCAAAGGGAGATACCAGAACTCCAGTCCTGTCTTCACTCTTTGCGATTACTGCGGAAGGCCTTCTCGCTTTTATATTTGCCTTCCTCTTTAAGCTCGGTGTTGTAGGTCTTGCCCTTGGAACCGCCAGCTCATCTCTCGTTGGGTTTAGCCTTCTTCTTTACCTATGGAAAGACAAAAGTCTGGAGACACGGGATTATGCCAATACACTTTTAAAGACCCTTCTTGCAACTATCCTTATGTCTCTTTTCCTTATTGTTATAAACCCTTCTCCCTATGAAACACTCTATGCTATACCGCTTGCTATTCTACTATACTGGGCGCTTTTACTGCTGCTTAAAGAGCCTTTAGCTTACCTGCCCCTGAACCTTCTGAAGGGCCTTGTTGAGAAGAAGGCTAACCCTTGAAACTCTCCTTGCTGCCTCGTTTTTGTGTATAACACCTTTGGACGCCGTGTGGTAGATGATACTTACCACTTCAGGCAAAAACTCTTTAGCTTCCTCCAACTGACCGGCCTCCACCATTCTTCTGAACTTTCTTATGTAGGTTTTCATCTTTGAGAGATGATACCTGTTTCTTATTCTCCTCTTTGCGTCTCTTCTCATACGCTTTTCAGCCTGCTTCGTGTTGGGCATAAAAAACCTCCTTAATTTTTACCTTTTTGAGGCAACGGGCGGATTCGAACCGCCGTAGAAGGGATTTGCAGTCCCTCGCCTAGCCGCTCGGCCACGTTGCCTAAAAGCGGGCGACGGGACTCGAACCCGCGACCTGCTGCATGGCAAGCAGCCGCTCCACCACTGAGCTACGCCCGCTAAGGTATATATATTATATCACTTACTCCACGTTTGCCACCTGTTGCTTGAGCCTGTCAATCTCCGTCTTTATCTCCACCGCCAGAGGCGAAAGGTCTGGCAGTTTGTTGGAAAGGGTGGTTATCTCGCGGTGCATCTCCTGAAAGAGAAACTCCAGCTTTCTTCCCACATCATCCTGTGATTTAAAAAGCTCCCTGCTTTTGCTCAGGTGAGCTCTAAACCTCGTTATCTCTTCCTCCACATCCATTTTGGAGAGTATAAGGGCGATTTCATTGAGCACAAGGGCATTGTCTTCAGAAAGTCCAAGTTCTCTTGCCTTTTCCATTACTCTCTTTTTTACCTTCTCATAAACTTCTTGTCTGCTGTTCATTATCTCCTGAAGCAGGCTCTCAATCTTTGCAAGTCTATCTTCCATATCTCTTCTTATGTGCTCTCCCTCTTCCGCTCTTCTGTTAAGAAGCTCTTTGAGAGCATCCGTCAGTGCGCAGGAAATGGCTTCCTCAAGGGCAGGGTCTATCTCTTCCTTGGGAAATTCGGAGAACCTTGCGGCAAGCTGAAGTATGGTGTCATCGCTTACACTCAGGCTCAGCTTCTCCCTCAATATCTTGAAGAAGTTTATGTTGGTAAACAGGGTTTCCAGACTCACGGGTTCAATTATTTCCTTTCTCTTTACCTCAACGTGAAGGTTGATAGTTCCCCTTCTTACATACTCCTTTACCAGTTTTCTCATTGAAAATTCAAGAGACATGAGATTGTAGTTGGACTTTATGAAGATTTCCAGAGCTTTGCCGTTCAGACTTCTCACAAATACATTGACCATCCATTTATCGTTTTCAAAGGTTCCTGAGCCATAACCTGTCATGCTGAGCATCAGGAAGATTATAAGCTAAAAGTCCAGGTCAAGCTCCTCCTCTGAAAAATCCTCAGGCTCAGGTTCATAACTTTCCACAGCAGGAGAGAAGCCAGCCAGAAGGGGTTTAAAGCTGGCTGTATCTTTGAGGAAAGCAACCTTTACTATTCCAGTAGGACCCTGTCTCTGCTTTGCCACTATGATTTCCGCAACCCCAAGCTCTTCTGGAGAAGGGTTCCTTTTGTAGTATTCGGGTCTGTGTATGAAGATTATAAGGTCAGCGTCCTGTTCAATCTGTCCAGACTCCCTGAGGTCTGCCAGTTGGGGCCTTTTATCAGACCTGTGTTCTACCTGACGGGAGAGCTGGGCAAGGGCAATGACTGGCATGGAAAGTTCCTTTGCCAGAGCCTTGAGGTTTCTTGAGATTTCAGCCACCTCCTCCTGCCTGGATGCTCTTCTTGCTGGAGGTCTCAGTAGCTGAAGGTAGTCTACAAAGACCACTTCCACGCCCTTTTCCTTTTTGAGCTTTCTGGTCTTTATCCTGACGTCGGTGGTGGAGAGTCCGGGTGTATCGTCTATGTATATCTCACACCTTGAAAGGTCAAGGGCAGCGGATATAAGCCTGTTTCTGTCCTCTTCGTTTATAAAACCTCTCCTTATATTCTGAAGAGGGACATCAGAAAGCACTGAAAGGGCTCTCATAACGAGCTGCTCTTTGCTCATCTCAAGGGAGTATATGACCACTGGCACCTTCTCCTGCATGGCCATGTTTATGGCCATGGAAAGCATGAAGCTGCTCTTGCCCATGCCGGGCCTTGCGGCCACTATAACAAGGTCAGAGGGATGAAAGCCAGTGGTCAAGGTATCAAGGTCAAGAAAACCTGTAGCCCTCCCTGTTATGAGCTTTTCCTGCTTTCTGTGCTTCTCTATTATATCAATCACATCCCTTGCCACGTCTCTTATATGCCAGTAGTGGCTTACAAGCTGTTTTTCTGATATTTCTATGAGCCTTGTATTGAGGAGCTCGAGAAGGTTTTCAAGGTCCGGCTCCTCCTTTATACCCTTAAGCACGCTGAGAGATAGGTCCATAAGGCGTCTGAGACCAGATTTTTCCTTCACATTCCTTATGGCTTCCTCAAGAAGGCTACCCGTTGCTGCCTCCTCCACAAGGGCATAGATGAGGCCCATGTCCAGCCTTTCCTTAAGACCTCTCTTTTCTATATACTCCCGCAAAACTATGTCATCCCAGTCTTTGCCCTTATCTTCCCATACCTTATAAAGCAGAGAAAAGAGCAGTCTGTGGTTTTCAAGGTAGAAATCCTCTTCTTTCAGATACTCAAGCACGGTGGGCATTGTTTCCGGGTCCGCTATTATTGCACCCAGAACTGCTCTTTCTGCAAGTTCATCGTGTGGTGGTTCAAGGTCGGAGGGTATCATGGTTATTAAGTTATCTCTCTTTGTCCATAAGTGCAGTTACCTCAACCTCAAGAAGGGCGCCAAGTGGGAGACCACTCACCTCAACTGTAGTTCTCACAGGCTTTACAGGAACATCTCTGAAATATTCTTCGTAATGGGTGTTAAACTCTCTGAAAAGTCCCATATCCTTCAGATACACTACAACTCTCACAATTCTACTTCTGTCTATGCCCGCGGACTGCAGAATTGCATCTATGTTCTCAAAGACCTGCCTTGCCTGCTCTTTGAAGCCTTCTCTGAGCTTTCCCGTGTCAGGGTCAATGCCTATCTGACCCGACAGAAATAGAAATCCACCCGCCGAAATTGCCTGAGAATAGGGACCTATGGGCTTGGGAGCTTTTTCGGTGAAGAAGGGTGTCATACCTTATATTTTAAGGCATGTGGTTGGAAAAAGTAGAGAGTCTTCTGGAGGGGATGTTTCATCCAGTAAAGATTGATAAAGGGTCATTGCTCTTTTCTGAAGGAAGTCTCTGTCCCGCCGTGCCATTCGTAAAGGAAGGTGAGCTGAAGGTTTACCTTATATCTGACTCAGGCAGGGAGCTAACCCTCTACAGGGTAAAGCCCGGTCAGATGTGCATGCTTGCCATGATTACAGTTTATTCAGGTAATGAATACCCGGCTTACACAAGGGCTGAAGAAAACTCCCTGATTTTCATGGTTCCTGGCGACCTTGCTCTGAGATGGTTTGAGGAAAACCACTTGTGGAGGAGCCTTTTCATGAATGTCCTTTCAGAGAATTTGCTCTCCGTGACGGGTATGCTCAATTCAATGGTGTCAGAAAGGGTTGAAGAGAGGCTCATAAACTATCTACTTTCAGAAGCTGAAGGAAGGAGTTTTATTCAAAAAACTCACGAGGAGATAGCCAGAGATGTGGGAAGTGTGAGGGTAGTGGTCAGCAGAGTCTTAAAGGAGCTTGAAAGGGATGGACTTATAGAGCTCTGCAGAGGTAGGTTGCTAATTAAAGACCATGAAGCTCTCAAAAGGCGGGCAGGAATAACCCGCCCATAGGTTCTATTTAGTCCAAACAGAAAAGACAAAGTCTCTGTCCTTAACCTGAGCGTGACAGGCATGACAGTCCTTTGCCATGTCCTTTACCAGATTGTTCCCCTTACCATCATAACCATAATATCCCCAGCCATCTGTAGACTTATACTTCTTACTGTCCTTAACCATAAAAGCCTCTATCCTCTTTGCACCCTCTACATAGGCTCCGTTGTCCGGCACATGTTCGTAGAAAACTATAGCTATGACCGTTCCATCGGGGAAGTTTCTTTTCCCGTCCTTCTTGATGGTCTCCAGCCCCTTATCGTTTACGTAAACATGATGAACACCGCTGAAGGGGTTAAAGAGGGGATGCTTCTGGTCAAATATAACCATGCTTTTTACATGGTTCCAGCTCCTGTATTTTTCAGGAGCTACTTTAAAGGCTTCTGCCAGTGCAAGACTGAGACCTGCCATGACTCCTATGGCTACAAACTTTTTCATGACAGCACCTCCTTGTGGAGTTTTATTTAGATTATGGAAAGACTATTTTTTATTGTCTGTAACAAAGTTACAAAATTTTCAAATAATTTCTCCAAATACTTTGAATAAATCTGATGATACATACAATGGACCGCCGTATATTAATCGTGAAATCGAATCCAGAAGGAGGTCAAAAATGGACAGGAGAACCTTCTTAAAAGGAGCTGCTTACGGACTTGCACTCATTTCCATACCAGTCAGAACAACATCAGGCACAGGATTAAGGGACAGAAAAAGTTTGAAACTTACTTACTCTACAAATCTGGCTTTTAAAGACACCACAAGGCTGTGGGTTCCAGCTCCTACGAACGCAACTTACCAGAGACTGGTTGATTTGGAAATAGAGACTAACGCTTCGAAGGTTCTTCTGACAAAAGACGATGTATACCAGGCGCCCATCGTGTATTTAGAATTTCAAAGTGGTTCAGAGAAAAAGTTTGCCGAAGTAAGTTTTTATGTTGAAATCTGGAATAGAGATAGCATAAACTGGAAAACCTTACCCTCTAATAATACAAAAATACCAGAAGACGTAGCTTTTTACCTTAAACCAACACAACATATACAGACGGATGGTATAGTAAAGGAGTATGCAGATAAAATAACGAAGGGGGCAAAGACAGATTTACAGAAGGCGAAGGCAATATACGACTGGGTAGTTGAAAACACTTTTAGAGACCCGAAAGTTCTTGGTTGTGGTGTTGGAGACGTAAAGAGCATGTTGGAGAGCGGATACTTTGGAGGAAAATGCACAGACATAAATTCTCTATTTGTTGCCCTGTGCAGAGCCTCAGGCATTC
The DNA here is from genome assembly GCF_046159715.1 of Pampinifervens navoyensis. NCBI lineage: Bacteria > Pseudomonadati > Aquificota > Aquificia > Aquificales > Aquificaceae > Pampinifervens > Pampinifervens navoyensis. The sequence continues at coordinate 109,015 of NZ_JBJXCT010000003.1, forward strand.
CTGCAAGAGAGATTTTTGGTTTAAGAGTTTTAACCTCCAAGCTTTCAGAGGGCATATCAAAGGTTCAGGGAGACGCTACAAAAGCGCAGCACTGCAGAGCAGAATTTTATCTGGGAAAATGGATACCTGCAGACCCTGCAGATGTAAGGAAGCTTATGCTTGAAGAGAAACTTGACCTGAATCACCCAAAGGTGAAGAGAATTAGAAACTTTATGTTTGGTGGATGGGATGTGCACTGGGTCGCTTTCAACTATGCAAGAGATTTTCAACTGAAGCCGCCCATGTCAAGCGGGGAATTTCTTAATGAATTCATGTATCCTGTGGCAGAAGTAGAGGGCAAAATGATAAACAAGTTCACGCTTACTTTTGAATATTCAAAATATACGGTTCAGGTCCTTTAGTAACCATTCGTTTGGTCTTTTTCAATTTAATACCATCTTCTCCTGAACATTTTCTTGGCAAGCAAATAACCTACCACAAACCCTCCTATGTGGGCAAACCATGCCACGCCTCCAACACCCATAAGGGGGAGGGTTATGAGCCCGTTTATGACCTGTATGAGTATCCACAGGCCTATGAAGAAGACTGCAGGAAGCTCCATAAAGGTAAGAAAAAAGAAAATGGGAACAAGGGCGAGTATGCGGGCATGGGGAAACATCCAGAGATATGCACCAAGAACACCGCTTATGGCACCACTGGCACCCACCATAGGAATTTCGGCCCCGCCAAAAAGCAGGCTGACAAGCATCTGAATTAGAGCCGCGCCTAGTCCTGACAGAATATAGAAAAGAAGATACTTGAGCCTGCCCATTCTGTCCTCCACATTGTCCCCAAATACCCAGAGAAACCACATGTTGCCTATTATGTGGAGCCAGCTTCCGTGGAGGAACATGTGTGTGAGAAGCGTTTGAGGTCTTTCAAAAAGGTCGGCAGGGACAAGCCCGTAGTAATATATAAAAAGATTCAACCTCTCATCAGAAAGGCTTACTTCATAAAGCCACACAACGGAACAGGTAAGTATGATGCCAAGGTTTACCACAGGAAAGCTCCTGTGAGGGTTGACATCCTTTATGGGTATCATGCCAATAGTTTAAAATCTTTAAGGTGCTGGTTGCAAGGGAGATAAAAAAGAGCTTTAGAAAAAGGGAAATTTTAAGAGGGGTAGACCTTGAGCTTAGAAGAGGAGAGATAGTGGGGCTTCTTGGTCCAAACGGTGCCGGTAAAACAACGCTCTTTAACTGCCTTGTGGGGTTTTTACCCGTTGATGGCGGGAGGATAGAGCTTGAGGGTGAAGATATAACCCATCTACCAGCCCATAAAAGGGCAAGAAAGGGAATAACCTTCCTTCCTCAGGAGCATACAACCTTTGAAGACCTTACAGTCCTTGAGAACCTCCTCATATTCCTTGAGTTTTTTGAAGAGGGAAGAGAATCACAGCTTGTGAGAGCAGAGGAGCTTCTTGCAGACTTTGGGCTCTGGGAGCTCAGGAATCAAAAGGCGGGGAGGCTCTCAGGGGGTCAGAAGAGAAGGCTTGAAGTGGCAAGGTCCCTGATACCCAGGCCAAGATACATCTTCTTTGATGAACCCTTCACCGGTATAGACCCCATAATGCTCTCAGACATAAGGTCCATGATTATGAGCCTCAAACATCAGAACATAGGAGTTCTCATAACAGACCATAACGTCAGGGAAACTATAAGGATGGTGGACAGGGTATACATAATAAGCGATGGTATGATACTTGCAGAGGGTGAGCCCCACGAGGTGAGCGAGAGGGAGGATGTGAGAGAAGTGTATCTGGGGAGAGATTTTAGCTGGTAGGTCTGAAAAGAAGGGATTTTATGAGGACTGACACCATAAAATACAGCCAGAGAATTAGATAAGGAAAGTTTGAGAAGAAAGAAATGGGCTTGCCATAAGCATCTGCAAAGACCATCCATGAAAGGCTGAAAGGTAATAAGGGGAGAATTCTTCTCAGAGCCTTTTCATCAAGAAGGTCTGATATGGAAATCCCCCGTATTCCAGAGAACCTCCAGTTGTAAACAATCCTCGGATAGAGGTGTGCAAGCCCGCCCATTATGGTTATTCCAGTAAAGCCGTAAATTAGAAGGTCAAAATGTATGGGAAGAAGAAAGGAAACAAGTCCCTCACCTGCCATTATAGAGCCGAGAAGAAGACCGAAGGGCAATATGATGAGGGCCAAGAGAAAATACCTTACCACAAGGGGAATCTCCTTAGGCATGCGTCTTCTGGAAAATACCGAGTAGAGTATGTATAGAAAGTATCCAGCAAAAGCAAGCACTAGAAGGCTTGCGAGGGAAACAAGCCTGTAGTTAAGGAAATAAAGGCTTAGAAGAAAAAGAGGAAGGTATAAAAGGCTCAGGTAGAAAAGCCTTCTACTCAGGACTATGTTGAGAGGTTCCATATAAAGCATGGGTATCCACGCAAGCTCAACACCAACAACCACATTTAACATAAAACCCAGAGTAAGCGTATGCACTGCAAGTGCAAGGGGAAGATAGCCAAGTTCTGAAAGAAGAAGAAAAATGCTGGCAAGAAGAAGGTAGAAGGTGCCAAGACCAAGGAACTTAACAGTTACAGGTTGCCAGTTTCTTACGGATATCAGTATGTTTACTGTAAAGAGTAAAGAGGCAAAGGCATATAAGAGGCTTGCGTGGAGCGTCTGGAAAGAGTAAAAAAGAAGAGAGGCAAGGAAACTGAGGACAAAGACCAGGTAGGAAAGCCACTGAAGTCCGAGAGGCCTGCCCTGAGAGTTGGGAACTATCTGATACATGGCGGACATTATGGTATGGGCCACAAAGCCAAAAACCGCAACTATCCAAACGGCTTTTTGGTCAAGCTGAAGGCTCTTGATTATCAAAGAGTAAAGAAGATCAGATATAGCCAGAAAGAAAAAGGGTATGCTTACCCTTGATATGTAAAACATGATTTATATAGTAAGCGATTACTTATTTATTGTCAAGTCAGGATGACAGAAAGCAGTGAATGGTGGAAGTTAAAGCCTATAATAAAAGAGCATGGAGAAAAAAATTATTGTTAGCCCCATAAACCTCAAGGAAGACAGGCTTCCGCCCGGTCAGAGATGGATATCTGCGCCCATAGTCTATGACATAGTAGAGGAAATCCCCAGCTGGGATGTTAAGGGTTATCGCTTCAGAGTGTTCGGTCTTGTGGAGAATCCCCTTGAGCTTACCTACGAAGAGCTCCTAAAACTACCCTCTGTAGAGCTCATAGCGGACTTTCACTGCGTTACGCGATGGAGCGTAAAGGAGATAGAATGGGAAGGTGTGCAGACCTCATACATACTCAGCCTTGCAAAGCCAAAGCCCACCGCAAGGTATGTTATGGTTCACTGTCTGGAAGGATACACCACAAACTTACCACTCCAATACCTCTACGAAGAGGACAGCATACTGGCCTATAAAATGTATGGAAAACCCATACCTCTGAGACACGGCTACCCACTCAGGCTTATAGTTCCAAAGCTCTACGCCTGGAAGAGTGCCAAGTATGTGTGGGGTATAGAATTGATTGATGAGGATGTGCCGGGCTTCTGGGAGCAAAGGGGTTATAACATGAGGGGTGACCCATGGAAGGAGGAGCGATACTGGTAAGACTGAACCGATATCTCTCCATGTGCGGAGTTGCTTCAAGAAGGAGGGCAGATGAGCTTATACTGCAGGGAAGGGTAAAGGTGAATGGGCTTGTGGTGAAAGAGCTGGGATGGAGAGTAGACCCGCAGAAGGACGTGGTGGAGGTGGATGGAAAAGAAGTAAAGCCTCTAAGATGCAGATACATAATCCTCTACAAGCCCTGCTGTTATCTAACTGCCCTTGGACCACCCAGAGATGGCAAAAAGACCATTGAGGAGCTGATAAAGGATATCCCTGAAAAGGTCTATCCCGCAGGAAGGCTTGACTACAATGCAGAGGGGCTTCTCATACTTACCAACGATGGCGAGCTTGCTCACAGGATAATGCACCCCAGGCACAAACTTCCGAAGACCTACCTTGTCTGGGTTTCTGGGAAAGTGAGCAAAGATACGATTGACGCCATGAAAAAAGGTGCTTTGCTTGAAGATGGTCCTGCAAAACCAGACAGTGTCAGACTTATAAAGCATGAAAAAGATATGAGCCTTATAGAACTGGTTTTCCATGAGGGGAGAAAGCATATAGTAAAGAGGTTTGTCTCCAGCTTCGGGCACAGAGTTACAAGGCTAAAAAGGGTCGCCATAGGACCTGTAAGGCTGGGGAATCTCAAGCCAGGTCAGTGGAGGGACATGACAAAAGAGGAACTAAAGAGCCTGCATAAAGCCCTTGGTCTAACACCTGTAAGGAGGGGATAAGAGTGGAGAACATCCTGAAGCTCATTGCACTTTTTCTGGCTCTTTTCTTTGGACTGATGCTGGGCTTGAGATTTTACGCAGGCATGAGGAGCAAGAAGATGCTTGGAAGGAAAACTGAAATACTAAGGGATGGGATAGTTTACTTCTATTCTGAGAGATGCGGAGCCTGCAAGCTGATGAAGCCCGAAATAGAAAAACTCAAGGAGAAATTGACAATTATAGAGATGGATGTGGCAAAGCCCGAGGGCTTCCAGAAGGCAAAAGAGCTGGGAATCATGGCAACGCCTACAACCCTTGTGGTTAAGGATGGTATAATTAAGAAGGTGTTTGTGGGTGTTGTTAGGCACCAGAGAATACTTCAGGAGGTGTAAGTTATGCAGTTTTTCCTTGATACCGGTATGGTGGACGAAATAAAACAGGCTATTGAATGGGGCATACTTGACGGTGTGACCACCAACCCGAGCCTGATAGCAAAAACAGGAAGACCCTTTCTGGAAGTGGCTAAGGAGATACTCCAGCTGGTGGACGGTCCAGTGAGCCTTGAGACAGTCTCAAGGGATGCAGAGGGCATGATAAGGGAGGGAAGGATGCTGGCGGAGCTGGGCGACAACGTGGTGGTTAAGATACCCATGACTCCTGAAGGCATGAAGGCGGTTCAAGTTCTGGAATCTGAGGGTATACCCACAAACGTCACCCTTGTTTTTTCACCTGCTCAGGCCCTTATCGCAGCGAAGGCGGGTGCAAGCTTTGTATCTCCCTTCATAGGTAGAATAGACGATGTTTCAAGCGATGGAATGAAGGTTATAAGGGAGGTGAAGCAGATATTTGACAACTACGACATAGTGGACACAGAGATTATAGTTGCCAGTGTGAGACATCCCATGCATGTGGTGGAGGCAGCCCTTATAGGTGCAGACATATGCACCATGCCATTTGAAGTCATGAAAAAGCTCTTCCAGCACCCTCTTACCGATAAGGGCATGGAACTTTTCATAAAAGACTGGGAAAAGGTCCCGGAAAGGCCCTTTTAGAGCCTTCCGCCGCTCAGTATTCTCAGTATGTCGTTTATTATCACAAAGCCCGCAAGGGCTATTATTATGGCGTAGCCGGCCTTTACCCATACCTCTTTGAACCTTGGTGAGAAAGGCTTCCTTCTTATGGATTCCATAAGAAACAGAAGTATAAGACCTCCATCAAGAACGGGAAGGGGTATGAGATTGAATATGGCAAGCTGAACGGATATAAAAGCCATCATGCCCACAAAGGGAAGTATGCCCTGCTGTGCGGACTCACCTGCCAGCTGAGCTATGGCTATGGGGCCCCCAAGGGTCTTTATGGACAGACCGCCCGTTATAAGACTCCAGAGAGCTTTCAGAGAAAGAAGGCTCAGCATATAGGTTCTCTGAACTCCATCAATAAAAGCCTGCAGTGGTGGCTCTCTGCTTTCCTCTCTTTCCACGTGGGGAGCTATACCCAGAACTGGCAGACCTGTCCTCTGGTCTACTTTTGGAATGACCGTCTTTTCCTCCATATACTCTCCCCTCTGTATGGCGAGGGTTATTGGTCTGTCCCCAGATTCTCTTATAAGCCTTACAAGCTCATACCAGCCCCTTACCTCACGACCGTTAACCCGGAGTATTCTGTCCCCAGCCTGAAGCCCCACCTGACTTGCAGGACTATCTTCCACCACCCTTCCTATCACGGCGGGAAGCCACGGCTCTGCACCAAAGCCTGCAGACCTACTTATGCTGTCTTTCACATGAAGGCTTAATTCCCTGCCGTCTCTGAGGACCTTTACTGTCCAGCTTTTGCTGAGTATATTTTCAAAGACCACCTTTTCCACATCTCTCCATTTATCTACAGGTTTTGAATTGACTTCTATTATGATGTCCCCCTCCCTTATGCCCAGTTTATGGGCTATGCTGTTTTCTACCACATGGCCCACAAGGGGCTTCTCAGAAAGATATTTCGGCACTTCTCTGCCTACCACTGATATAAGGGCAAATAGAATTATGGCGAGAATAAAGTTAAACAGGGGTCCTCCAAAGGCTATGAGTATCTTCTGCCAGTTGGGTTTTGAGGAAAAGGCTCTCGGGTCCTGAATCTGCTCCTCCTCCCCGTAGAGCTTGACAAAGCCACCAAGGGGAAGGACGGACACCCTGTATTCAGTGTCCCCAACCCTTTTGCTGAAAAGCACAGGACCAAAGCCTATGGAAAATATATCCACCCTGACACCAAAGAGCCTTGCCATGAGAAAGTGCCCGAGCTCATGAAACCATATGAGCACACCTATCAAAACCAGAAAAGCCAGCACATATTCCATACTTTACCTCCTACACAAGTCCTTCTTCTTTTAGCAATACAAAGCCTATTAGTATCTCCATGCCTCCAAAAAGTATGCCAAAGCCCCAGTAAAGGAAGGTTCTGAGTTCATCAAACTGACGCTGTGTGTCTCTTTTAAGGTCATCTATCTGCTTTTTAAGGTCATCTATCTGCTTCTGAAGATGTTTTTGTCCTTCCTCAAGTCTTATAATCCTGTCCCTGTCCTCCTGCGTAAAAGGAACTTCTCTTGGAAACGCTAAACCAGCGAGCATAATCAGGAGCAAGATTAGCTTCATGCTTATTCTTCCCTTATGATTTTAACCACTACCTTTCTTTCCCTTGGACCATCAAACTCTGTAAGGAATATGGCTTCCCAGGTGCCCAGGACAAGGTCTCCATCCTCTATGGGTATGACCCTTGAGTTGCCTATTATGGCACTCCTTATGTGCGCTGCAGAGTTCCCTTCCGAGTGGGCATAGGCGTCCCTCCATGGAACCAGCTTCTCTATGGAGTAAGCTATATCCTTTATCACATCAGGGTCTGCACCCTCATTTATAAGGACACAGGCAGTTGTATGAGGGACATAGACAAGGCATATGCCCGATTTTACACCGGATGCCTTCACTATTTCTCGGACCTGACTTGTTATGTTTACAAAACTGGTATGTTTTGTGGTCCTGACCTTGATTACCACCATGCTACTTGAGAGTTATCTTGAAAACACACCTTTCATGTCCCTGAGCCTTGCAGGCAATTTCCTTAACGCTCAGTTTTCTCTCCAGAAGCTCGCCAAGAAAACCTTCAAAGAAGCCAGCCATAGGCTCACATACGGGGTTTTTGCTCTGCCCAACGGCTTCAACGAGAATTGAGCCATCAACTCTTATCTCCATCCTGTCAAGGTCATATTCAAACACATCCAGAAGCCTTGAGGATTCTGCTATGACTGTCAGCACATCGAGGGCTTCATCCAGTCTGTCTGTGTATATGCCATACCTTTCTTTGAGTATCTTCGCACCCTTTTTCCCGCCAAACTGAGTTGCCTTCTTTATTACCTTGTCAATGCCCAGTTTGCTGAGTTTGTGTATGTCCCTGTATCCATCCACAAGGGCAGCACGGTGGACAAGCACAGACTCCCTTTCGATGGCTTCTGCAAGCGCCCTGAACTTATCCTTCAGATATTCCATCCCATACTCCTGAGTTTCTGCAAGCCTTCCTCAGATATCTTATCCCTGCTCCAGGCAGGCTCAAATACAAAGTTTATCACAACATCTTTTAACTGTGGAAAGTTTTTGAGGAGGTGTTCTCTTATATGTTGGGCGAAGAAGCCCCTTGCAGGGCAGGAAGGGACCGTGAGCGTCATGTCCACGTATGCCACATTCTCCTTTAACTGCACACCGTATATGAGCCCCAGGTTCACTATATCTATGGGTATCTCCGGGTCTCTTATCTCCTTCAACCTTTCCAGAATTTCAAACTCTATCATTCAGAATAAATATAGGACTTTTCCCAATCAAGGGCGGTCTTTATTATATATGGGAGGTCTTCGTATTTTGGCTTCCAGCCGAGCCTTTCCCTTATCTTTGTGCTGTCTGCCACTAGAGCTGGAGGGTCTCCCTCACGCCTTGGTGCATACCTTACCTCAAAGTCCACCCCCGAAACCTCCCTTACCCTGTTTATCACCTCCAGCACCGAGTATCCTCTGCCGTAACCCACGTTGAAGATGTCTGGCTTTCCACCCTCCTGCAGATAACTGAGGGCATCGAGGTGTGCCTCACAGAGGTCCATAACGTGCACAAAGTCCCTTATGCATGTCCCGTCTGTTGTGGGATAATCGGTGCCAAAGACCTCAAGGTAGGGTATCTGACCGGTTGCCACTTTTACAGCCCTCAGTATGAGATGGGTGGGCTCCTTGCTTACCTGACCTATCTTTCCCTCAGGGTCTGCTCCTGCCACGTTAAAGTATCTGAGAATAACATACTTCAGCCCTGTGGCATGAGAAAAGTCTCTTATTGCTTGCTCTGCAAAGAGCTTGCTCCATCCGTAGGGGTTTATGGGAACTGTGGGGTCTTCCTCTCTTACGGGTATTCTTTCCGGAATTCCGTAGACGGCGGCGGTTGAAGAAAAGACGAGATACTCAGTCCCTGCCCTCCGCATAGCCTGAAGGAGGTTTACCGTGCCCATAAGGTTGTTCTCGTAATAATGGAGAGGTTTCCTTACGCTTTCTGGCACCTTTACCTTTGCGGCAAAGTGTATGACCGCTTCTGGTCTGAAATCAAGCAAGACCTCTTCAAGGGCTTTGTAGTTCAGAAGGTCCACCACCCTGAGGTCCCCATACAACACTGCCCACGGGTTTCCCTCAGAGAGGTTATCCACTGTAAGAACCTCGTAACCCCTTTCCCCGAGAAGCTTTACCATGTGTGAGCCTATGTATCCGGCTCCCCCCGTTACGAGTATTCTCATGCTCTTCTATTCTATCATCCCTGAAGGTTCTCCGCAAGGTAGTCCGCAAGGTGCATAACTTCCTGACCCGTGCAGTGTTTTTTGACCCCGTCCTTGAGGTTAAGCACGCAGCCAGGGCATGTGGTGAGCACCACCTGAGCCTGAGTTTTCTGAAGGTCTTCTATCTTTTCCCTCTGTATCTGGTCGGACATTTTGGGGTTTGTAATGGAGAAGAGACCTGCAAAGCCACAGCAGGATTTGTCCTTTTCAGCTTTCCTCACCTCGTCACCTTCAACCCTCTCCATAACTCCATAGAAAACCTTATCGTTTACCTTCATGGCGCTGTATGAATGGCAGGGCACATGAAAGGTCAGCCTCTTTCCTGAGCCTCTAAACCTCAAGGGACTTTTGAAGACGATTTCCGCAAAGTCATACACTGGCTTGTCTAACTTATAGTCCTCCTGCAGGGCTCCCCCGCACGTAGGGCATGCAACCACCACTGCGTCGAAGTCATATTTCCCCATCTCTTTCAAGTTATGGTCTCTCAACCTTTCAAAGGCTTGAAGGTTTCCCGAGTAGTAGTGTGGAGCACCACAGCACTTTATATCCTCTGGCACCACCACCGTATAGCCTGCCCTGTTCATGAGCTTTATCACATTTTCCCCGGTCTTTCCGTAGAAAGCATCTATCATACAGCCGGTGAAAAATAAGAGCTTTCCCTTCTCCTCCTGAGCCTCAAAGACCTTGCCCCTCAGTCCAAAAGCCCTGGCTGTGGGCTTTGGCATAAACTTCACTGCACCGGTGGGAAAGGGGGTTTTTATCTCCGAGGGCAACGGACTCAGGAGCTTTCCGGCGAGCTTTATAGCCTTTCTGCCAAAACCAGACTGCATGAGTTCAAGGGATTTTAGACCAAGAGACTTCACCACTCCCTGCCCGAGGCTTTCTCTTTGCATGTCCCTCGCTTTTACCATTATCTCTTTGTATTCCACGTTGTTGGGACATATCCACTCACACCTTCTGCACATGGCACACTGGTCCCACTGCCTTGCCACCTCCTCAGATAGGGGCAATTCTCCTTTTACCACCATCTCTGCCAGGGCAAGCCTTCCACGGGCAAAGCCTGCCTCTTCCTGCACATAGGGATAGGTGGGGCAGACAGACTTGCATAGTCCACACTTTACGCACTTCTGAGCAAGGTCTAGAGGAAGCTCTATAAACTTTTCCATAGTCTATGTAAATATATGGCTCTCAGTGCACGTTGAATTGACTAAAAGCAGGTTATAATTTTGTATTTCTGAGCGGGTGTGGCGGAACTGGCAGACGCGCAGGACTTAGGATCCTGTGGGCATAGCCCGTGAGGGTTCAACTCCCTCCACCCGCACCAAAAGCAGGAGGTTTGTATGAAGGTAAGCGTAGAAGACAGACAGGGACTTTTTAAAGCCCTTAAGGTTGAGGTAGAGGGCGATGTGGTCAGGTCTGCTCTGGATGAGGTTTACAACTACCTCAGGCAGAATGCGGAGGTGGAAGGCTTCAGGAAAGGCAAAGCCCCCCTCTGGGTAATAAAAGCCAAGTTCAGGGACTTCATACAGGAAGAGGTGGGCAAGAAAGTGGCAAACGCAACGCTGGCAGGTGCCATACAGGAAAGTGGTTTGAGGCCAGTTGCTGACATATACCTTGAGAAGGTTCAGCTGGAAGAGCCTTCCCAGAAACTCAGCTACAGTGTGTCCTTTGAAGTCCCTCCGGAGTTTGAGCTCCAGAACTTAGAAGGTCTTGAGGTTGAGATAAGGAAGGTTGAGTTCAGCGACGAGCTGGTAAGGAAGAGGATAGAGGAGATAAGGGAGGAGCATGCGGTCTGGGAGCCTGTGGAGAGGGAAGTGAGAGAAGGCGACCTTGCAGTTGTGGACTACAGGGTTGAGGAAACTGAGAGTGGTGAGACCACAGAGGGAGAGACCTCTGGGGTAATAGGAACAAAGACCTTCAGAGAAGAGATAGAAAGAGAGCTTATTGGAAAGAGGGAGGGAGACAGCTTTGTGCTTCATGACCTTACCCTTTATGATACGGAGGGCAAGCCTGCAGGAAAGGCAAAGGTTGAGATAACCCTCAAGAGCGTAAAGGAAAAGGTGCTTCCAGAGCTCAGCAACGACTTTGCAAAGGAGCTGGGGCTTGGTCAAACATGGGCAGAGGCAGAAGAGAAGATAAGGGAAGAGGTAAGGTCAGGACTTGAAAACCTGAGGAAGGCCATGATAGCGGATGCAGTGGCAATAAAGCTGGTTCAGATGCATGAGTTTGACATCCCTCAGACCCTTCTGCAGAGGGAACTTTCACACCTTGTGGAGAGAAGGGTCAGGGAACTTTCCCAGTGGGGCATAGACCCCAAATATCTGGACTACAGGGCAATAGCTCAGGAGCTCACACCTCAGGCAGTCATGAGCATAAAGCTCAGATACATACTGGACAAATATGCTCAGGAGAAAGGTATTCAGGTAAGTGCGGAAGAACTGCAGAAGAGGATAGAGGAGCTGGCAAAGGCTTACGAAAGGTCTGTTGAGGAGATGAGGGAATTTTTGCAGAGAGAAAACCTGCTACCTGTCCTCGAGGAGGACATAAAGAGGGAAAAGGCACTTGAAGATATAGTTTCAAAGGCTGTTGTGAAAGAAATTGAAGAGAAAAAGGAGGAAAAGGATGAAAATACTTGACCAGCTTGTTCCCATAGTTATTGAGCAAACCCCAAGAGGTGAAAGAGCCTACGACATATACTCAAGACTGCTTCAGGACAGGATAGTCCTGCTTGGCTTTCCCATTGATGACCACATAGCGAACCTCATAGTGGCGCAGCTCCTCTTTCTGGAGGCTCAGGACCCTGACAAGGACATATATATGTATATAAATTCCCCGGGTGGCTCCGTTACTGCCGGCATGGCCATATACGACACCATGCAGTATATAAAGCCCGACGTGGTTACCATATGCCTTGGTCAGGCAGCCTCCATGGGTGCAGTTCTTCTTTCCGCAGGTGCAAAGGGCAAAAGGTATGCCCTGCCACACTCAAGAATCATGATTCACCAGCCTCTGGGAGGTATAACAGGTCAGGCAACAGACATAATAATTCACGCGGAGGAGATAAAGAGGATAAAGCACATGCTGAATGAAATTCTTGCTAAGCACACAGGACAGCCCCTTGAAAAGATTGAAAGAGATGTGGAAAGGGATTATTTTATGTCTGCTCAGGAGGCTATGGAATACGGCATAGTGGACAGAGTCATAGAGAAGAGGAGCTGATATGTCAAGAAAAAGGCAGGAAAATCACTGTTCCTTCTGTGGCAGGTCTCAGAGCGAGGTGCTTGTGCTCATTGCAGGACCCAACGACACCTTCATATGCGACCGGTGCGTGGAGGTATGCAACAACATCATAAAAGACCAGAAAAAACAGCTCAGCTACAACCTTTCAAAAGAAATCCCTACCCCGGAGGAAATAAAAAGACAGCTTGACCAGTATGTGATAGGTCAGGAAAGGGCAAAGAAGGTATTATCTGTTGCAGTTTACAACCACTACAAGAGGATAAGGGCAAAAGAACTGGGACTGAGCCTTGACGACGTGGAGGTAGAAAAGAGCAACATACTCCTGATAGGTCCCACAGGTTCTGGCAAGACCCTTCTGGCAAAAACCCTTGCAAAGATACTGGATGTGCCCTTTGCCATATCCGACGCAACCACTCTCACGGAAGCGGGTTATGTGGGAGAGGATGTGGAAAATGTGCTGGTAAGGCTTTTGCAGAACTGCGGGTATGATGTGAAGGCGGCGCAGAGGGGAATAATATACATTGACGAGATAGACAAGATTGCCAAGAAGGCTGGTATAAACCCCTCCATAACAAGAGATGTCTCCGGTGAAGGAGTTCAGCAAGCGCTCCTGAAGATTATTGAGGGGACAGTTTCTAATGTTCCACCCCAGGGAGGCAGGAAGCATCCTCATCAGGAGTTTATACAGATAGACACCACCGACATACTCTTCATATGCGGTGGAGCCTTCGTTGGGCTTGAAGACATAGTAAAGAGAAGGCTCGGAAAGTCAGTGGTTGGCTTTGAGGCTGAAATAAGAAAGTTTGAGAAGGGGGAAAACCCTCTTCACTTTGTGGAGGTGGACGACCTTATACACTACGGGCTAATACCCGAGTTTGTGGGCAGGCTTCCAGTCATTGCAGTGCTGGATGAGCTAACAGAGGAGGAACTTATAAGGGTCCTTGTAGAGCCGAGAAATGCCCTTGTTAAACAGTACAAAAAACTTTTTGAGATGGAAGAGGTGGAGCTTGAGTTCACCGATGATGCCCTTGTGGAGATAGCAAGGGAGTCAATAAGAAGAAAAACGGGTGCAAGAGGTCTAAGAGCGATTATGGAGGAAATAATGCTGGATGTGATGTTTGAGATACCCTCCATGCGTGGCGTGAAAAAGGTTCTCGTAAACGCTGAGGTGGTAAAAAACAAGCTCAAACCCACCTACATAATGAGGGAGGCAGTCTGAGTCTATGCTATCATTTTTAAAGGAGGTAAAGAATGAAGAAATCGCTGATTATGTTCCTTTTTGTTTCCACACTTGGCTTTGCCCAGCAGAAGTTCGCCTGCGTAGACCCTAACAGAATACTCTCCGAATCTCAGCTGGTAAAAGGCAAAGAAACCCAGCTAAGAACAAAGGCGGAAGAGTATCAGAAGCAACTGGACCAGATTAACAAGAGGCTTGAAGAGCTCAGAAAACAGATAGAAAGCAAGGGAATTGCCCAGAACGTCAGGGAACAGAGGATAAGAGAATATCAGAAGGCAGAGGCAGAGGGTATGGAGCTCCAGCAGAAGGCTCAGAGGGAGCTTTCAGAAATTAAGGGGAAGATGGAAGAAGAAATAATATCCAGAGTGAGGAGTATATCAGAGGACATAGCCAAAAGGCAAGGCTTCACAGGGATTCTAGACTGCTCAGCCTTCGTATACAGGTCTGCGGAGATAGACATAACGGCGGAGGTCATCCAGAGGCTTGACCAGCAAAAATGAAGCTCTCTGAGGTTGCTGAGCTCTTGCAGGGGAAGCTGTATGGAGACCCAGACTTTGAAGTAGAAGGCCTCTCTTCTGTGGAAAACCCGAGGGAAGGCACCGTAGTTTTCTGTCAGGAAAAAGAGCAGGTGGAAAAACTAAAGGGTCTGAGAGTTGTGCTGGTGGTCTCTGAAGAGGTAGATTTCCCCAATTACATCAGGGTAGGAGCGGTAAGACTTGCCCTTGCCAGGTTCCTGTCCTATGCGTATCCAGAGAAGCATCCCTCTGGCATATCTGAAAAGGCCCATATTGAAGAAGGCGTTCGCATTGGGAAAGATGTCTATGTGGGTCCTTTTGTCTATCTTGGAAAGGGTGCAGTTCTTGATGATGGCGTGAAGGTATATCCCTTCTGCTATATAGGTGAGGGTGTGAGAATAGGAAAGAACAGCGTTCTTTTCAGCGGTGTTCATGTCTATCCCGGTTGCGTGATTGGTGAAGGGGTAAAAATTCACAGCGGTTCTGTGATAGGGGCGGATGGCTTTGGCTACTACGTGGGTCCAGAGGGGATACTCAAACTAAACCACATTGGGAAGGTGGTCATAGAGGACCATGTGGAGATAGGAGCCAACACATGCATAGACAGAGCCTTAATAGACCAGACCTTAATAGGGAGCGGCACAAAAATAGACAACCTTGTTCAGATAGGTCACAACTGCAGGATAGGTGCGGGGAACATAATTGTATCTCAGGTGGGTCTGTCTGGTAGCGTCAAGACGGGTAGGGGGGTAGTTCTGGCTGGACAGGTGGGTGTCGCAGACCATGTGGAAATAGGCGATGGGGCAGTTGTCTCTGCAAAGGCAGGCGTCTCAAAAAGCCTTGAAGGCGGAAAGGTTTATGGAGGAGCCATTCCGGCTATGGAGTGGTCAAAGTGGAAGAGGCTTTATGCATATATTTTAAAACTGCCTGAGCTTTTTAAGGAGAGAAGGCATGAGGATAAGAATAGCCCACAGTCCTGACTCGGACGATGCCTTTATGTTTTACGCACTCACCACGGGCAAGGTAGACACAGAAGGTCTCCAGATTGAGCATGTGCTTGCGGATATTGAGACACTCAACAGAGAAGCTCTGAAGGGCACTTACGAGGTGTCGGCACTTTCCTTTCATGCCTACCCCTATGTGGCAGAGAATTATCTCGTGCTTCCCAGTGGTGGAAGCGTTGGAGAGGGATATGGTCCAATCGTAGTATCTGTGAGAGATTTGGAGAGTCTTAAAGGTAAAAGGGTAGCAATTCCGGGTAAACTCACCACCGCATACCTTGTTCTGAAGCTTTACGAGCCGGACTTTGAAGAGATTGTGCTCCCCTTTGACAGGGTGCTGGATGCGGTTGCAGAGGGTAGGGTTGACGCCGGGCTGGTAATTCACGAAGGGCAACTCAGCTACAGGGACAGAGGGCTCAAAAAGCTCCTTGACCTTGGCCAGTGGTGGATGGAAAAAACCGGGCTTCCCCTTCCCTTAGGGTGCAACGTTATAAGAAAAGACCTGGGCATGGAAGTGATAAAAAAGATGGAGAGACTCATGAAAAAGAGCATAGAATATGCCCTTGAAAATAGGGGTGAAGCCCTCAGCTTTGCCAGAGAGTATGCCAGAGAGATAAAAGAGGACACGGCAAGAACTGAGAGGTTCGTGAGTATGTATGTAAACCAGCGAACTCTGGATTATGGAGAAGATGGCAGGCGAGCGGTAAGGCTTCTGCTACAGATGGGTATTGAAAGAGGTATAATTGAAGCTAAAATGCCACAGGTAATCTTTAGCGATGAGGTGATAGACTAATGGGTGTCTTACCTGAGGAGTTAATGCAGAAGTTGAGAGAGCATGCAGACTACTTCCCAAGAAAGGAGCAGGCTGTTCTTATCTGTCTTCACGAAGTTCAGGACCACTACGGACACATCCCCTTCTTTGCTCTCGAGGAGGTGGCAAGGCTCTTAGAAGTTCCGCTGAATCATGTGGAAAACGTGGTCTCTTTTTATGACATGTTTGACAGGGGAGAGCCTGCCAGACACAGGATAAGGGTATGCGTAAGCGTTGTCTGCAACCTTATGGACTCAAAAAAAGTGCTCGGAGCCATAAATGAACTCCTAGGTATATCACCCGGCGAGGTAACCAAAGACGGAAGGTTCAAATTAATAGGTGTGCAGTGTATAGGTGCATGCTCGGAAGCACCGTGTTTTATGGTGGACGAAGACACCTACAAGTTTGAATCAAAGGAGAAGCTCCATGAGGTCCTATCCCGTTACACCTGATATATACGCAGAGACTACCCTCAACCTTTTGCTCAAGAGGGCAAAAAAGCCAAGAGTTCACACCATAGAGGAATATCTCAAAGACGGTGGGTATCAGGCTCTGGAGAAAGCTCTCAACATGAAACCGGAAGAAATAGTAGACTGGGTTGACAGAAGCCAGCTCAGAGGAAGGGGTGGTGCGGGTTTTCCCACAGGAAGAAAGTGGAAGTTTGCGGTGCAGAACCCAGCTCCCAGATACCTCATATGCAATGCAGACGAATCTGAACCCGGCACCTTTAAAGACAGAATACTCATGGAGAGAGACCCTCATCTTCTGATAGAGGGTATGATAATATCCGCCTATGCCATAGGTGCCAACCAGGCCTTCATATACATAAGGGGCGAGTATCCGGCGGGCTATTACATCCTCAGAGATGCCATAGAAGAGGCAAAGAAGAAGGGCTTTCTGGGGAAAAATATTCTGGGTTCTGGCTTTGACCTTGAAATTTATGTGGCAAGAGGTGCAGGCGCCTACATTTGCGGAGAGGAAAGCGCTCTTATTGAGTCTCTTGAAGGTAAAAGGGGTTTTCCGAGGATAAAGCCTCCTTTTCCAGTTCAGTATGGTCTTTTTGGAAGGCCCACGGTGGTAAACAACGTGGAGACCCTCTGCAATATTCCCCTTATAGTGGGTATGGGCTGGGAAGAATACCGCTACATAGGACCGAGCGACTATCCGGGACCAAAGCTTTTCCCCGTCAGTGGAAAGGTCAAAAAGCCGGGGGTTTACGAGCTTCCTATGAACACAACTCTGAGAGAGGTCATCTTCAAGTATGCGGGTGGAACGATAGGAAACAAAAAGGTAAAGGCCGTCTTTTCTGGAGCCCTTGACTGCTTTTCTACGGAGGAGCTGGATACACCCATGGACTACTCACCCTTTGGCTTTGGTGGAACGGGCACGGTTATAGTGCTTACAGAGGAGGATGACATAGTTCAGGCGTGTCTCTGGGTGGCGGAGTTTTACGCCCATGAGAGCTGTGGTCAGTGCACGCCCTGCAGGGTTGGAACCCACGAGCAGGCATATCTACTTGAGAGGATACTTCACAACCATGCAGATGAAAGGGAGTGGGCAGGCTTTGAGTTTGTAAACTCATACATACAACCCACCTCCATATGCGGGCTTGGGGCTGTGGCCGGAAGGCTCATACGCCAGACTATGCAGAAGTTTCCACAGGAGTGGGAAAAATACAGAAAAAGTTTCCCTGCACAGATATGAAGCTACTCTTTATATTTTTCAGCCTGACTTTTGGTGCTCTTGTGTGGGCTCAGGATGACTCTCAGAGATGCCAGACGAATCCACTCAGGGACAAAGAATACTGCAGATACTTCTGGAGCGTGTGTAAGAATCTGGGTGTAAGGAGACTTGATGGAATAAAGAGCTGTCTTGAGAAAAGCCAGTCCTACGAAGAAGGTGTAAAGTGCTTTGAAAGGTCATGGCTGGAGGACCTTTTCAAAAAATAATCTACGTTTCTAAGTTTTTCTTCCACTCTTCATACATGGAAACCAATTCTTCTCTACCAATGCTAAGCTTTTCTGTAGCTCTTCTCAAGTATTCTCTAACGCTTGAGGTTGATATACCGAGATATTGACCTATTTCCTCGTTGCTGAGACCCTCAAGCAGTAGTAGAACCACTTCCCTCTCTCTCTTAGAAAGCGTCTTTTTATAAGCTTGCCTTTTCCTGCATAGCTCCTGCAAAAAACCTTCCGGCGAGGCACTTTTCTGGGTATGAGGTATATTTTCAATTGCATGGACATCCTCTGACTTCTGAGAAACCTCCTCCAAACCTCTTCTATTAGCTCTGTTTGCATGCACTAAGTATACAGAAAAACCCACGAGTATAAGATTCCCTAAAGCTATAAGACTTCTTGTGTCTTCCATAATTTTAAAGAGGAAATAGCCCACAAGAATAGCACTGCAAACAACTCCAAAACCAACAGGAAATGCCTTTATGGGATTTCTGAGCTTTATCAAGGTATAAAGTAGAAATACATCAGCAAAACCAAAACCTATCTGGACCGCATACATGGCAAGGTTTAAACCAAGACCATTACCCGTATGCATCAGAAAGTATCCCAGGGCAAAGGAAACCACGGAAAGAATCAGTAGATTTTCATCCCAATCCTTCAGCAGGATTACACACAGAAATACAGCAGATGCGTAGAAAATGACCTCAATACCATACAGAAGGGCCTCCTTACGGTAGGCTTCCATAAGCACACCATACATAAGACCTCCCGTGAGGTAGAGAATAAAGACGCCCGGTAAAAATCTTAGCCATAAGCTAAGAGGTATATTTTCAGAGGAAATTTCAAAAGATTTCTTAGTAAGACTCAGAACTGGTGCAATACTTAAAATTAAAAACTTATAATTTTCCCTTACAGGTATGTTTGAGAGAAAAACCATGGCGATATTTCCTATCCCCAGACCAAGAATATCCTTTTTTTGAACACTATTTGTCAGAATTACCCCCACATACACCGCAAGACTGGAAGATAGAAAGCCAATGAGCAGCATAAGTAAAGGTCTGAGAGTTTGGTCGGACACTGGGAAAAAGGCAGTTAATATAGCAGTAGCTGGAATAAAAAAGGGGAAAGTTCTGAGAAAGAATCCCTTTATTGAGGCTATGAGGAAAAAACCAGATATGTGTCCCAGGAGAAAAAAGGGAAATAGCCAATGTCATGAAGGAGAGGGCCACCCATTGGAAAAGATACAAGCCAGAAGACAAAGAGGCTGAGACTTATGATAGGCAGCATTCCGTTGATATTTTAACAGGAGGATGGGATACAAATATATATGATTTAAATCATATATTTCAGTGCTTTCGTGACACTGTTAGTGACAATCACGCTACATTGTGCGACTTGATAAATTAAGGCTTACATCTCTATAATTTCCAGCATCAGGATGGTTTCTCATAAGGCTGGGAGGAGTAAGAGGGGGAGAGGACGCCCTCCTCCCGGGGACCCGACTGGGTCCCCTGCTATAATTAAGCTAATGGAAAGATATAAGCTTCAGGCAACCCTCAGGGCTCTGGAGAAGATTGGTTTTGATGTTCTTTACACTGAAAGTGTAAACATTCCTGCAAGCAAACCACAGAGTAGGGAAGCACAAGCGGTGCGGGAAAAGGACAGGAAGGAACTTCTTGGTGACCTCTACAGGAAAATTGTGGATGAAAAAAAGTGCGTCCTTTATGAGGGTGCAAGCGGTTATGTTTTTGGAGAAGGCAACCCTTACTCGCCCGTTGTCTTTGTAGGAGAAGCCCCAGGAGAAGAGGAGGACCAGCTAAGAAGACCTTTTGTGGGAAGAGCTGGCAGGTATCTTAACCAGAAACTTGAGGAGGTGGGGCTCAGGCGAGAGGATGTTTACATAACCAATGTGGTAAAGTCCAGGCCTCCGGGCAACAGAAAGCCTACTGCAAAAGAGATGCAGTCCTGTCTGCCTTACCTGAGAAAGGAAATAGAAATAATAAACCCAAAGCTCGTAGTATGTCTGGGCGCTACAGCGCTTGAGGGTATACTGGGAAAATCACTACCAATAACAAAACACAGAGGGAACTTTTTTGACTACCCCTACGACAGAAGAATAAAGGTCCTTCTCACCTACCACCCTGCTTACATTCTCAGAAACCCGGGCGCTGAGAAGGAATTCGTGGAAGACCTGAGAAGGATAAGGGACTTTCTACTAAGTTCTTGAGAGAAAGACCTTAAGGTATCCCTCTTCAATCTTTGCACCCTTGGGTTCATAGTCCCTGAGCTTTCTGGGGAGCAAGATATGACTCTTAAAGTTCTTCCACCTTATAACAATCTCACCCTCGCTCTTAAGGACGGAGAGTCCCTCCTTTGTGAGGAAAGGGGCTCTCAGCCTGACCATGTATTCACCATCCTGCTCTATAAACTCGTAGGGTTTTTCTCTGTGAAATACCCTTGCAGGGTCTGTATCACCGTATATAAGGTCTGAGAGAATCCTGAGCCTTTCCTCACCCACCACCTCATCCTCCATGAGAGGAACTGTAAACACAGGAACTGGGTAGAAGAGTGCCTGCATATCCTCAAGGTATCTTCTCTGAGTGAGCACCCACCTTGAAAAGTGTTCACATCCTTCTACAGAGGAAGGCAGAACCTTGTTAACCACAACAGCATCCACATTCACCCCAAAGAGGTTAAAATACATAAAGGCTCTCTGGCTCTCTTTGAGAACCATCTTTTCAGGGTTTGCCACGAGCCTGACGGAGGTTACATCCGGGTCAACAAGAATCTCATCCACACCCTTTAGCTTTTCGTAGAAGTTCTCAAGAGCCCTGAAATACTCATCGTCTGGTATTGGGACATCCGTAAGCCTCCTTGCTACAGGTCTTGCCACCTTGAGAATGGTCCTCTCCACGTTGAATATCTTTCTCATATACCACTTGAGAACCGTTGGCATAGAAACAAACCTCAGGGATTCGCCGGTGGGAGGGAGGTCAAGAACAAGGGCATCAAACTCCCTCTCTCTGTAATATTTGTTCACATACAGGAGGCTTGTTACCTCCTCCATGCCGGGAAGTATGGCAAGCTCTTCAGAAACAACCTCATCAAGCCCAGTGGTGTTGAAGAGAAGCTCCAGGAACCTGTAAACATCACCCCAGTATCTGTCCACTTCCTCCTGTATGTCTATCTCCTGTATGTGGAGGTTATCCGAGATTTTTATGGGCAGTCCCTTTGCCCTGGTCTTTTCCTCTTCTGGCACATCAAAGGCATCCCCAAGGCTGTGTGCTGGGTCAAGGGAAACCACGATGGTTCTGTAGCCGAGGCTTGAAAGCCTGTAGGCGGTTGCGGCTGATATGGTGGTTTTGCCAACGCCACCCTTGCCTGAGAAGAGAATTACCCTCATAAGAAAGAAAGTATAACCCACTCTGCGGACGCCTGAAACTTCTTATAAGCCCGTTGATGTAGCCTGATTACGGGTCTATGCCTTTACCACTTGACAGAAGCCCCTTCTATAGATTAAAATAAACAGCCTTGGTTAGATAGCTCCAGTTCTTCAACAGGGGCTTACTTGTGGTATAATTTTTAGCTTATAACAGAGGTGGAAGACTATGATACAGCGACAGGGTTATGCAAATGTTGCGGATAACTCGGGGGCCAAGAGGGTTCAGATTATAGGCATACCCTACGCCCCGAGGAAGTATGCCACAGTGGGTGATGTGGTAACTGTCACAGTAAAGGTTGCCGCACCCAACAGCCCGGCAAAAAAGGGCAAGGTCTACAGAGCGGTGGTGGTAAGGACAAAGAAAGAAGTAAGGCGTTCCGATGGCAGCTACATAAAGTTTGATGACAATGCGGTGGTTCTTCTCAATCAATATGGAGAGCCTCTGGGCACGCGCATACTTGGGCCAATAGCCAGGGAGGTCAGAAACAGGGGCTTTACCAAACTGGCATCTCTTGCTCCGGAGGTGGTGTGATGGCTCAGAGGATAAAGAAGGGCGACACAGTGGTTGTTCTGAGAGGAAAGGAGAAGGGAAAAACTGGTGAGGTCATAAAGGTTCTCAGGGAAGAAAACAGAGTGATAGTAAAGGATGTTAACCTGGTGAAAAAACACCTCAAGGAAATACCCAACGTGAGAGAAGGTGGCATATACGAGATAGAAGCTCCTCTCCACATAAGCAATGTAATGCTCATATGCCCCAAGTGCGAAAGGCCCACAAGGGTAGGCATAAGAACGCTCAGGGAAGGTGATACTCTGAGGAAATACAGGTTCTGCAAAAAGTGTAAGGAAAACATCGACCTTATAAGAGAGAAAGTGAGGGTTGAAGCATGAGCGTAGAAACCAGGTATGTATCAAGGCTTTACAACAAGTACAGGGAAGAGGTGGTTCCGCAGCTGATAAACCGCTTCGGCTACAAAAACCCCATGGAAGTCCCCAGAATAGTTAAGGTGGTGGTAAATATGGGCGTAGGTGAGGCGGTTGGAGACATAAAGCACCTTGAAAGGGCCATGGAAGACCTGAGGGCCATAACAGGTCAGCAACCGGCGGTAAGAAGGGCAAAGAAATCAGAGGCTGGCTTTAAGCTTAGAAAGGGTATGCCCGTTGGTCTCAAGGTTACGCTGAGAAAGGAAAGGATGTGGGACTTTCTTGATAAGCTCATATGTGTGGCCCTTCCAAGGGTGAAGGATTTTAAGGGGCTTAACCCCAGGTCCTTTGATGGAAGGGGAAACTACGCCTTTGGAATTGGGGAGCAGATAGTTTTTCCAGAGATTGATTATGAAAAGGTGGATGCCATAAGGGGTATGGACATAATCATTCAGACTACCGCAAAGAGTGATGAGGAGGCTTTCTGGCTTCTGGCGCTGCTGGGGCTTCCCATTAGGAGTGCAGGAGGTTAACATGGCAAGAAAGGCAAAGGTGGCAAAGGATGTAATGCATTTTCCCAAGTATGCGGTCCGGCAGAAGAACAGATGTCCTCTTTGTGGCAGGCCAAGAGGCTTTATAAGACAGTTTGGTATGTGTAGACTGTGTTTCAGGGAGCTCGCCCTAAAGGGCGAACTTCCAGGCATTAAAAAGTCCAGCTGGTAAGGAGGTAAGATATGGACCCAGTGGCAGACATGTTCTCCGCCATAAAGAACGCAATAAGGAGAAGGATGGATTACGTGGACATCCCCTCTTCAAGGCTGAAAGAGTCCATACTTGAGCTTCTCAAGAAGGAAGGCTACATAAAAGGATGGGAAAGACTCCAGGAGGGTAAGAAGGGCACCCAGTATATACTGAGGGTTCATCTCAAGTATCTTGACCCCAAGAAGGAAAGGAACGCCATATCGGAGCTTCAGAAAGTTTCAAAGCCTGGAAGGAGAATATACACTCCCAAGCACAGAATCCCTCACGTTCAGAGGGGTTTTGGCGTAGCCATACTCTCCACCGACTCAGGTCTCATAACAGACCATGATGCCAGAAGGCTGGGCAAGGGTGGGGAGATATTAGCCTATGTATGGTGAGGTGCAGACATGTCAAGGATAGGCAAGAAACCCATTGAAATCCCCCAGGGTGTTAAGGTGAGCCTTCAGGATGGTGAGCTCAGAGTTGAAGGACCTAAAGGCAAGCTTTCAATGAAGCTACATCCAGATATGGAGGTCAGTCTGGAGGGAAACACCGTAAGGGTAACTAGACCCTCTGACCAGCCCTTTCACAGGGCCATGCACGGCACAACCGCTGCACTCATAAGAAATATGATAAAGGGTGTTACCGAAGGCTTTACAAAAGTGCTTGAGGTGGTTGGTCTTGGATACAGAGCTGCAGTCAAGGGAAACAACCTTGAGCTGAGCCTTGGACTCTCACACCCTGTGGTTTATCCCATACCTTCAGACGTAAGGATAGAGGTAAAAGAAAACAAAATATACGTCAGCGGTATAAACAAGGAAAGGGTAGGGCAGGTATGCGCCCAGATTAGGGCCTTCAGAAAACCCAACGTATACAAGGGCAAAGGCATAAGATACGAGGGTGAGGTGCTCAGGCTCAAGGCTGGAAAGGCGGCAGGAAAGGGCAAAGGCGGCAAGAAGTAAGGAGGTAAGCTATGGCAAAGCTCGGCAGGCATGAAAAGCGAGAAAGAAGGCACAAGAGGATAAGAAAGAAAATCGTGGGAACTCCAGAAAGACCAAGGCTCAGCGTTTACAGGAGCCTGAATGCCTTCTACGCTCAGCTGATTGATGACTCTGGGGGCCAGTCAAGAACGCTGGTTTCTGCCTCTTCCATAGACCCGGAGTTCCTACAGCTTGCCGGTAAGAGAGGAGGAAAGTCCATAGAGGATGTGCAGAAAGTGGCCGAGATACTGGTAAAGAAGGCTATGGAAAAGGGCATAAGAAAGGTGGTCTTTGACAGAGGTGGTTTTCTTTACCATGGAAAGATAAAGGCCTTTGCAGATAAATGCAGAGAGCTTGGTCTTGAATTCTAAAGGAGGCAGATATGGGTGGTGTATCAATTGAAAAGCTCATTGACAATAAGAGAAGAGACCAGAGAATAGCAGAGCTTGAGGACCAGCTGCAGATAGAGGAAAGGCTCATATACGCCAAGAGAACCACAAGGGTAACCAAGGGTGGAAAGAGGTTTTCCTTCAGTGCTCTGGTTATAGTAGGGGACAAGAGAGGCTTTGTGGGTTTTGGACTTGGAAAGGCGAGGGAAGTGCCAATAGCCATTGCGAAGGCGATAGAGGATGGAAGAAAGCACCTCATAAGGGTCCCTATAGAAAACGGAACCGTCCCCCACGATGTGGTGGGTCATTACGGCCCCACCATGATAAAGGTTATACCTGCAAGGCGGGGGACAGGTATTGTGGCAGGTGGCGCTGCAAAACCCATCTTTGAGCTGGCAGGCTATACGGACGTGCTCACAAAACTTCAAGGGAGCACGAACCCCAACAATGTGGTAAGGGCTGTCTTTGACGCCCTTCTCAAGCTCAGGTCTGCCGAAGAGGTGGCAAAGGAGAGGGGTATAGACCCCGAGCTCATAAAGAAGCGCTACCACATATACGCAAGAGACCTTCGTATACCCTGAGGAGGAGTGTAATGGCCAGGCTTAAGGTGAAACTTGTCAGAGGTCTTGCAGGAAAGCCCGAGGCTCAGGTAAAGGCCGTAAAAAGCCTAGGGCTTAAAAAGGTAGGCCAGGAAGTCCTGCTTGAAGATAACCCCATGGTAAGGGGGAACATACGCAAGGCGCTTCATCTTCTTCAGGTAGAGGAGGTCAAGGAATGAAACTGCATGAGCTTGCACCGAAGGAAGGATCAACAAAGGAAAGGAAACGAGTGGGAAGAGGTATAGGTTCTGGGCTGGGAAAGACCTGTGGTAAGGGTCATAAGGGGCAGAAAACCAGGTCAGGAGACAGGAGACTTCCCTCCTGGTTTGAGGGTGGTCAGACGCCCCTTCACAAAAGAGTGCCAAAGAGAGGTTTCAGACCTGTAAACAGGATAGAGTATGCGGTGGTTAACCTAAAGACCCTTGAAAGATACTTTGAAGCTGGTCAGGAAGTTAGCCCGGAAACTCTACTGGAAAAGGGGCTTGTAAGAAAAGGGATGCCCGTCAAGGTGCTGGGAGATGGAGAGCTTACAAAGGCTCTGAAGGTAAGAGCCCACGCCTTTTCTCAGTCTGCAAGGCAGAAGATTGAATCCCTCGGCGGGGTCTGCGAGGAGGTAAGGTGATAGAGTACATAAAACAGCTTTTTTCCCTTGAGGACTTCAAAAAGAGGCTCCTTTACACACTTTTTATGCTTGCCATATACAGGCTTGGCAGTCATATTCCGCTGCCCGGCATAGACACAACAGCCCTTCAGGATTTTTTCAAGAGCTTTCAGGGAACCCTCTTCTACCTTTACGATATCTTCTCTGGAGGAAACCTGAGCAGGATGACTCTTTTCGCCTTGGGAGTCATGCCCTACATATCTGCCTCCATAATGATGCAGCTTCTTACGGTGGCGGTGCCGGAGCTTCAGAGGCTTGCCAAGGAAGAAGGTGATTATGGAAGGTATAAGATAAACCAGTATACGAGGTATCTCACCCTCCTTGTTGCCTTTGTTCAGTCCATAGGTATAGCTGTCTGGCTGCAGGGGCAGGTCTCGCCAAAGGGAACCCCCATAGTGCCAGATGCTGGAATTCTCTTTTCCATAACCACCATAATAGCCCTCGTTTCCTCCACCATGTTTCTCGTGTGGGTGGGCGACAGGATAACGGAGAAGGGTATTGGTAATGGTATGTCCCTTCTCATATTCGCCGGTATAGTGGCAGGTTTCCCCAGTGCTGGCATAAGGGTTTGGGATATGCTCAGAAACGGTGATATCTCCCCCTTTGCCTTTGTGGGCACCATCATCTTCATTATAGCGGTGGTTGTGGGCATAGTCTTTATTCAGGAAGCAGAAAGAAGGATACCCATACAGTATCCGAGAAGACAGGTGGGAAGACAGGAGGTTATGGGCTCCTCCAGCTACCTTCCCATAAAGATAAACCCCGCAGGTGTAATACCCATAATCTTCGCTCAGTCCCTTCTTATAATTCCTTCCACAGTTCTCGGTTTCATACAGCACCCCATAGCCAGAGCTATGCATGATGCCTTCAACCCCACAACACTCCCCTACAACATCCTCTACATAGCCTTCATAATCTTCTTCACCTACTTTTATACAGCGGTGATCATAAACCCGGTGGATGTGGCAGACAACCTCAAAAAGGCTGGAGCCTTCATCCCGGGCATAAGACCGGGTCAGGATACCCAGAAGAGCCTGGAATACATCATTAACAGGCTTGCCCTTGTGGGTGCCATCTTCCTGAGCGTGGTGGCTATAGTGCCCATCTTCATAAGTCTCTGGCTAAATGTTCCTTTCTACTTTGGAGGAACAACTGCCCTTATCGTGGTGGGTGTAGCCCTTGACACTATAAACAAGCTCGAGGCTCAGCTCCTCCAGCAAAAGTATACCAAGTATAGGAGGAAGGTAAGATGATAGTGGTGTTCCTTGGACCACCAGGCTCTGGCAAGGGGACGCAGGCAAAAAAACTCTCTCAGGAGCTGGGTCTTGTGCACATATCCACCGGTGACATCCTCAGAGAGGCGGTCAAGAACCAGACAGAGCTTGGCATTAAAGCAAAGGAATACATGGACAGGGGGGAGCTTGTCCCTGACAGCCTTATGATAGCACTCATAGAGGAGGTGATGCCTCAGGAGGGCGGTTTTATACTTGATGGATTTCCAAGAACAGTGCCACAGGCTGAAGCACTTGATGATATGCTGCAGAAACATGGAAAGGGGCTAAGCTGGGTTTTTCTCTTTGACCTTCCAGAAGAGGTAGTAGTGGAGAGGCTCTCTGGTAGGCTCACGTGCTCCCAGTGTGGTGCCGTATACCACATAAAGTATAACCCTCCCAAGGAGGAGGGTATATGCGACCTTTGTGGCGGAAGGCTCGTCCAGAGGGAGGATGACAGAGAGGAGATAGTCAGAAAGAGATACAGGGTATACACGGACCAGACAAGACCTCTCGTTGAATTTTATCAGCAGAGGGATAAATTGATAAGACTGAATGCAGCACAGGATATACAGGAGGTAAACAGAAGGCTTTTAGAGGTGCTAAAGAATGGCGGTTGAGCTATATTCTTTTAAGGAGATAGAGAAGATAAAGAGAGCCTGCGATGTGGTGGTTGAGGTATTGCAGGCGGTGGCGAAGTTTGTAAGACCCGGCGTATCCACCTACGAGCTTGACCTTATAGCGAGAGAAGAGGCAAAGAAGAGAGGTGCAAAGCCTGCCTTTCTCAACTACAAGCCACCCTTCAGCAACGAGAAGTTTCCGGCAAGCCTGTGTGTCTCCGTGAACGAGGCGGTAGTCCACGGTTTGCCTAAAAAGGAACAGGTAATAAAGGAGGGTGATATAGTCAGCCTGGACTTCGGAGCCTATGTGGAAGGATACGCGGGGGACTCTGCTCTCACTGTAGCGGTTGGAGAGATAAGCAAAGAAAAGGAAATGCTCATGAAGGCTACAAGGGAAGCCCTTCAGGAGGCGGTAAGGGTATGTATACCGGGCAACTGGGTTTCAGATATAGTGGAAGCCATACACAGGGTGGCAAAAAAGTATGGCGTCTACCCTCTCAAAAACCTCGGTGGGCACGGTATAGGGAGGAAGGTTCACGAGGACCCCTTCATACCCAACCATCCTGAGACCCTAAAACAGGAAAAGAAGGACTACAAGCTGAGACAGGGCATGGTGGTTGCCCTTGAACCCATGCTCTCCCTCGGGACAGAAGAGATATCACACAATGGCGACAGATGGACGGTGATAACCGCAGACGGAAGCCCCGCAGCCCACTATGAGTATGTGGTGGCCATAACCAAGCAGGGGCCCATAGTGCTCACGGAGTTTAAGAATGGCTAAGAAGAAAGGAGAAGAGAAGCAGAAGGAAAAGGGTATAGTGCTTGAAGGTGAGGTTCTTGAAGCCCTCCCCAACGCCATGTTCAGGGTAAAGCTGGAAACGGGCCATGAGGTGCTTGCCCACGTCTCTGGCAAGATGAGGATACACTTCATAAGGATACTGCCCGGTGATAAGGTGAAGGTGGAACTCTCTCCCTATGACCTCACCCGCGGGAGGATAGTCTACAGGGGATGATTTTGTGCTATAATTTTCTGCTTACAAGGAGGTTAGCATGAAGGTAAAACCTTCTGTCAAGCCAATATGCGCCAAGTGTAAGGTGATAAGGAGAAAGGGAAGAGTTATGGTCATATGCGAAAACCCAAAGCACAAGCAAAGACAGGGTAGTTAAGGAGGTAAGATATGGCAAGGATAGCTGGAGTTGACCTTCCAGATGGTAAAAAGCTGGAAGTTGCCCTCACATACCTGTATGGTATAGGCTGGGCAAGGGCAAAGGAGATATGTGAAAAAACCGGCATACAGGGCACAAAGAGACTGGGAGAGCTAACACCCGAGGAGCTAAACACCATAAGGAAGTTTATAGAACAGAACTACACGGTAGAGGGTGACCTCAGAAGGGAAGTGCAGATGAGCATAAAGAAGCTCATAGACATGGGATGCTACAGGGGTATGAGGCATGTAAAGGGCCTGCCCGTTAGGGGTCAGCAGACAAGGACCAACTCAAGAACCAGAAAGGGTAAGAGGAAAACAGTTGGTGGCACAAAGAAAAAGATAGCAAAGTAAGGAGGTAATTTATGGCGAGAAGGCAACAACAGCCCAAAAAGCAGAAAAAAACCGTAACGGAAGGAATAGTTCACATACTGAGCACCTTCAACAACACCATAATAACCATAAGCGATAAGCAGGGCAATGTGCTTGTCTGGGAAAGTGGTGGAACTGTGGGCTTTAAGGGAACGAGGAAAAGCACGCCCTATGCAGCACAGCTTGCCGCTCAGAAGGCTGCAAAGAGGGCAGTTCAGGAATATGGGCTTCAGGAAGCAGAAGTGAGAGTTAAAGGGGCAGGAGCTGGAAGAGAATCTGCTCTGAGAGCCATCTATGCCGCAGGCATAAAGATAAAGGCAATAAGGGATATAACACCCATACCCCATAACGGATGCAGACCACCTGCTAAGAGGAGGGTTTGAAGCATGGGCAGGTATATGGGACCTCAGGTAAGAATTGACAGAAAGCTCGGCGTGGTAGTATCAGGGAAAAAGAGTGCTCCCAAAACCCTGGCAAGAAGGAACTTTCCCCCAGGCCAGCATGGAAGGGTAAAAGGCAGGAGGAAGAAGCTTACCGAATACGGCATAAGGCTTATGGAAAAGCAGAAGCTCAAGTTCCTGTACGGAGGTCTCAGGGAGAAGCAGTTCAGGAAATATTTTGACGAGGCATCACGCTCCAAGGGCAACACAGGACAGGTTCTTCTCCAGCTTCTGGAGAGAAGGCTTGACAACGTGGTATACAGGCTTGGCTTTGCAAGCACAAGAAGACAGGCAAGACAGTGGATTTCCCACGGACACTTTCTGGTAAACGGCAGAAAGGTGGACATACCCTCTTACAGGGTTGAGGTGGGAGACATAATAGAGCTAAAGCCCTCTTCCAGAGATATAGCACAGGTTCTGGAAAATCTGGAAAACATAGACCCGAGAAGTGTTCCACCCTGGCTTGAGCTGGACAAGGAGAACTTCAGAGGAAAGGTCATAGACCTTCCAAAGGATATTCAGCTGGAGGTTCCAGTCAACCTTCAGTACATAATAGAGTTCTACTCAAGGGTCTAAGGAGGAAAGAGTATGCTTAGAGAGTTTCTTTTCCCCTCAAAGGTCTACTGGGAAGAGAGGACAAAGACCTACGGCCGCTTTGTGATGGAGCCCTTAGAGAGAGGTTTTGGAATAACTGTGGGAAATTCCCTCAGGAGGACGCTTCTCTCTTCCATACAGGGCGTTGCCCTGACCGCTGTGAAGATATACGGTGTGTATCACGAATTCTCATCCGTTGAGGGTGTTCAGGAAGACACTCTTGAAATAATAGCAAACCTCAAAAGGGTAAGGTTTAAAATGC
Source organism: Pampinifervens navoyensis (assembly GCF_046159715.1). Classification (NCBI taxonomy): domain Bacteria; kingdom Pseudomonadati; phylum Aquificota; class Aquificia; order Aquificales; family Aquificaceae; genus Pampinifervens; species Pampinifervens navoyensis. Next base: position 139,458 of record NZ_JBJXCT010000003.1, read on the forward strand.
ACACCTCTGATGTGGAGGTGCTCTATCTGAAAAAGAAGGGTGAGGGTGCTGTATATGCGAGAGATATAAGCCTCCCCCCAAGTGTGGAGGTGGTAAACCCAGACCAGAAAATACTCACCATTACTGACCCGAACAGAGAAGTCAACATAGAGCTCAGGATTGAAAAGGGTTTTGGATACCTGCCTACAGAGGAGATGGAAGTTCTTGGAGAAGTAGGGTGGATACTTGTGGACGCAGATTTTTCCCCAGTTCGTCAAGTTGCCTTTAGAGTTGAAAAGACAAGGGTGGAGAAAAGAAGCGACTACGACAGGCTCATAGTGGAGCTCTACACAGATGGCACAAAGACACCTGACGAGGTTATTAAGGAAGCGGTGGGGCTTATAGTGAAAAACTTCACCCCTCTTGAGAACATATCCTTTGAAGTGCCAGTTATAGAGGAGCCAGTTGGGGTTGTGGAGGAGTTTGTGGAAAAGCTCAGCCTTCCAATAGAGGAGCTTGATGTTTCTCAGAGGGCTCTCAATTCCATAAAGAGGATGGGTATATCCACCATAGGAGACCTTGTAAAGCTCACAGAAGAAGACCTCAAGGGCACGAAGAATGTGGGCAGAAAGGCCATAAACGAGATAAAGGAAGCCCTGAAACAGATGGGGCTTCACCTTGGCATGGATATAGAAAGCAGGAGGTAAAGGATGAGGCACAGGGTCAAGAAAAAGCACTTTGACAGGACAAAGGAGCAGAGGCTTGCCCTTTACAGGTCCCTTGCAAGGGCTCTTATTATGGAAGAGAGGATAGAGACATCACTTCAGAGGGCAAAAGCAGTAAAGCCCTTTGTGGAGAGGTTGATAAGCCTTGGTAAGAAGGGGGACCTGGCATCAAGGAGGCTTGCCCTGAGGCTTCTGCCCGACAGAAGGGTGGTGAAAAGGCTTTTTGAAGAGGTGGCACCCAGGTTTGAAAACAGGAATGGAGGCTATACAAGGATAATAAAGCTACCAGAAAAGAGAAAGGGTGATGGTTGTGAGCTTGCCCTCCTTGAGCTTGTAGAATGATAAAGGGTATATTATCCTTCCTTATAAACCTTCTTATAATCCTTGTCCTGCTTCATGCGGTGGGTTCCTGGATACCAAAAATAAGAGAAAGTAAATTTTATGAAAGGCTTGACAGCCTCATTGCCCCTCTTCTCAGTCCAATAAGGAAAATAGTCCCACCAGCCGGTGGGCTTGACTTTTCCCCACTTATTCTTCTTTTTATACTCTATCTCATCAAGTATCTTTTAAAGCTTTGAGGCTTGACCAGTATCTTGTTGAAAGGGGCTTGGTCTCTACACGGGAAAAGGCTCAGGCCATGATAATGGCAGGGCTCGTGTATGTGGATGGTAAACCTGTCACGAAGGCAGGAACAAGAGTAAAAGAGGGGCAGAGGGTAGAGGTCAGAGAGCCTCCAAAGTATGTTTCCAGGGGAGGATACAAGCTGGAATGGGCTATAAACAGGTTTGGTCTTGATGTGAGGGATATGGTGGCTATAGATGTGGGCTCCTCAACGGGTGGCTTTACCCAGTGTCTTTTGATGTTTGGTGCAGAGAAGGTATATGCTGTGGATGTGGGACGGGGTCAGATGGACCCAAAGCTCAGGTCAGACCCCAGAGTGATTCTCTATGAAGATACAGATGCAAGGGAATTGACGGATAAACACATACCTGAGCCAGTGGATTTGATAACCGTAGATGTATCCTTCATATCGGTTACCAAAATAATCCCCCATGTGGTAAAATTCCTTAAGGAGGAGGGAATTTTGCTGGTGCTTGTAAAACCACAGTTTGAGGTGGGTCCAGAAAGGGTAAGGAAGGGTATAGTAAAAAGAGAAGAGGACAAAAAACAAGCTGTCATAAAGGTGGCTGAGTTTTTAACCTCTGCCGGCTTTAATGTGGCTGGGGTGACAAAGTCAAAGCCAAAGGGCACAAAGGGAAATGAAGAGTTCTTCCTTCTCTCAGGCAGGCATCTTAAAGCCTTAGAAAATCTGGAGGAGGCTGTAGAGAGTGCAGTCAGGGAAGTTGTTTGAAGAAAACTGCATGCAGGGAAAGATAGGGCTTTATCCTTTTACGCCAGAAAACCTTATGAGAGTAGGTCTTGCCCTTTGCACATACCTGAAGATACACAGGGGGACCGAAAAGCCAAGAATGAGCGTGGGGGCTCTGAACTTTCTTACCCTCTGTGTCACAGTGGGCTTTATGGCAGGCGGTGGAGACGTTTACATGGATGAGGAGGGGGACATAATCCTTAAACATACCATTGAGGAGGGCAATGCAAGGCTATGGATAGAGAACATGGAAAGCTATGAGCTCAGAATGGTTGAATCAATACTCTTCAGCAGGTATAATATGCCAAGAGCAGAAGGAGAGGAGGTAGGTAGCCTATGGATACTAAAAAAACTGCTATAGAGCTCTCGGAAGAGACCCTTAAGACCCTTTTAGAGTTCGGCACAGACCTGGATGAGTTTTACAGAAGGTTCAGAGAGCTCAGACTTCTTGAGGATGACCTTTCCTTTCAGTCTGCCCTTCTTCATGTGGAACATGCCTTTTTCATGGTGGTGCAGTCAATAAACATACTCAGGGAACAGCTGGTGCTTCTGAGAACAGCAGGTCAGAAGGGGGAGGTTTATTGATGGGTGTTCTGTGTATGTTGCTGGACAAGAAAAAGCAGTATTTTTCCCTTCTTGCGGACATATTCAACATAACCGGACATAAGCTTCTTATAGCACTTGATGAGAACAAAGCCTTTGAGCTTTTAAAGGTGTCGGAGCCTGAAATCTTAATACTACCTGCAGAGGACATAGACTTCTGGTTTAAACTCCTTGAGCTTGAAAAATACATATTGCCGGTTCTGTTCGTGGAAAGCTATGAGGAGGCCGAGTCATTAAGAAAATATGGACTGAGAGATTTAAACTCTGTGGTTTTACCCTTCAACCCTATGGAACTTTTAACCAAGATTGTCAGCCTGAGCAGGGAGCCTCAGGATGTGGCCTCCCTTTCTGCCACGGGACCTGTCAATGTGCTTCTTAAACTCTTGCGTAAGGGCGTTACCTCATCCCTCCTGATAGAAGATATAGAAGATGAAGAGAATTTCTGCACCATATACATACATGAAGGCATTATAAAGGGCAGTAGCTGTGGCAGGGAGGAAATACTTACTCTAATTCCTAAAGATGTGAAAACCACCCTTGATGTTTATGAGGAAGACAGGGCTGTTATGAGCTACGTATACAAAAACAACTGGGACTTTCTTTCCACTATTGTCTATGGCTATGTTCCAGAGCAACTCTTGACACAGGTGGGGTTAAAAGAGGAGGAGCCTGCAACTTCAAGGCCTGTCCTTGATATGAGCCAGCCCATAGAAACAGGTGATGGACTTTTCTGGATAGGAGTGCCTCAGGAGGGTGGATTGCTTCAGAAAAACTCATACCTGCGTATATATGAAAGGGAAAGCATAAGGGTCCCTGTGCTGATAAACATAGGCACCATGCAGGATTACATCCTTATAAGGGCAAAGCTGGAGCAGGTGATTGGCACTGTGGATGCCTTAAGGGCGGTAGTAATCCTTGGCTCTGCTGTGGATGAATGCTCGGGCATTCTCAGCATGCTTCAGTCAAACCAGAGGGCATTGGTGATAACTTCCCTGAGCATAGCCCAGAGGTTAAAAGCCCTCGGTATTCCCCAGGCCAGGATAAGGGCTTTTGAATCCTTCCCAAACAGAAGGCTCAGGCTTGCTACAGGGGATGTGCTCAGATTTGTCCCACTACCCTTTCTTCCTGAAAGGGGCAGTTTTGCCATGCTTGAGGAAAGCAGGGGCTATCTGTTCACGGGCAGGTTTCTGAGCTCTCTCTGCACATACGAAGAGCTGAACCCTGTAGAGGGGGGTGACTTAGAAGATGTTCTCATATACACAGGCTTTATGGCACCCTCACAGGATACCCTGAACAGAGCACTTAAGCGGATAAATTGGGAAGAGGTGGACTCCATACTGCCCATGTTTGGAAATCCCGTGCACTCTCAGGAAAGAGTTAAGGAACTCTTCGCCAGGCTAGAAAGGGGTCTGCTGCCAGTAGCTTTTGAAGTTAATGATAGAGAGGTAGTTCTGGAGGTATGCAACAGCCTGGTAGCATATTTGAGAGACAACATGGAGGCGTCAGAGCTTCAATCTTTCCTTGAAGAGTTTAATCAGTTTGCATATCTGGAAGATGGAAAGATAGTAGAGCCTTTCGTTGAGCCTGAAAGTTTACCCCCTCTTATACTGGGTTTAATGTATGCAAAGGGGATAAATCCAACTCTCATAAAGCATACTATAAGGCACTTTTATATGGCAGGTATTCCCCTTACCATATGATGGGTTTGCCTATTCTTTCAAACCTTGGGTTTAGCAGAGCAAGAAATAGCTGTTTAAAGCCTGTTAATATACTCACGTCAGTGCTCTCAAGGGGCGGTATGTCACCAGAAAAGTATATAACAAAAGCCTTCCCCACAATGTTTTCTCTCGGCAGAAGCCCCCAGTATCTGCTGTCCTCGCTGTTATCCCTGTTGTCTCCCATTACAAAATAGTGCCCCTCAGGTATTCTGGCGTAGTAAACATCTTTTCTCTGAATAAAGGGATTCTGGTATAGGGCTATTCTGTGTCTTACTCCGTTTGGGAGGGCTTCCTCGTATATAAATTTTAAATTCCCGTCTTCCACAACCTCTTCCACAAGCCTCAGGGGAAGCTCCTGACCGTTTATGAAAACCCTCTCACCCCTTATCTCAAGGGTATCCCCAGGCATCCCTATGATTCTTTTTATAAAGTCTATCTGGGGGTTTATGGGCCATTTGAAAACCACTATGTCCCCCCTCTGAGGTTCAGAAAGTCTGTAAACCAGCTTGTTGACAAGTATAAAATCACCCACGAGAAGCGTGGGCTTCATGGAGCCGGAGGGAATGTTGTAAGCCTGAACAAGAAAGGCCCTTATAAAGAGGACCACTATTATAACTATTACAAGCTCCCTGAGCCATCTGGGAATTGACTGCACCTGTTCTATTTTACCATAAGCTCAAGCCTTTTGCTCCTGAGCTGCCCACAGGCTCCAAAAACTTCAACACCCTTGCTCAGTCTTATGAAGGTGGATATGTTATACCTTCTGAGCACTTCCTGAAAGGCGTAAACGCTCTCCAGGGATGGTCTTTCAAAGGGAAGGGAGGGGTCAGGATTGTAGGGTATGAGGTTCACCTTGAATTTTCTCCTGTAAGGAGCTACCATGTCTGCCAGTTCTCTGGCTTCCCGTGGTGAGTCGTTAATACCCTTTATTACCACATACTCAAGCATTATCCTTCTGTCGGGAGGGTAGGGAAAGTTTACGAGGACATGAAAAAGCTCCTGCAGGCTGTTTGTCCTGCTTATGGGCATGAGAAACTCTCTGAGATTTTGGGATGGAGCGTTTATAGAAACGGCAAGGTTGAGCTCTCTCATAAGGGGGTCCTCTGACATTTTTCTGAGCTGAGCCACAAGACCGCTGGTGGATATGCTCACCCTTCTCTTGGAAAGGTCTATCCCCCAGGGGCTCACCATTATCTCCACAGCCTTCCTCACCGCCTCATAGTTTGCCAGGGGTTCACCCATACCCATAAAGACCACATTCCTTATCCTGCCTGGCGTTTCCCTCTGAACGAGGAGATACTGGTCAACTATCTCTGCTGGAGTTAGGTTTCTCAAAAGTCCATCCTTTGCCGTGGCACAGAACCTGCAACCCACCGCACAGCCAACCTGAGAGGATACACAGAGAGTCAGGTGGTCCCTTTCAAAGATAAGAACGGTTTCTATCATATGGCCATCTTCTGTCCTGAATATATATTTAACCGAGTCCTCAGTGGACACCTTGCCGACAGCCTCAAGGGTATGAACTCTGAAGTGCTCAGAAAGCAGAACCCTGTGAGCCTTTGAAAGGTTTGTCATCTTCTGAAAATCCGTTTCAAACTTTTTGTAAAGCCAGTCAAGCACCTGGGCAGCCCTGTAGGATTCAAGCCCAAGCTCTCCAAACCTTTCCCTCAGCTCCACCAGATTGAAAGAGGTAAGCAGCTGCATTATGTATTAAATTTATAACACCGATGGCGATGAGTGTATAATAAACACTGGAGGGTTGATATGAAAAAGGGGGTTTTATTCCTGTGTCTATCAGCAACAATCTTAAGCTCCTGCACTCCAGTGGTTCGTCAGGCAACCATACCCAGGGCAGAGCATAATGTAAGCCTTGTCCAGAGGGGGAGCTTTTACTTCTCGGAGGAAGAGGAAAGGTTTATAAGGGAGGAGGCAAAAGCTCTCGGCATACCCATACCGGACAGAGAAGAAATAAGAAGGTTTATGGACTATTACCTGAGCAACAAAAGGTTCTTTGAGCTTACCCTCCAGAGGGCAAACTACTACATGCCCCTCATAAGACCAATAGTGCAGAGGCATGGTCTTCCTGAAGAACTAGCCCTTCTTCCAGTCATAGAAAGTGCCTTTAACAATTTTGCTGTGTCAAGGTCCGGGGCTGCCGGACTCTGGCAGTTTATACCTTCCACTGCAAGGAGGTATGGGCTCAGGGTAGACCAGTATGTGGATGAAAGGTTTGACGTTCTGAAGGCCACAGATGCTGCCATGAGGTATCTCAAGGACCTCTACGGTATGTTTGGAAGCTGGGAGCTTGCCCTTGCCAGCTACAATTGTGGTGAGAACTGTGTGGCGAGAAGAACTGGCGGTGTTGACTTCTGGGTAACCCAGCGTTTTCTGCCAGAGGAGACCAGAAATTACGTTCCCGCCTTTTTTGCAGTGCTCCTCCTCGCAAGAGACCCTGAAAAGTACGGGCTTTCTGTCAGGGTTGAAGGTATGGAAATAGACAGGCGGCTTGTGGAGAAAGACACTGCAGTTGAGGAAGTTCTATTAAGAAAAGGTGTAAGGGAAAGCACCTTCAGAGACCTCAATCCTCATATAAGAACCGGGATTATACCTGCAGGCACATATGTTTACATACCCAGGGAACAGAACTCAGCGGAAAGGGTTGAAAGGCTGCCAAACGGAGCAAAACTTATCATCAAGTAATGACAGAATGCTTTGTGCTTGCAGGTGGTCTCAGCAAACGCTTTGGTGAAGACAAGCTGCTATACCAGATTGGTGGAAAGAAGGTAATAGAATACACTGTTGATGCCCTCAGAGGTTTTTGCGAAAGGCTTTGCCTTGTGACTAAGGATAGAGAAAAGTTTTCCTTCTTAAAGGATGTGGAAATACTGGAGGATAAAATTGCAAAACAGCTCGCTCTTGCTGGTGTATACACAGCACTGGAAAATCTCAGAGGGGATAGAGCCCTGATACTGGCTGGAGACATGCCCATGATAAAGAGGGAGGTTGTCCAGCTTCTGCTGGAAAGGGCAGAACCACCTATAACCCTTTTCAGGATAGGTGGAAAGCTCTATCCTCTTTTTGCGGTATACTACAGGCAAGTTTTGCCAGAGCTAAGGGTCTACCTCAACTCTGGAGGTGAGAAGGTTGTGGATTTCGTGGAAAGGTTTACTCGCAAGGAACTTACCGAGAGGGAAGTGATTGGACTTGACCCAGAGCTCCTTTCCTTCCTGAACATGAACACGAAGACAGATGCTGAGTATATATTAAAGACTTATGGTGGAAAAAACTTTGAAGGTTGAGGGTATGACCTGTCAGCACTGTGTGGAGACTGTAAAGAGGGCAATCTACTCCCTTGAAGGTGTATCCCATGTGGAGGTCACTCTTCAGGAAGGGAAGGTGCAGGTCCGTATGGAGGAAGAAATCCCCTTCCACACGCTAAAGTCTGCAATAGAGGAGTGGGGCTACAGGGTGGTCGGTGAGGTTTGAAGAGTTCAGGGCAGAAGTGGAAGGTCTTGAGCTCTTCAACAGAGGGTGGAGGGGTTATATCTACAGGGGTGTGTGGAAGGGGGAAAGAGTTGCTATAAAGGTGGCAAGGGACAGGGAAAGAGTGTATGCCATTAAAAAGGAATGTGAGATACTCAGAAGACTGCTGGGAATGAAAGGGTTTCCCCAGCTCCTCTACTGCGGGGAGGAATTTATAGTCTATACCTTTATAGAAGGAGTTCCCATAGAAAAAAAGAAACTCACAATTCAGGAGAAGGTGGATATATACCTCAGGATACTTGAACTAATAAAGATTCTTGACTCCCTCGGTATAAACAAAGAGGAGCTTCAGAGGCTTGACAAAAACACCCTCATAGGAGAAGACGGGAATGTTTATCTGCTTGACTTTGAAAGGGGAAGCCCAGAAGCAAAAAAGCTACACAACCTCACTCAGTTTCTTCAACTGCTTGTCAGGGAAGGCTTCCTTCAGAGGGAAAGGGCAAAGGAGCTTGGTATGAGATATTCAGGGGGTGAGAAGGTCTATGATGAGGTTGCTCAGGCTCTACGGGCTTTTACTTGAGCTTTACGGTCCTCAAAAATGGTGGCCTGTGGACATTCAATACCACAAACTCAAGGGCACGGACCCGAGGGATGAGGTCATAATAGGGGCTGTGCTTACACAGAACACAAGCTGGAAGAACGTGGAGAAGTCTTTAGAAAACCTGAAAAGGGAGGGTGAGCTGTCTCTTCGGTTTATAAGGAATGCCAGGATTGAGAAGCTCAGAGAACTCATAAGACCCTCCGGTTTCTACCATCAGAAGGCAGAGAGACTAAAGGCGGTGGCAGAGTTTATAAATCCAACGGACATGGTAAGAGAGGTATCAAGGGAGGGGCTTTTAAAGGTCAAAGGAATAGGACCTGAAACTGCAGATGCCATACTTCTCTATGCAGGTGAAAGATTGAGTTTCGTGGTGGACAAATACACACAGAGGTTTATGAAAAGGCTTATGGGAGTTGATGGAAATTACCACAGCCTCAAGAGTTTCTTTGAGTCAAACCTCCCCCAGGACCTTGAAGTCTATAGAGAATTCCACGCCCTCATAGACGAGCACGCAAAGAGGTATTGCAGGAGCAACCCCCTGTGTAGGGAGTGCCCCCTGAAGGACAAATGCATCAGTGCAAGCCCATCCTCTTGAGAATTTTTCCTCTCCATAACCACAGAAGGACACCCATAACCACAAGGTAGGCTATTGTTCCCACACCCATAAGAACCCTCTTGTTTTTCTCCTCAGGAGAGGGCTCGGATACAGACTTGAGATAGGCGATTATCTTTGCAGTTTCCTCTGGTCTTCCTGCCATGACCGGGGGCATGGATGTTCCCGGAAGCACCTTCTGAGGCTCAAGGGTAAAGTTGAATAAGTATTCCTTACCCTTGACAAGATACATGGTGGAAAGGTCTGGAGGAACCTTACCGAATGACTCTTTCAATGCCATGAGGTCTTCATGGAATACCGCCTCATATACATCTCTTGGCAGAACCTTTCCATACTTTTCCTGTAGCGTTTTGAGTTTTGGGTTCGCCTGCACAGAGCTTATGTAAACCGCATCATATCTGACAGAATGGCATGCCTGACAGTTCTGCTCAAATAGCTGTTTACCCTCCTTTGCGTAGCTCTTCACATCACTTGCTATCTTTGCATACTGAGAGGGCATCTCGTAAGTTTCACGATGGGCAAAAATGTTGTTAATCCATATTATGTAAAAAAACAGCACTATGATAACCGTAAAAAAGATGGTCTTAATCATTGCTTCTCACCTCCTCTTGCTTTATACCATCCCCACTCTATGATGGATATGATGGGGAGAGAAAGGAAGAAGGCAAAGAGTCCTGCGGTAAACACGAGGCCAAGCATGGCGTTGGTGGGTGTGGGAGGCATGGTCCCCAGTATAGTAAGAGCCATGGAGGATATTACCAGCACAATAAACATTATGAAAAAGAGAGGTCTGTTCCTCGCACTCTTTAGTGGTGAAAAGTCAAGGAAGGGCAGTATAAGTAAGAAGACAAGGGAAAGATTGAAGGCCACAAAACCGAGGAACTTGTCAGGTATGGACCTGAATATGGTATAGTATGCCAGCAAATACCACTCAGGAGCTATGTGGGCTGGTGTTTTGAAGGGGTCTGCAGGGTCATAGTTGTCTGGTGGCAGGAAGTGGTGCATGTAGAAGAAGACAAAGAAGAAAAACACCGCAAGGTAGCCCATTATGTAGGCACCCTCCTTGAGGGTCATGTAAGGATGGAAGGGGACACCTTCTTTTTTCTTGTCTATCTCTCTTCCCTCTGGATTGGATATACCCGCTGCACGCACTAGATAGAGGTGTATGCTTACAAGAAGGAGAAGTATGAGGGGCAGGAGCCATATATGAAGACCGAAGAACCTTCCGAGGGTTATCTGACCTATTTCATAACCTCCCTTCATCCATATGGATATGGTCTCTCCTATTTTGAGATGACCTATGAGAGGTGCAGAGTCTATTGAAGTAGGAATCTCTGCGGTAACCACCATGCCCCAGTAAGAAAGCTGTCCCCAGGGGAGGAGGTATCCGGTAAGAGCTGTTACAAGGAGAACAAAGTAAATGAGCCATCCCACAATCCAGGTAAGTTCCCTCGGCTTCTTGTAAGCATTATAGTATATGCCAGTGAATATATGGAGGTAGACTACCGCAAGGAAGAAGTTTGCACCCGCGGCGTGCACGTGCCTTATGAGCCACATGAAAGGCACTTCTTTCATTATGGTGTAGTTGGCACTGTCAAAAGCGGTATGAACGTTTGGCTGATAATACATGGTAAGGAATATGCCAGAAATGACCTGAATGGCAAAGGCCACTATTGCCATAATCCCAAAAGCGTAGGGGAAGGTGAGGTTTTTGGGCACTTTGTAGTCCACCATCTGAGACTGCCAAAGCTCAGAAAGGTGCGCCCTTTCATCAATCCATCTGCCAATCCTTCCAAGCATCTTCACACCTCCTTATGTAAGTTCCTTGACAAAGCCTGCTTCACCTATAACAAGCTTGTTGCCATCCCTCTTTTGCGGAGGCACGTGAAGTGGTCTTGGCGGAGGACCGGCTATGTTATCTCCCCACGGTGAATAGAAACCTCCGTGACAGGGACAGTGAAAAACAGGGTAGTTAAACTCAGCCTCACCCTGAGGCTTCCAGAGAGGAACACAGCCAAGGTGGGTGCATACCGCTATGAGAGCGTATGCCTCCTGACCCTGAAGTAGTCTGGCATTGACCTCCTCCTTTGCCTTACCGGTCCACTGGAAGCCCTGTGGGAGCTTGACCACAAAGACAGGCTTGCCCTTCCAGGATACAACCCTGACCTGCCCTTCTGGGATGGAAGCCACATCCACCTCCACCATGGCACCCGCAAGTGAGGCAGCGCTTGGTGCAAGAGTCTTGACTATTGGATACAGGACTCCAAGGACTCCCACAACTCCGAGACCGCCTATGGCAAGACCCATAAGGTCCCTTCTTGAAGTTTCCATGACTTTACCTCCTGACATAGTTCATAACATTTTAATTATATCAGAAGGAATTATAAAGGACAAAAGGAGTTTTTTGTAATTTTATTTGACATGTCTAACATTTTGCTTATATAATTATAAGCTATTACTTATAAAACTCAGGAGGTTGTGTTATGAGCAAGCATGTGGTGATAATCGGCGGTGGGATAGGTGGAATAGCCACCGCCTACGACCTCAAAAAGTTAGACAAAAGCCTGAAGGTCACCATCATATCGGGAAGACCCTACTTCGGCTTCACTCCTTCCTGGCCCCACCTCGCTCTGGGCTGGAGGAAGTTCGAGGACATAAGTGTCCCCCTTGCAGGACTCCTTCCAAAGCACGGCATAGACTTCATAAACGAGGATGCGGAGAGCATTGACCCTGAAGCCAACAGGGTAAAGACAAAGGGTGGTAAGGTTGTAGAGTATGACTATCTGGTCATAGCCACAGGTCCAAAGCTTGTCTTTGGCGCAGAGGGTCAGGAGCAGAACTCCACCTCTGTGTGCACTGCAGAGCACGCCATGGAGCTCAACAAAAGGCTTGAAGAGTTCTACAGAAACCCGGGACCTGTGGTGGTGGGTGCCATACCGGGCGTGAGCTGTTTCGGTCCGGCTTACGAATTTGCCTTCATGCTCCATCATGAACTCAAAAAGAGAGGCATAAGGCATAAGGTGCCCATAACCTACATTACATCAGAACCTTACGTGGGTCATATGGGGCTTGGTGGTGTCGGACCCTCCAGAAGGCTCATGGAAGATGTAATGGCAGAAAGGAGCATAAAGTGGGTTGCCAACGTGAAGATAACAAAGGTTGAGCCGGACAGGGTAATATACGAAGACCTTGAGGGCAAGACCTATGAGGCACCTGCAAAACTCTCCATGATTATGCCAAGGTTTATGGGTCCCGAAGTAGTTCAGTCTGCAGGTGAAAAGGTGGCAAACCCAGCCAACAAGATGGTCATAGTCAACAGATGCTTTCAGAACCCCACATACAGGAATATCTTTGGAGTAGGAGTGGTCACTGCCATACCTCCTGTGGAGCAAACACCCATACCCACAGGTGCACCCAAGACTGGTATGATGATAGAGCAGATGGCTCTTGCGGTTGCTCACAACATAATCAACGACATAAGGAACAATCCAGACAGATACGCTCCTGAGCTGTCTGCCATATGCATAGCGGATATGGGTGGCGATGCCATGGGCTTCTTCGCTTCTCCTGTGCTTCCTCCCAGGTCAACGGTGCTTTACAGGAAAGGTGCCATAATGCACTACATCAAGTCAGCCTTTGAAAAATACTTTTTGTGGAAGGTAAAACACGGGGACGTGGCGCCGTGGTTTGAAGAAAAGGGGCTTGAATTCCTTCTGAAGATTCACCCAATTCACCTGTGCTCTGACTGTTCCGGTTCACCAGGGTCTGCCTGCTAGTCTCTGTTCAGATATGCGAGGGAGGTTCCCGCTCCTCCCTCCTTTGGATACCCCTCCCTGTGGAAAACCACAAGGGGTGAAGAAGAGAGAAATTCCTGAACAGCTCTCTTCAGAGTCCCATAACCATGTATTATCTTTACAGCCTTCAGACCCATGCTGTGGGCTTCCTGAAGAAAAAGTTCAAGTTTGGTGATTGCTTCCTCCACGCTAAAGCCTGTCAGGTTTATCTCCGATGGTGAACTTCTCTTTATCTCAAAAACCTTCTCCGGTTGCTGCTCTTCTGGAGGTGGTTCGGTCTTTCTTAGCTCTGAGAGCTTCACCCATGCCCTTACACCACCAGCCAGAAGGCAGGCTTTTCCCTCCCTTATTTCAAGCACTCTACCCTTTGAGCCAAATATCTCCACCCAGTCTCCAACCTCTATGGTTTCCTCCCTTTCCTTTTTGTAGGCTTCCTCTACCTTCTCCCTGAACAGCTCCCTGAGCTTCTGCCTGTCTTTTAGACTTCTCATGTGCTTTTCTGCCTCATGGAGAAACTCCTCAAAACGCTCCTTTACATCCTCTATGGCTCTTCTTATCTCCTGCTTCTTTCTGCTTTCAAGCTCCCTAAGCATGGCTTCCTGCTCCGCTATCATTTTTTCAAGTCTTTCTCTCTCCTCCTGCAGTTCCCTTAGCTTTTCCTGATACTCCCTTATATAACTTTCAAGCATTTCTCTTGCGGTAAAATACTCCTCAAAGCCTGCAGGAAGAAATCTTCTTGCCTTCTGTATCAGCTCCTCCGGCATACCACACTTCTGGGCTACAAAAAGTGCCATGCTTTCCCCCACCGCATCGTATACTATCCTGTAAAGAGGCTTCAGGCTTTCTCTGTCAAAAAGCGTGCTTGCTGGCGTGTAGTAGTCAGAGTTGAGGGCATACACCTTTATGGGTGTGTGATGGGTGTTAACAAGCACAAAGGCCATTTTCTCCCTTAGATATTCCAGAACTGCAACTCCAAGGGCTGAACCTTCTACGGGGTCAGTTCCAGCACCCAGCTCATCAAGAAGCACCAGGGTGTTTTCCTTCACATGGGGCAGGAACTCAGCAATGTTGACCATGTGAGAGGAAAAGGTGGAGAGGCTCTGCTCTATGCTCTGCTCGTCCCCCACGTCCACAAAGACATTTTCAAAAACTGGTAGTGTGCCCTCCTGCAAAGGTATGGGTATGCCAGACTGGAAAAGAAGACAGCAAAGGCCAAGAGTTTTCAGGGCCACAGTTTTACCACCCGTATTTGGTCCTGTTAACACAAGCCCTCTTTTGCCCTTTATGACTATATCAAGAGGAACCACATCCTCCTTCAGAAACACCAGAAGCGGATGTTTCACCCCCAGAAGCTCCACATGCTGACCCATGGAGGGGAACCTTCCTCCATATGCTCTGGAAAACTGAGAAACAGAATTCAGATAATCTACCTTCACAAGAGTTCTGAAGGCCTCCATAAGCCTCTGGGACTGCTCACCAATCATGGAAGAGAGTTTTTTCAGTATCCTTCTTACCTCCTCCTCTTCTTCATCTCGTAGGGTTGTAAGCCTGTTGTTTAGCTCAATTACGCTCTGAGGCTCCACATATGTGGTAAAGCCAGAGGAGGAGGTCCCGTGCACTACACCGACCACTTTCTTGACCTCTGTGGTCTTTACTGGCAACACATACCTGCCATTTTTGTAGGCAACGAATTTGTCAGAAAAGACCCTGTCAGCATCTGGTCTTGAGAAGACAGCTTCAAGCCTCTTAAGCACCTCCTTTTCTGTATCCCTTATCCTCTGCCTTATCTCCCTAAGATTCTCGCTTGCAGAGTCTTTTACAAAGCCCCGCGGGTCTATAACAGACTCAATCATGTTCTCAAGGCTGCTAAAAAGATGGAGCCCCTTTGTAAGCCTGGTAAGGCTCCTGTATGTCTGAACCATTTCCCCGAGAACTTTTCTGAGCTCCCTTATAAGCCTTATCACCTTAAGAAGTGCAAGGGCTTCATCCACTGTTATGGCATAATCCTTTATGGAAGTCCTCTTTATAAGTTCTTCCACATCCTCAAAGTTGTATAGATTTACTCTGTTGGAAACTTTCATAAAGTCTTCCACAAGGCTCAATTTTTCTTTCAGCGAATCCCTGTCGCTTGTGGGCCTTATCTGGTCAATGAACCTCTCTGTTGCCTTTGAATGAGCATAGGTCTTTATCCTGTCCAGAACATGAAAAAACTCAAGCCTTATAAGGTCTCTTTCTCTCATCAATAGAATATTTTAGTAACTCTCCTCCTGCCAGAACTCGGTTCTGAACCTTACAACCCTGTTCCTGCCCGCCTGCTTTGCCCTGTAAAGAGAAACATCTGCAAACTTTATGCACTGCCATATTTTATCAGAGTCATGGGGAAATTCAGCAACACCTATGCTAACGGTCTTTTTCAGCACAATCCCTGGTGCCTCTATGGTGTGGTTTTCTATAGCCCTTCTTATCTTCTCAGCCACCTCTTCAGACTTACCAGGCTGCACGTCTACCAGAAGCACCATAAACTCCTCTCCACCGTATCTTATCACCATGTCTGCCTCTCTCACAGATTTTTGTATTTGATGGGCAACCTCTCTGAGAACTCTATCCCCCACATCATGACCGTATCTATCGTTGACCTCTTTGAAGTAATCCACATCCACCATGAGAATGCCCAGAGCTGTCCCACGCCTTCTTGTCTGGGCAACCAGCTTATCAATCGTCTCCTCAAGGAACCTCCTGTTGTATAGCCCTGTAAGCTGGTCTCTGAATGACTGCTCTCTGAGCATGTCCATGTAGGTTCTTGCCTCAAGCACTGGCGCCGCCTCATTGAGATAGCCCTTTATGTATGGTATTAACAGGTTTATAAAGGGCTCCATCTCAGGTTCGTAGATTAACTGCACCACATTGCCCACCGCACCACCCACGTATGCGGGTATGCAGTAGTAATGAAGTCTACCTTCTTTGCATGCCTGGTTATCTCCAAAGTTTGGGCATATGCAGGGAAACTCTCTTGAATCCACGCTGGTTCCTGTTCTTTTTGCCCTGCATTCCTCTGCATTTTCAAGTATAACCTCATTGCAGCGGCTTTTGGAACCTATGGCATAAACCAGACTCATCCTGTTTTTTGCCTGGTTCACTTCATACAGACAGAAGTTGTCAAGGCTCATGTAATCCTCCAGCACCTCCCTTATCCTCTCGTAAACGTCCTTCTTACGCCTGTCCTTTTCTATTACCCTCTTGAACTTATAGATGTTAAGAAGCTCGTCCACAATCTTTGAAGTGTCCGAAAGCACATTTCCAGTTTTCAACACCCCATAACCTATCATGCTCCTGACCTTCTCCTCAACAGAGTTCAGGGTATTGTGAAGGCTTTTGAAGGACTGGGATAATATCTCTTTCAGTGCACTGGCTTCATATCCTGGGTCTGTTTTTATTTCATATTTAAAGGAGCCCTCCCCCGCAGACTTCATAAATTGAGCAAGCTCATTTATAAAGCTACTTATCTTCGTTATAAAAAGATTCATAAAAAGTGCAACCGCGGCAAGGGCAAGCAGGAAAGCAACAGTAAGCACGGAGAGAACCTTTGCAGAAGCTGACCTTATGTGAGTCAGGTCCATGCTCAGACTTATGGCACCAAGGGTTTCACCTGGCTTAGCCCTGTGGCACTGAAGACAGTCTACCCCCTTTATAGGCTCTGCCCTGTAAGGTATAACTATTCTGTATTTAACTGAGGTGAGGGATTCCTCAAGATGCTCCATGGTCTTGCCTGTTTGGAGGACTGCCCTTTCCAGCTCATCCTTTGGCAGCTCAAACCTCATGCCACCTCCAAACTGCTCCACCACGCTCTTTGCCCTTATAACCCTTATCTCCTCCACCCCTTCTATCTCCCTTATTCTGCTAAGAAACTCATCCCTCCTGTTTATTACGCCCATGACCATAAAAGAGGTAAGTGTATCCCTGACCAGTTCAGATATTATGTATGCCCTCTGCTTGGACTCTCCAATAGCCTGAGATCTGAAGGTATAAAGCGTGGTTGCGAGTATAAGTAAAAAGGCAAGTAGCATTACACCTACAAGCCTTACAAGAATGGCTTTTTTCATAAACCCTCCTTGGTTAAAGATTATAAACTCTCATTCCTGGAGTTGACTTACATCATATTGCAAATTTTTCTCAATAGCTTATAATATTCAATAACAAAAACTTGATTAAGGAGGTAAGACATGGAAGCAGTTAAGGTTGGACAGAAGGTTCCAAATTTTGAGATGGAGGTGTATGACCCCAAAACTCTCGGCTTTGGGAAGGTTTCCCTGGAGGACCTTCTCAGGGAGAGGAAATGGACAGTGCTTTTTTTCTACCCTGCAGATTTTACCTTTGTATGTCCCACAGAGCTGGCAGACCTTGCAGAGCACTACGAAGAGCTCCAGAGGATGGGGGTTGAGGTAATATCCGTCTCAACGGACACCAAATACACCCATCTTGCATGGCAGAGAGCAGAAAAACTACTGGAGAATGTCAGATATCTCATGGGTGCAGACCCTACAGGAAAGGTCTCAAGGCTCTTTGGAGTCTACGATGAAAACACGGGGCTTGCCTTGAGGGGAACCTTTATAATCAACCCAGATGGTATACTTGTTGGCTCTGAAGTTAACTTCTACAACGTGGGAAGGAACGCAGAAGAACTGGTGCGCAAGATGAAGGCAAACGCATACCTGATGAGCCATCCCGATGAGGCCTGCCCTGCAAAGTGGAAAGAGGGTGAGAAAACCCTCAAGCCATCTCAGGAGCTTGTAGGGAGAGTTTACGAGGCTCTGCAGACTTGAAACTTCCCCCACTGGGGGGACTATATTTTTATATTCTATATGGAGGATAAGGTATGGAGCTGACACTGGATTTTCATACAGATAAGGTTTACGATGTAATTATAATTGGCGGTGGACCCGCAGGTGCCTCTGCGGCCATATACACCGCAAGAGCTGGCCTTTCAACCCTTGTGCTTTATAGGGCTGAGGCAGATGGAGCGCTTGGAGTGACGCAACAGATAGAGAACTACCCTGGTATAAGGGGTCCCTTATCTGGATATGAGCTTCTGAAGCTTATTCGTGAACATGCAAAAGCCTTTGGTGCAGAGTTTATAAGGGGTAAGGTAATAGCTACGGACCTGATGAATGATATAAAGAGAGTATATACCATAGATGGTAGAGAATTTAAGGGCAGGGCTGTGATAGTTGCATCGGGAGCTATGGAAAGGACGAACAAGTATAAAGGTGAGGAAGAATTCCTCGGTAAGGGTGTATCTTACTGTGGGGTCTGCGATGCAGCCTTTTTCAAAGACAGACCTGTGGCTGTAATAGGAGAGGATGACTACGCCCTTGAGGAAACTGAGTTTATAGCCCGTTTTGCAAGCAAGATTTACCTCGTTGTCCCTTCCAGCAGGATAAAGGCACCCCACGAGATGGTCTCTGAGATACAGTTCAACCCAAAGGTGGAAATACTCCTTCATCACAGGGTTGTGGAAATCTCAGGCACATCCCTTGTGGAGGGGCTGTGGGTTCAGAATATTACAACGAAGGAGAAAAGGCTCCTGCAGGTGGATGGTGTATTCATATTCCTGGGTGGTAACAAGCCCTCGGTGGACTTTCTTATGAACCAGGTGGAGATGAACGGAGAACACTGCATAGTGGTCAACGAAGAAATGATGACTTCAGTTCCCGGAGTATTTGCTGCGGGAGATGTGCTCTGCACCAACATAAAGCAGGCTGTGATAGCAGCGGCAGATGGTGTAAAAGCTGCCCTTGCTGTGGACAAATACCTGAACAAAAAAGCAAAGATTACCGCCCAGTGGTAGAGCTGGTTTATACTATTTTAGCCTATGGTAGATACTCAGAATATAAGAGAGAAGATACTCTCTTACCTTGACCCCGAAGTAAGAGAAGTTTACGATATAGGCAGCTATATCATATCTTCCGGTGGTAAGGGAGTAAGGCCTCTTCTTACCATAATGGTATGCGAAGCGCTGGGAGGTAATGTGGAGAGGGTTATTCCTCTCGCCGTGGGTATAGAGTATGTGCACATAGCTTCTCTGCTTCACGATGATGTGGTGGATGGGGCAGAAAGGAGGAGAGGCAAGAAGAGTGCCAACCTTATCTATGGCAATCAGGCATGTGTTCTGACAGGTGACTATATGTATGCAAAGGCTCTTTCTCTGTATTCACGCTTTGGAAACCTTCAGAGTATTGAAGTGCTCAGTGATGCAGTTATGAAGATGTCTCAGGGGCAGCTTTTAGAGCTCAGAAGCCTTGGCAGGCTTATTGATGAGGAAACATACATGAGGATAATAGACTATAAGACCGGGGCCCTTTTTGGAGCATGCATGGCAGTGGGTGCTCTTATGGCAGACAGAAAAGATTACTGGGATTTTTACCAGATGGGGCTTATAGTCGGCAGAGCCTTTCAGCTAATTGACGATGCTCTGGACTATGCGGGCAGTGAAGAAAAACTGGGAAAGCCAGTGGGTTCTGACCTTGCAGAGGGTAAATGCACCTATCCCCTTCTGTGCGTGCTCCCTGAACTGAAAGAGGAGGAAAGGGTGCTTTTTTACGATGGTGGGCACGAGAAACTAAGAACACTCGTTTTGAGACACGGCGGGGTTGAAAAAACAAGAGAGAGGGCTGCAACTGAAATTGAGAAGGTCTTACACTTCATAAGGGGCTTTGATGCCTCCGGCGGCATAGAGAACCTGATACTGAAACTAATACACAGAGAAAGCTAAGCTCCATAACTTTCCTTAAACCTCTTCAGGTTGACAAGACCCTCTGCAAGTTTATTTCTAAACACCTCTCCCAGTGCTATAAGATGTTCAAGAATCCTGAGGCATTCCTGAGCAGTCTGGAGGTCCAGATTCTCCATATGCTCCTGATTTATACTGCTCAGCGTTTCTATCAGTTTATCCCAGTCTTCCTGCTGGAGATAGACTTCACACCGCAGGAGCAGTTGCTTCAGGTCTTCCATATACTTTCTTCTCCACTTCTTCCCAGCTTTCTTTGAGCTCTGTAAGTATCTTTATCATTTTGCGGAGCGTCTGAGGTTCATCACCTTCCACAGTAATCCTCACAAGGTCATTTATAAGAGCCTGATACACTTCATGGAGGCTCCTTGCTATATCTCCTCCCTGTTCCATATTGAGGGTTGCATCAAGAACAGTAAGTATCTCCGTAGCCCTGCCCATGGATTCATACTTTCTTTTCATATCTTCAGCCCCTGCAGAACCCCTTTCCATAAGCTCCGTAGCTTCATCAAGACATGAAATCGCCTTCTCATACAGAAGAATGACCTGCCTTACGGGGTTTGCGGTCAAAACCATGTTCTCAAGGTATGCGTTAATCATCTCTTACCTCCCTGCATTTCTGAAAGGCTGACTATAAAGGTCTGCAGTCTTGCCATTATATCCTGAGCCCGGTTCATAAAGGCTTCAACCTTTGCATACTCAAGCCTGAGCCTTTCCTCTTCCCTTACCAGTTGCTGCCCCAATTCCTGAGCCCTTGTGTTTATGGCGTCCAGTCTGCTCTGAAGGTCGTTATTGAAAGTCTGAAGGGTTGTGGAAGTTCTCAGGGCGTAGCCTCCCATTGTATTTTTGAGTTCTGTGAGAATCTCCCCGAGCCTCTGAGGGTCTGAGCTCGCTAAAGAGTTAACCCCAGAACTGTTCACCTCAAGGGTGCCGTCCTCCTTTATGTTTATAAGGTCGTTGGCAAAAAGCCCATCAAGCATCCTTGAAAGCTCGGTCTTTATACCCACTATGGAGTAGTCGCCCTGAAAGAGTGCATCCTTACCGGTTAGCTTGTTAACCTGAGATATAACAACGTTGTAGCCTTTAACAAAGTCCTCCAGAAATCTGGAAACTGCTGAATAGTCGTCGCTCACGGAAACCGTGGCATCACCCACCCTTTTTACCTCCAAGCTCAGACCACTCACAAGGTTTTCAAACCTGTTGCCGGGGCTTGTGAGGATGCTGGAGCCTATGCTTATACTGGCATTCCGGGCATTCTGAAGTGGATTGCTAGTATCAAGGCTCCAGGCGTTTCCATTTATGATGGGTGGGGTGTTGAAAGATATGACTGTGCTTCCGGAGGCTGTCTCAGCAGTTGAAAAGGATTCATCCTTTTCAGACAGCATCAATCTGTATTGTGAACCATCATAAAATATGCTGGCAACTATCTTGTCACCGGCAGCTTGGTTTATAGCGTTTATCAGGTCTGAAAGTCTGCCAAAGCCTGCCTGCACATCAAAGTAAAGGGTTGAACTTCCCGCGTTGTAAGCTATCTGAAAGTCACTCCAGCTCATGGGTGTGTTCAGGTCTGAAATGCCCTGCTGTGTAATAAGAACCTCCTTCTGGGCAAGCTGGTTTACAGAGATATTCAGAGTTATGTTGGGTGCATTTTCTGTAGCTGTTGCTGTCAATATTGAACTGTCTGAGGAAGTAGCCCTTTTGCTCTTAAAAAGGTCATTCACATTAAGAGTTTCAAAAAGCCCTGACAGGTCCGATACAGCACTGGATAGACCCTGAAGGGCAGACTGCCTTGCCTGCACCTGCTGGGCCTCCTGAGAGAGCCTCTGTATGGGAATAGATTTTAACCTTATTATCTGGTCCACTATGGAGCCCCAGTCAAACCTGCCTGTCAAGTTGTTAAAGTATATTTCCCCGGCCAAAGCTCATACCTCCTTCTGTAAAAGTATACCAAGCATCTGGTCAATCTTTTTCATCAGGTCAAGAAGGTAGTCAGGGGGTATCTGACGAATCACCCTGTTGGTGTCCTTCTCTATTATCTTGGCAACGGGTATTTCAAGCTCCGTGTCTATGTCTATTTTTAAATACTTGCTGAGCATGTCAAACTTTCTTTTCACTTCCTCAAGTAATCTCCGAAGCTCTTCAGACTTCATGCTTATGTTTTCCTGAGCCTCCTGTTGTGCCTGCTGAACTTCCCTTTCCACCTCCTTTCTCATACCCTCAAGTGCTCCATCCTGAACCTGCCTCTGGGCAACCATCTGAGGCCCGGCATTCACCTGTTGCTCAACAGGTCCTATTTTCATTTCTCCCCTCACTTAAAAAGGGGGGAGGTGGAACCTCCCCGTATATTTATTACCTGAGGAGCTGGAGCACAAGCTGAGGAAGCTGGTTTGCCTGTGCAAGCATCGCCATGGAGGACTGCATCTTTATCTGGAGCTTGGTGAAGTTGGTCATCTCCTCTGCGTAGTCTGTGTTCCTTATCACGTTCTCAGCCTCTCTGGTGTTGTCAAGGGCTACCTTCTGAGAGTCGTATATGGACTGCAGGTTGTTCATGACCGCACCGATCTGGGCTCTAATGGTGTCCACACGCTGAAGGGCTTTTTTGACTATGAGCATGGACTCCTCCGCCTGCTCGTTGGTAAGAACGCTCACAGCATACAGGTTCTTAGCGTTGGCATTGCCTCCAGTGGCAACGTTGAAGTTGAAACCTGAAGTTGCAGTTGAAACTCCGTTGTAATCCAGCTTATAAGTCTCAACGCCGGCTATGTCTATAGTGCCTACGTCAATGTAGAAGGCATAATTACTTGTTGTTGTAAAGTTAACAGTTCCTGCGTTTTCAAGTACCTGACCCAAGTTTACATTGACAGTTGCAGTGCTTGGAAGTCCAGTAGCTGATATGCTTGTTCTGACCGCAATAGTTTCTCCCTTGTTTGTCTCAAGAAAGAGTCTGTTATTTACAACCTTGGCGCTTACAGGAGCATTGGCTCCAGAAGCTGCTGTATTTATAGCGTCAGCAAGCTGTTGCACGCTTGTTATGTTGCTGTTGATAGTTACTGTAAAGTTTGCGCTTCCAGCAGCATTAACGTTACCTATGTAGAATTCTAAGGTGACAGAGTCAACAGTTCCAGCAGTTCCGACTATCTGTACAAAATTGGCAAACCCAGCATAGTTTGCACTTGCATGGTTTGTGTTCTTTGCCACTGCCTCAACGCCAAGAGCCTGAAGGGCTTTGTTACTGTTTATGTTTTCGGCAAGAGTTTTTGCATCCACAAACCTCTGCACTCCATCATAAGCAAGCACCCTGATGCCCGCTATGTCAACATAGTCTCCTGAATCAACAAGCCAGTTCGATGAAGTACTAAGAAGATCAACAAATGTTCCAGCAGTCACAGCATTAGCACTACTTGTATACCTTGCACCCTGACCTTTAACCATGAAGGCACCTATATCATTGGGCAAAACGCTCTTAATGTCAATTTCCAGTATCTGGTCTTTTCTTGCTCCATAGTGAATTGCCCTGCCGGCAAAGGTTCCATCAAGGAGCTTTATGCCGTTGTATTCGGTGTCTGTGCCTATTTTCTTGATGGCATCAATGAAGTTGTCAATCTCTCTCTGAAGACTCGCCCTCGCATTGGGGTCGTTTATGTCGTTTGCCGCACGCACTGTCCTCTTGTAAATCTCGTTGAGCCTGTTGAATATCTGTCCTGCAGAGCTCTCGGCAATTCTCAAGGCAGAAAGACCTGTCTGGATGTTCCTGTTGCCTTCCTCAAGACCAGAGCCAACCACCATGAGCTGGTCTGCGATGAACAGACCTGCGGAGTCATCCGCAGCGTTGAGTATTCTCATACCCGTTGAGAGCCTGAGTAGAGACTTGTTCATCTCCCTCTCGTTGGAAAGGATGGCGGTATGGGTTGCTGCCGCTTCAAAGTTGAAGTTCACTCTCAGTGCCATGGTTTGCACCTCCTTTAAGGTTTGTTATGTGTTTTTATCGGATGGAAAGAGAAATTTTTAAGCCCCTAATACATGACTTCGTGCAACCTTTTTCAAGAGAGGCTTTACTGCAGAGCGAGTTGATATGACCTACCCATCCTGCCTGAAATACTGTAAAATCCTATACATGCAAATAACTGAGGAGTTCCTCAAGGAGAGGCTTTACAAAAACCACCAGTTTTTGAGCAGAAGAGCACCTGGCATACTCCAGCTTATCTCAAGTCTTCCTCAAAACTTCAATGTAATAGTCAGAGATGGTAGGCTGGATGTGGACTTTGGGGGTGGGGGCATCTACGGAGGGGATGCCTATGCAATGAGCCTTTCTCAGGTGCAGGCTTTTGAAGACAAGCCAACGAGGATTTTCCCTGATATAGACCTCTCAGATACATCAGAAGACACTGAGATTATCGCCCATAGATACGATGCAAAACTGATAAAGCTCATTGGCAACAGAGTTGAGCCAGAGACTATCAGAAACACAAGACATATTCCCCTGCTACTCATGGCTGGGCTTGGCTTTGGGATACACCTTGAGCTTCTGCTGGAGCGTTTCGAGGTGCAGAACCTCATAATCCTTGATGTGCCGGCCTTTTTCAGGCTCAGCATTTACTACCTTGACTGGGAAAGGCTCTTTGAATACTATTCAAAGCCCGGCAGGACGCTCAACTTCATAGTCCACGACAAGCTCATACTTGAGCCAGACCTTGACATTGCCTTTCAGAAGCTTTTGAGAACCATACAACAGTTAAACCCGGGAGTTTTCTACTGGGGCTACTACTTTGAACACCTTCAGTATAACCCACCCCTCAGGCTCATAGACTGGTTTAATTCCTCCCCGGCCTTTCAGGAGCTTTTTCATGGATATTTTGACGACGAGCTGTGGTCTCTCAGATGGACTCTTGAGAAGTTTGAAAGGAAAATACCCCTTTACTACCCTCAAAAGAAAGTTCCTCAAGGTTCGGTTGCCTTTGTGGTGGGGGCGGGTCCCTCTCTGGACTACGCCATAGATAAAATAAGGGAGTATAAAGACAGGGCTGTCATATTCTCCTGCGGAACTGCCATATCTGCCCTTCAGAGGGCTGGCATTGTGCCAGACTTTCACGTGGAAATAGAGAGAACGAAATACACCTACGACACGCTCATTGAGCTTGACAGAAGCTTTCTAAAGAAGACAAGGCTCATTGCCAACAACCCCCTCTGGACGGATTGCTTTAAGCTCTTTAAAAAGGGTTATATGTTCCTCAAACTCAATGACACAGGGGCATTGCTTCTTGAGCCTACAGGTTCGCCTATTATATGGCATACGGGACCCACGGTTACCGCCGCAGGCGTTGCCCTTGCCGCCGAGTTTGGCTTTGAGGAGGTATACCTGTTTGGGGTTGACCTTGGCTCAAAGACAGAGAGTCATCATTCAAAGCTCACAAGCTACTACAACCCCCAGAGCCTTCTCTCAAAGGCGGAGATTAAATTTGAAATACCAGTCCCGGGCAACTTCGGGGGTGAGGTCAGAACTCACGTGTGGTTTCTCAACACCAAGTATGGTATAGAGCAGACCATAAAGAAAAAGGGAATAAAAGTTTACAACACCTCTGATGGTGCAAAGATAGAGGGAGCCATCCCACTGCCCATAGACTTTTTCAGGCTGGAAAAATCCGCCGATAAGAATACAGCTATAAAGAACATAGAAGATAACTTTGACACGCGCTATGTGAACATGGTAAAGCCTTCAGAAGTCCTGAGAAAGCTCCATACAGACTTTGAAACCCTCTCAGAGTTTGTGAGAGAGTTTCCAGGGAGGTTTGATTTTTCTTCTTATCACGATACGGTTTACAGCTTTAGCGAGCTGGTGAGAAAGCTTATGCTAATGAAAAACCCTCTTCTTTACAACCTCACCTATCACAACACCCACCGCTGGAGCCAGATAGCTCTGGGGCACGCCCTCAGCTTGAAGGGGCATGGGATGAAAGAGTTTGTGAAAGGGTTTTATGGGTTATACTATAAATTTCTCAGGGATGCTGGAAAGGAGATTAGGAAACTTTTAGAGGACTTTGGATGATGAAAATAGGAGAAAGAAAGATATGTGAAGGCCAGTCAGTTTTTGTAGTTGCGGAGCTATCCGCCAACCACCTTCAGAACCTTGACCTGGCTCTGAAGACCATAGAAGCCATAAAGGAGTCGGGTGCGGACGCCGTCAAGCTCCAGACCTACACCCCAGACACCATAACCCTGAACATTAGAAACGAACACTTCATGATAAGAGAGGGAACGCTATGGGATGGGCAGTATCTTTATGACCTTTATAAAAAAGCCTACACGCCATGGGAGTGGCACCAGAAGCTCTTTGAGTTTGCAAGAAGTCTGGGGCTAATATGCTTCTCCTCACCCTTTGACAGGACCGCGGTAGACTTTCTTGAAGAGCTGGGAACGCCCGCCTACAAGGTGGCATCCTTTGAGATAACCGACATACCCCTCATAGAATACATTGCCAGCAAGGGAAAACCGGTCATAATCTCCACAGGCATTGCCACCCTCTCGGACATAGAAGAGGCTCTGCAGGCATGCAGGAGGGTCGGAAACGACCAGGTAATCCTTCTCAAGTGTGTGTCTGAATACCCCACTCCCTTTGAAGATGCGAACCTGAGGACTATTCCCAACATGATTGAGACCTTTGGTGTGCCCGTGGGGCTTTCTGACCACACGCTGGGGATTGCGGTGCCTGTGGCGGCCGTTACCCTTGGAGCGGTGATGGTGGAAAAGCATTTCATTCTGGACAGAAGCCTTGGAGGTCCTGACAGTGCCTTTTCCCTTGAGCCTGCAGAGTTCAGAGCCATGGTGGAAGCCATAAGGCAGGTGGAGAAGGCTCTTGGAAAGGTGAGCTACGAGCTAACTGAAAAACAGAAAAGGATGAGAAAGTTCTCAAGGAGCCTCTTTGTGGCAGAGGACATCAAGGCTGGAGAGGTTTTCACTCAGGAGAAGGTGCGGAGCGTCCGACCCGGTTATGGTCTTCACCCCAGATACCTGAAGGAAATCCTCGGAAGAAGGGCAAGGGTTGACATACCTGCCGGCACCCCCCTGAGCTGGGAGCTAATAGAATGAGCTTTCTGGAGGGAAAGACAATCCTTATCACCGGGGGAACAGGTTCCTTTGGAAGGGCTTTTATAAGGTATGTGCTCAGGCATCACAGACCCAAAAAGATAATCGTCTTCAGCAGGGACGAGTTCAAGCAGTGGCAGATGAGCAAAGAGTTTCCAGAGAGCCAGTATCCCCAGCTCAGGTTCTTTCTGGGAGATATCAGAGATAAGGACAGGCTCTGGTTTGCCTTTGACGGTGTGGACTATGTGGTCCATGCAGCAGCCCTCAAGCATGTGCCAATACTTGAATACAACCCCTTTGAGGCGGTAAAGACCAACATAATAGGTGCCCAGAACATCATAGAGGTCGCCATTGAAAAGGGGGTCAAAAAGGTTGTAGCCCTCTCCACCGACAAGGCGGTGAGCCCGGTGAACCTCTACGGTGCCACAAAGCTCACCATGGAAAAGTTGCTGATTGCTGGCAATTCATATGCAGGTGCAAAGGAAACCTCCTTTAGCATAGTCCGGTATGGCAACGTGGTGGGAAGCAGAGGAAGCGTCATACCCCTCTTTCTGAAGCTCCTGTCTGAAAGCTCAAGGGAGCTGCCCATAACAGACCCCGCTATGACTCGCTTCTGGATAAGCCTTGAAGAGGGCGTCAGGCTCGTGCTCTTTGCCCTTCAGGAAGCAGATGGCGGGGAGGTTTTTGTGCCAAAGATTCCCAGTGTCAGGATTGTGGACCTTGCAAAAGCCATGTGTCCGGAATGTAGTTTTAAGTTTATTGGGATAAGACCCGGAGAGAAGCTCCACGAGAGTCTAATATCAGAGGATGAAGCAAGGGATGTAAGGCTCGTAAGGCACGAGGATAAAGAATACTTTGTCATACTGCCTCATTTCAGCTTTGAAGCCAGAGCTCTTGAGAAGTGGCAGAGATACCCGAGAATGCCCGAGGGCTTTTTCTACAGGAGCGACAGAAACGACTGGTGGCTGGAAGGAGAAGAGCTGAAGATTTTTCTGGAGAAGGCCCTTGAGGGTGTGGAGGCATAAATTTTAAATCATGCAGTTGCAAAGCAAAGGGGCATAAAGCTATACCACAGCTACGAGTTTGAAGAATGATACCTTACGGAAAGCAGTTCATTGATGAAGAAGACATAAAGGCGGTGCTTGAGGTCCTTAGGTCTGACTTTATCACTCAGGGACCAAAGATTGAAGAGTTTGAAAAAGCCCTTGCTGGCTACTGCGGAGCCAGATATGCGGTTGTCTTCAACTCTGGCACCTCTGCCCTTTACTGTGTATACAGAGCCCTAGGGCTGAGCGAGGGTGATGAGTTTATAACCACTCCCATAACCTTTACCGCAACGGTCTCCACTGGGGTTCTTCTGGGAGCAAGACCCGTATTCTGCGATGTGGAAGGGGACACGGGAAACATGGATGTGAGCCTGCTGGAGAGCCTTATAACGGAGAGGACAAGGCTCATAGTTCCAGTTCACTACGCCGGGCATCCCGTGGACATGGAAAAGGTCTGGCAGGTCGCTCAGAGGTATGGGCTTTATGTGGTAGAAGACGCCTGCCATGCCCTTGGCTCTGAGTATAGGGGGCATAAAACGGGCTCCTGCAGATACTCTCATGCGACAGTTTTTAGCTTCCACCCTGTCAAGCACATAACCACAGGCGAAGGAGGCGCGGTGCTCACCAACGACGAAGGGCTATACAGAAGGCTCATGCAGTGCAGAAACCACGGCATAGTCAGGGGCGAAGACTGGGAATACTGGGTTGAGTTTCCGTCCTTTAACTTCAGGATAACGGACTTTCAGTGTGCCCTTGGCATATCTCAGCTCAGGAAGTTAGAGGGTTTTGTCAGAAGACGCAGAGAGCTGGCAAGGCTCTACGGGGAAAAGTTCAAAGACTTTGACGCCATAAGTCTCCCTGCAGAAAAGCCCTATGCCCTTCATTCTTACCACCTGTATCCTGTAAGGCTCAGGGAAAAGGAAAGGAGAAGGGAGGTCTTCAGAAAGCTCAGGGCTCAGGGCATAGGCGCGCAGGTGCACTACATCCCCGTCTACTGGCACCCCTTTATGGAAGGGCTTGGCTACAGGAGGGGGCTATGCCCTGTGGCAGAGGACTTTTACGAGAGGGTCATGAGCCTACCACTCTATCCGGCACTTAGGGAGGAAGAGCTGGAATGGGTGGTGGAGAAAGTGATACTTGTCCTGTTATGAGAGTAGGGCTAGTCATACAGGCAAGGAATGGCTCAAGTAGGTATCCCCGTAAAAGCATTCAGCTTCTTTACGAAAGGCTTGTGCTGGACTGGGTTCTTTCAAGGGCTGGCAGGGCAAAGGTAGATGTCAGGGTGCTTGTCACTTCGTGGCTTGAGCAGGATGACATAATAGAAAGGATAGGCGTATGCAAGGGCTGGGAAGTTATTAGAGGACATCCCATTGATGTTCTCAGCAGATACGCACAGGCGACCGCCAACTTTGAACTGGATACGGTAATTAGAGTGACTGCGGACTGCCCTCTTATAGACCACAACCTTATTGATATGGCGGTAGAGCTGTACAAGGACGAAGACCTTGATTACTTCGCCTATAATGCCATAGTCAATGGCTTTGATGTGGAGGTCATAAAGGGGGAGTGGATACTTAGAGCAGACCAGAAGGCAAAACTGCCCTCAGAGAGAGAGCATGTGAGCCCTTACATAAGGAAATCAAAGAGGGCAAAAAGGCTCTTTTATAGGCTTCATGAAGAAGACCTCTCTCACATCCACCTGAGCCTGGACTACCCGGAGGACCTAATTGTCATAGAGAGGATAATCACAGCCCTCCAGAGAGAGGACTTTGTATACTGGGATGTGGTAAGGCTCATAAAGGAAAGACCGGAACTACTTGAAAGAGAAAAAGAAATTCCTGTTAACGAGGGATACCTCAGGTCTCTGAGAGAGGACAGGGAGTTCATAAAAAGCCTGAAGGGAAGAAGGTTAAAACTTGAGGAAAGCCTTCGGCACTTTGAGAGGACAAAGAGGCTCGTCCCTAACTGCTCTCAGACCTTTAGCAAGTCCTACCTTCAGTTTTCTGTGGGGGCAGTGCCCCTCTTTGTAAGGGAGGGGAAGGGCTGTCAGCTGGTAGACCTTGACGGTAACACCTACATAGACTACACCATGGGTCTGGGGGCGTGCGTCCTGGGCTATGCCTTTGAGCCAGTGCTGGAAAGGGTTGAAAAGGAGCTGAGAAGGGGGACGGTCTTTACACTGCCGAGCTACTTGGAGGCTGAGCTTGCAGAGCTTCTGAGAGAAGTCATACCATGCTGTGAAATGGCGCGCTTTGGAAAGAACGGCTCTGACGCCACCTCCGCAGCGGTCAGGCTTGCAAGGGCATACACCGGCAGGAAATACATAGCCAGCTGTGGATATCACGGCTGGCAGGACTGGTATATTGGCACGACCACCCGTAGTAGAGGGGTGCCAGAAGAAGTAAAAAGGCTCACTCTCACCTTTGAATACAACAACCTCCAGAGCCTCCAGAGACTCTTTGAAGAATACCCTGACCAGATAGCCTGCGTCATAATGGAGCCGGTAGGCATAGAAGAGCCAGAGGGAGACTTCCTGCAGAAGGTCAGAGAGCTGACCCACAGGCACGGAGCACTTCTTATCTTTGACGAGGTGGTTACCGGCTTTCGCTTTTCCCTCGGTGGTGCTCAGGAATACTTTGGAGTTGTGCCAGACCTTGCCTGCTTTGGAAAAGCCATGGGAAACGGCATGCCCATATCTGCGGTAGTGGGCAGGGCTGAGATAATGGAGCTCTTTGAAGAGGTTTTCTTTTCCTTTACCTTTGGCGGTGAGACCGCAAGCATAGCGTCAGCCCTGGCTACCGTAGAGTATCTAAAAGACCACGAGGTGATACCCTACCTGTGGCAGCAGGGACGGAAGCTCAAAGAGGGCATCCAGAAGCTCATAGAAGAGAAAGAACTTGAGGGCCTTGTCTATGCGAAGGGCTATCCGGTCAGGTTTTTATTGGACTTCAGGGATGAGAGCCTGAAGCTCAAGACACTTTTTCAGCAGGAGTGTGCAAAAAGGGGAGTGCTCTTTACAGGCGGACACAACATGGCTCTGCCCCACGACGACAAGGTAATAGAGAGAACTCTGAAGGTCTACGACGAGGTGCTTGACATCGTAAAGTATGCGGTGGAGTATGAGATGGTGGAGGAGCTACTGGAGGGGCAACTGCTACAGCCCGTTTTCAGAAGGATGTGAGGGTTTAAATTTAAAAGCTGGAGATTTAAGATGGAAAAGGTAGAGGAAAGAGTTGACAGGCTTGAGAGGTTGATGGAATACCTCATTGAAGAGATGGCGGACTTTAAAAAATGGGTTATAAGGTATACGGCAGAAACAGACCGCAAGATAGAGGAGTATAGGGAGGAACACAGGAAAGAGCTAAGGGAATTAAACAAACGCTGGGGTGAGATTGCGAATAAGATGGGAACCATAGTGGAGGATATTGTATTTCCAGCTTTCAAGCCTGTGGTCAGGAAATACTTCCAGTGTGAGCCTGAAAGGGCGTATCTCAGGGTGGTTTACGAAAACAGAAAAAAGGGCATATACGAAGAGTTTGACGCCTTTGCGGTGTGTGAAAAGCAGGTTTTTCTCCTTGAGGTCAAGACCACACCGAGAGAAAAGCACATAGAGGAGTTCAAAGAAAAGGCAAAAAGGTTCTTGCAATACTTCCCTGAGTATGCGGACAAAGAGTTAATTCTCATCATGGGCAGTCTTAGCTTCAGCGAGGGTTTTATCAGGCTCCTGTCTCAGGCAGGCATCTACGCCATGGCTTTCAGGGAATGGGAGTATATGGATATTCTGAACTTTGAGGAGGTGCATGCTCAGGGCTGAAAAATACCCCAGACCCGTCCTGTGTCCCCAATACCCATGGGAAGAAAAGCATACCTACCTTTACGGCTCAGTAATAGAGCTTCCCGACAGGCTCAGGATGTATTATCAGAGCTATGTGGATGGGATAGGCTTTTTTGTATGCCTTGCGGAGTCCACCGATGGTATCCACTGGCAAAAGCCCCTCATAAGACCCCTCAAAGAGAGCCTGCCCCATCTGTATCCCACCGTGGAGGTGGAGGGCAAAGTCCTTGACTTCTACCACAAAACCCAGTCCCTGGAGTGTATGAGCAATGTGGTGGCAAACTACCACATACCCTCAGTGATATACATACCAGAGGACGAGTATCCCTACAAGCTCTTTGGCTACACAGACAGGGGCTACTGTGTTGTCTTTTCAAAGGATGGAATAAACTTTGTAGAATACGATAAAAACCCAGTTATCCCTCTGCTCAAGTTTCCCAACAAAAAGACCAGAAAGGTCTGGTATAGCGATGTGGCACCGGTTTTTTATGACGAAAAGAAGAAGGTCTACAGAGCTATGGTAAAGACCTACAAGATAGACCCACAGGGAAGAACCCGCCGGTGTGTGGGCATGTCCACAAGCAAAGACTTCCTCAACTGGAGCAAACCAAGGACTGTATGGATACCCTTAGAAAGGGAGGACAGAATAGCCCAGAAGAGAGGCTTCAAATGGGCAGACTTTTATGGGCTGTGCCCCTTTAACTATAAAGACCACTACCTTGGTTTTCTGTGGCTTTTTATGATAGACCATGAGATACCCAGAGGCACCCACGACGGGAAGATTGAGGTCTACCTTGCTTATAGCAAAGACTGCAGAAAATGGGAGCTTGTCTCTGATGAGCCTATCATACCCCTTGGAGAAGAAGGAGAGTGGGATTGTGGAATGATAACTACTGCTAACCAGCCATTGATGAAAAATACGGGTGAGCTTATAGTATACTATTCGGGTGCAAACTTTAGCCATGGGTATGGAGAGTATGAAAAGGATTATGAAGAATGGAACAAGTTTTGCGTTGGAAAAGCAGATATCTCTACTATATAAGACAAATATACTATGAAAAAGGTTCTGATTGCTACTATAAGAAGATGGAATGTCAAAAATGCCTTAAGATTTAGAGACTTATATAAAGACAAATATCAAACTCATATAGTTGAAAAACCTGAAGACCTAAATGAAGATATGCTATACAGTCTTAATCCAGATTATGTATTCTTCCCGCACTGGTCTTGGATGATCCCAGAGTGGCTATACACTAAATATAATTGCATAGGGTTTCATATAGGAGATTTGCCTGAAGGCAGAGGCGGGAGCCCTTTACAAAACCATATAATTAGAAAAATTTATAGAACAAAAATTACAGCCTTTAGGATATCAGGGGGCATTGATGAAGGAGATATCTTTTTAAAGCATGATATCTGGTTGGAATTAGGCACAGCAGAAGAGTTGTTTATAAAGATATCTAATATTATTTTCTTTAGCATGATACCTACAATTATTGAATGTAACATCACGCCTTATAAGCAAGAAGGCAAAGGAAGCATATATAGAAGGCTAAAACCAGAGAATAGCAACATATTAGATGCGAACATAAGTAATTTAGAGGATTTCTACGATTTTATACGCATGCTTGATGCAGAAGATTATCCAAAGGCATTTATAAAATTGGGGAAACTAAAAATAGAGTTTACTGAGGCAGTTCTAAAAGTAGATAAAGTAGTAGGCAGGTTTGAGGTTATAGAAGATGACTCATAGTTCAGGTATTTTGTTAATCATTGCACATCCAGACGATGAAGTTCTCGGTTGCGGGGGAACAGTTGCAAAGTTTTCTGAAGAGGGCAATGAGGTTTATACTCTGATACTTGGAGAAGGTATAACGTCAAGGGATGAGAAAAGAGAGCCAAAGACAAGAAAGGTGGAGCTTGAAGCTCTCAGAGAAGATGCTTTAATGGCTAACAGATTACTGGGTGTTAAAAAAGTAATATTCTGTGATTTTCCGGACAACAGGTTTGATAGCGTCCCTTTGCTTGATATCGTAAAAACAGTGGAAAAAGTAATAGAGGAGATAAAACCGGAAATAATTTTCACCCATCACGGAGGAGACCTGAACATAGACCATCAGATAACTTACAGAGCCGTGCTAACGGCTACGAGGCCTCAGCCGGGTAGTTCTGTAAAAGAGATATACTCCTGTGAAGTTCTATCCTCCACAGAATGGGCTTACCCAGTCAGTTTTCAACCAGACACATACTTTACGCTTTCAGAGAAGCACATCAGGAAGAAAATTGAGGCAATGCAATGCTACAGGAGTGAATTGAGGCAATACCCCCATCCAAGGTCCATAGAAGGAATAGAATATTTAGCAAAATTGAGGGGCATGCAGGTAGGTTGTGAATATGCTGAAGGCTTTAAACTGGTGAGGAAAATACTATGAAAATCCTTTTCCTTGGCGGAAACCAGCACAGCTTAGAGCTTTTTGAGTGGTTGAAAGAAATAGTAGAGGATGTAGTATACACAGAAGAGCAGGTGAACCTTGAGTATATGAAATCTATAAGCCCAGACTTCATAATAAGCTACAACTACAAGCACATAATACCCAGAGATGTGGTTCGTGCATACTGTCCAAGGATAATAAACCTGCATATATCCTTTTTGCCTTACAACAGGGGAGCGTATCCCAACGTCTGGAGCTTTCTGGAGGATACGCCCAAGGGGGTTACCATTCACCTTGTTGACGAGGGCGTGGACACAGGGGACATTCTCCTGCAGAGGGAGGTCTTCATTGATGAGGAAAAAGAAACCCTCAGGAGCTCATACCTGAAACTTCACAGAGAGATTCAGAAACTTTTTAAAGAAAACTGGGATAGAATAAAAAATATGGAAATCAAGCCACTTAAGCAACACGGGGGGGGTCAGTGCACTACAGGAGAGAATACGCAATCTTTGAACCTTTCATCAGAGAAAAGGGATGGGACACGCCCATCAGAGAGCTTAAGGAGAGATATAGAGCTTGGAAAAGTTCTTCTGAAAAACTTTGTGAACCTGACTGAAGAAGAGAGGGAGATGGTCAGGAGGTGGAGAAACCATCCAGAGGTTAGAAGGTGGATGTATACGGACCATGAAATAAGCGTGGAGGAACACAAGGAGTTTGTAGAAAACCTGAAAAGAGATAAAAGGAACTTTTACTATCTGGTATGCTCAGAGGGTAAGTTAATCGGTGTCATTTATCTAAATAAAGTGGACCTTCACAACCGCAATGCCTACTTTGGCATCTACGCAAACCCTGAGGAAAAGATACACGGTGCGGGGCTGATTCTTGAAAGGTCAGCCATAAGTCTTGCCTTTGAGGTGGCAGGACTTCACACTCTCAAGCTGGAGGTTATAGAGGACAACGAGAGGGCTACAAATTTTTACAAAAGGATGGGCTTTGTGGAGGAGGGCAGGCTCAGGGAGTTTGTGTTCAAGGATGGCAGGTGGAAAGATGTTATCGTGATGGGGATGATTAATCCTGCGAGCGAGCGAGCTTTATAAAAACCACATCCCTGTATTTTTCTGCAAGGGTTTTTACTCACGTTCACGCCTATAACTACAGGCAGGGTGGTCATGTTGTAGACTTTCTGGACGGTTTGGGCTCCCCTCATGGCTCTTTCTGCATCCTCTGCGTGAACTGAGTAAGATACTTCTATGGCAAGCATAACATCCTGCCTTGTTTCTTTTATTTTAGCCTTTACCACTGCGTCAAGCTCAAGGGCATCTTCCCTTTCCTTTGCGGTTATGATACTACTGTCTTCTGCTTCGTCAAGTTTTCTCACAAAGGCATTTAAGTCTATAACTTCCGAATACCTGAAGTGCCTGCCAAGATAAGCACCGGCCCTCTCTCTTACCTTCCTTTCAAGGTTGTCCCCTTTGAGCTCCGCAACGTCAGTTTTTACAATTTGCAGTTCCCCCTTTAGGAATTCTATATCCTTTCTTACCACAGTCATATCGGTTTTGAGAGTATCCACATCCTCCTTCACCACTGCCATATTTGTCTTTAGATTTTCAGTATCACTCTTGACCTCTTCCAGTTTCTGCTCCGTGCTCTGGCTTTTTTCCTTTAGATATGCAACTTCCTTTTCCAGTCTGTCAAATCTTTCCCTGACCTCTTTCGCAAACTCTTCAAACTTCTTTGGCAGTTCAACCAGCTCTGTGGTGAGTATGAGCATTCTGAGTTCTTCAAGCCAGGCCGGGTTTTCTTTCAGGGCTGATACTATGTCGTGGAAGGTTCTTATGGTATAGCTCTTTTGAAGCTCTGCTTGCTCCATGTTTATAATCATATGTTCTCAAAAGCTCTCTGGCAACTCTCAGAGCACCTCTGCCGTCCACCAGCCTCCTGCCCCTTCTGGACATTTCTTTTCTCAAGTTCCAGTCCGCAAGCCTGTTAAGGGCAGAAAGCAAGTTCTCCATAAGCACCTTCTCCTCCCACCAGCCGGCGTAGAGGGCAGAGCCCTGCTTTTCCCAGCCCTTGCAGTTTAGAAGTTGATTTTCGGCGACCGCAACGAGAATGGTAGGCGTGCCAGTTCTTGCAAGCTCGTAGGTTGTTTGACCGCCGGCGCTTATGGCTACGTCCACAGAAAGCATTATATCCCTCATACCCTCCGCAGACAGACCTTCAAAAATCTTTACCCCTTCATGCCTGAACCTGTAAATGCCATCTTTGTTGCCAAAGCCCTTGCCTACAACCACAAAGAGCTCTAAGTCTTTTCTGGTTTCCAGAAGAAGATTGACTACCCGTGGCGTCATGTTTCTGGTGTCGTCCCCACCAAAGGTTATGAGAACCCTTCTAAGCCTTTTTCTTATGGCTTTTTTCCCTATCTTCCAGAAGGCACTTCTGAGGGGTATGTATTTTGGTCCAAGAAGGTATCTGACCCCAGTCCTTTCGGGATAGCAGAGCTCTTCTGCGTAAACTCCGCCGTTGAGCACAACACCTGGTGGGTAATCAAGCCTTTTGTAGTCGTCTATGAACAGCCCGAGCCTTGCAGAGCCGGATATGTCTTCGTAGATTTCTCTCCCCGCAATGTAAGAGTCAACCACAACGAGGTGATAGTCTTTCAGGATATCCCTCACCTCCTTCCACCGCCCGTGCCAGTCAAAAATGCGATGGTTTACCCCTCTCAAAACCCCCTCCACCGAGCCGTCTCCGGCCACTAACATAAAAGGCTTCTGACCGTATACTGAGAAGGCTTCATAAAGGGAAAGACACCTAGTGATGTGTCCGTGGCCTATATGAGAAGAGCCTTCGGTAAGAATCAGTATTTTCACGGGTCTAAATTATAACTTGCTGACGGCATTCTTGCCCTGTCTGACGAGTGCCAGAGAATGGCACGGCGATTTATGTGGTCAAGGCCAACGGAGCGGTTTAAATTATGATAAGTTATGAAAACCCTGTCGGGGTTTAGTATAAAAACAGACCTCCAACCCGCCGGCGACCAGCCGGGAGCTATAAGGGAGCTACTGGAAAACCTTGAGTCTGGGGTAAAGGAGCAGGTGCTTCTGGGTGCCACAGGCACAGGCAAAACCTTCACCATAGCCAACGTCATTGAAAAACACGGAAAGCCGACCCTTATAATAGCCCACAACAAAATACTGGCCGCACAGCTCTATCGGGAGCTGAAAGAGCTCTTTCCAGACAATGCGGTGGAATACTTTATCTCCTACTACGATTACTACCAGCCAGAGGCATACATACCCGAAAAGGACCTCTACATTGAGAAGGACGCCAGCATCAACGAGATTCTGGAAAGATACAGGCACTCAGCCACCGTGTCCGTGCTTGAACGCAGGGACGTTATCGTGGTCGCCTCAGTTTCCTGCATATACGGCCTTGGCTCTCCGGAGGCTTACTACTCAATGAGAGTTTCCCTTGAAGTGGGACAGAGGCTGAGCCTGAGCAGGCTTACAAGAAAGCTAGTGGAGATAGGCTATGAGCGCAGCGACTACGCTATAAGAAGGGCGACCTTTGCAGTAAAGGGTAATGCCCTTGAAGTGGTGCCATCTGATATGGAAGACCAGCTCATCAGGGTAGAGTTCTGGGATGATGAAATAGAGTCCATAGAGCTGATGGATGCCCTCAACAGGCATAAGATAAAAGACCTTAAAAAGGTGGTGCTCTTCCCCGCAAGCCACTACGTAGCACCAAGAGACACAATAGAAGAAGCCCTCCAGCAGATAGAGAAAGACCTCAAGGAAAGAGTGGAGTGGTTCAAATCTCAGGGCAGGATGGTGGAAGCCCAGAGACTATATCAGAGAACCATGCATGATATGGAGATGATAAGAGAGCTCGGGCACTGTAAGGGTATAGAGAACTACTCCAGATACTTTGATGGCAGAAAGCCAGGAGAACCTCCCTTTACGCTCCTTGACTATTTTCCCGATGACTTCCTCCTTGTAGTGGATGAGTCCCATGTGACCATACCGCAGGTAAGAGCCATGTATAACGGAGACAGGTCAAGAAAGGAAAAGCTGGTGGAGTATGGCTGGAGACTGCCCTCCGCCCTTGACAACAGACCCCTCAAGTTTGAAGAGTTTCTGCAGAAACTCAACCAGGTCATATACATGTCTGCAACTCCGGGAGAATGGGAAGTTCAGAGAAGCAAGGGCATAATGGTGGAACAAATCGTGAGACCCACGGGACTTCTTGACCCTGTGGTAGAGGTGCGTCCCACGAGAAACCAGATTGAGGACCTGATAAGGGAAATCGGGGAGAGAAGAAAAAGGAAGGAAAGGGCTCTTGTGCTTACCACCACAAAGAGGCTTGCGGAGGAGGTTGCAGAATACCTTAACGAAAGGGGTATAAAGGCAAAATATATGCACTCAGACCTGGATGCCATAGAAAGGGCGAAGGTGGTAAAGGAGCTGAGGGAAGGTGCAGTGGAAGTAATAGTGGGCGTAAACCTTCTGAGAGAGGGTCTTGACCTGCCAGAGGTGTCTCTTGTTGCCATACTGGAGGCAGACAAGGAAGGCTTTTTAAGGAGCTACACCTCCCTTATACAGACCATAGGGCGTGCGGCGAGAAACATCAATGGCAAAGCCATACTTTACGCAGACAGGGTCACCGAGTCCATGAGGAGGGCCATAGAAGAAACCAACAGAAGAAGGCAGATTCAGGAAAGGTATAACAGGGAGCATGGTATAACACCAAAGAGCATAGTAAAGCCCATAAAAGAACTGCTGGCAATAGAAGAGCTGGATTATGTAAAACTACCGGTGAAGCTTCCAAAGGGCATATCCTCAGAAGAAGACCTTATAGAGCGTATAAACAAGCTGGAAAAGGAGATGTGGGAGTGTGCAAAGAAGTGGGAGTTTGAAAAGGCTGCAAGGCTCAGAGATGAGATAAAACAGCTAAGAGAGCTTTTAAAGCTCATATAATTTTTTCCATGGGACACAAGTTTGACCCCTCAAAACTTCAGAAGCTGGACGACCCAGGCAGGCTTGAGCTTTTTGACCCCCAGAAGACCCTCAGAGAGTTCGGGCTGAGAAAAGGCATGAGGGTGCTTGACGTGGGCACGGGTGCAGGCTTTTACCTTCCCTATCTTTCGGAGGCCGTAGGACCAGAAGGAAGAGTTTATGCTATAGATATAGAGCCACTCGCTGTGGAATACGCCAGCAACAAAGTCAGAAGCCTTGGACTTTCCAACGTGGAGGTCCTGCCCTCTGAAGAAAACCGTCTACCTTTACCAGAAAACACGGTGGATTTTGTCTTTATGGCTTTCGTCTTTCATGAGCTTGAGAACCCTGTGGATTTTATGCAGGAGATAAAAAGAGTTTGCAAAACTCTCGCTTATGTAGCTATAATAGACTGGAAAAAGGAAGAGAGGGACAAGGGTCCTCCACCAGAGGAAGTTTATTCTGAATGGGAGGTGGGTCTTATGCTTGAGGAGGCAGGCTTGAGGGTTGGAAGGGTCGTAGAGCTAGGCAGATACTGCTTTGGAGTCTATGCCATGGTGGTCAAGGAGGAACCAGAAAGGTTTCATAGCCCCATAAAGATACCACCAGGCTTGGTATGAAGAGCATAAGGGAAAACCTCAAAAAGCTGGGGGTGGAGCTTGAGAGCAGATACTTGATTTACAGGACTGACGAGAAAACCCTTGTTGTGCCGTATTATCATATAAGGACAGTAGAATTAAAGGGAAAGAGGATTGTGGTATCTACAGGCGGTGTGGAGAGGGTAAATATGGATATGCCGTCGGAAGAAATGGCAATGGCTCTTTTTGAAGAGCTCTTACTTTATCTGGAAAGGGTTTACCTCTGACCACCTGCAATGGCAGGGACTATAGAGAGAACATCTCCATCTTTGAGTTCTGTATCAAGACCCTTAAGAAATCTTATGTCTTCGTCGTTAAGGTAAAGGTTCACAAACCTTCTTACCTCACCCTGCTCGTCCACAAGCCTTTCTTTAAAGCCAGGGTATGCCTCTTCAAGTTTCTCTATGGCTTCTCTTATGGTGCCAGCCTGCACCTGCACTTCACCCTGACCGTTGGTTACTCTTCTCAGCGGCGTGGGGACTCTAACAGTTATAGCCATTGCAAAACCTCCTCGTTTATTATAACATAGTTTTCTGTAATGGTTAAGAAAACATACGCGGTGCAAGCGCATCTTGAGCATGTGGTAAACCTGAAAGACGGGAGCTTGCACGGATACTGGGTTTTAACCAGAATAGTTTCAGGGGGTATTGAAATAGGTTTTAACGCAAGTTGCAAGTTATAGCATCCCTGCACTCCAGAGCCTATGGAGATTGTAAGAAATTACCGCCATGTAGATT